>CAZPRG010000011.1:0-24946 GCA_964588675.1 uncultured Ignavibacteria bacterium
GCTTCTGGGCGGCGGCAAGGGATATGTAGGCCATAGAGGCATCGTATTCGTACATGCCGGTCTCGAATGTCCCCCGCACTCTGAGCTTGGAGGCCTTGGGCTGGCTCCAACCGGTGGTCAGAGAGCCTTCCTTGAGGCTGAAAAGGACCACGTCGTCACCCACACCCACCCTCAATCTCTCGGCCAAGGTGGCGCCCAACAGGATTCCGGGAAGCTCATCCTCCCCGGCATCCAGATCCAAGCTCCCCTCGGTCAAGCTTCTTTTGAGGTCGGTGACCAGCAGCTCCTTTTGGGGATCTATGCCCCGCACCACGATGCCGTCGCTTCCCGATTTGGAGGCGATGGCTGCCTTGTAATAGATGTAGGGCGCTACTGCCACCACGTGTTTTATATCCTTGACCTCGGGTATCAGTTGCTGGTAGTTGTCGATCCCCTCCTCATAGGTGGAGAAGACGCTGACATGGGCGGTGGTGCCGATTATGCGGGAGCGGACCTCCTTCTCGAACCCGTTCATCATGGAGAGGAGAAAATCCAGAGCCGTGACCCCGATCAGAATCCCCCCCACGGAGATCAGGGTAATGACCGAGACGAACTTGGTCTTACGCTTGGACCTCAAGTAGCGGCCGGCTATGAAGAATTCGTACGACATGATTCAAATTCAAAAAGCAAAATGAAAAGTGCAAAATTGCAATTCAAAATGCAAAATCATGGTTTTCGTTTGCCCTTTAGGGTGAGTATGCTTGAGGCAAGAATGTTCGCAAGCTCTTTGGTCTCATCGAGCAGCCGATTAACGAACTCGCGTTCCCCCTTGCCTGATTCTCTCAGAAGAGCAAGCCAAAACTTGGTTTCGTTGGCAGACTTCAGTGCGTAGGTGAGGAAATTGGTAAAGTCCTTCTTGCTACTGCAGGCCTGAGCTTCGATTACGTTGGCTCCGATACTCGTCCCGCTGCGGATCAGCTGGCGCGCGATGACCTGAACGGAAAGGTCGGTTCTGTTGAGGCGATCAATAAACTTGATGATGTCCAGAGCATACGTGAATGCCCGTTTCTTGATGTCAATTTTGAATTTTGAATTGCAAGTTTGCATTTTGCTTTTTGAATTTTGCTCTTACAATTTGCAAGGGCCAATCATTGTCTCGAAGCTATCTTGTCCCAAAAGATTGCTTTTATCATCTGCGACTTGGATCGAGCCACGCTGCCGCCGGTTGTGGGCCGATCGCAATCCTTGCAGATGACTATATCCTGCGGCTTCTTTGCTACCAGAGCCTTTCTTAAGTGCTGCATCTTCTCGTTGTTCCAGATGTCCATGATGCGGCTTTGGCCGTCCATTCGGCCCACCACGTACTGGCATCCGAAATCGCGGCAGCAGGCCACCACCTCCCCGTTCCAGGCGATCACGAAGATGGACCAGGGATGGGTACAAAGCTTATACGAACGTCCTTTGGATTTTGCCGCACGTATGTTCCTGTCGATATTGCCGATCCATCTGTGGGGTTTCAGTTGAGAGAACCTCTCCACCGGCAGACCTACAAACATCCTTCTCAACTCGGATAGCGATTCTTCTTTGTCCTTAACCGAGTGCACGGCAATTGGAGACATGTCGCGAATCTCAATCTGGGGATTGCCTTTGCCGGATTCTCTTTTCAGGGCCAAGAGATTCTTGAGATTGTCATACACGGTTTCCCAGTTTCCCCCGCATCGGTAGTCCTCGTAGATGTTCTTGCTCGGCGAGAAATCGACGGTCAAGAGGAATTTCCCAGAGTTCAACAGACTTTTGCTTCTCTCCGGGAAAAACAACGATCCGTTCGAGGAGAAGCTGGGGACGAATCCATACTGGTTGGAAAGCGAGATGAACTTCTCCAGCTGGGGATGCAGCAATGGTTCGCCGGTGCCGGTGAGGTACAAGCGCGAGATGGGCCGTAGCTCCACGATCCGTTTCAATATACTCTCGAACAGATCGACGTTCATTCGTCCTTTCCTCAAGCCATCGTCCGAACCGTGCGGTTCGTACCGCTGAGGACAATAGCGGCATTGGAAATTGCAGAGATTGGTGGCCTCGATGGAATAAAAGAGCGGCGGGTAACTCAATATGGTCTTCCCCCGGGAGTACGACAGGAAAGCCGAAGCATATCTGGAGAACAAAGAGAGATTCATTTGTCCTGTGAGTCTGCGACATGCTGAGGCTCTCTGACTCCGCCTGCATGCCGGGGATGGAATGTCGACTTCCTGGCCCCGAAACTACTCTTCAGGTCTCATCTGGGGGAAAAAGATGACCTCTCGGATGGAGTGGGTGTTGCTCAGCACCATAACCAGCCGGTCTACGCCGAAGCCCAGGCCGCCGGTGGGGGGCATGCCGTATTCTAAGGCGCGAATGAAGTCCTCGTCCAGCACCTGAGCCTCCTCGTCCCCCCGTTTGGCCAGTTCGGCCTGCTGCCTGAATCTTTCCCTCTGATCCATGGGATCGTTCAATTCGGAGAAGGCGTTTCCCATCTCGCAGCCGCCGATGAAGAGCTCGAACCTTTCGGTCAACCCCTCTTTTTCCCGGTGATGCTTGGCCAAAGGCGACATCTCGACGGGGAAATCGGTGATGAAGGTGGGTTGAATCAGCTTTGGCTGAACCTTAGTCTCGAAGATGGCTTCGATCAGCTTGCCTTTTGGGCGATTGAGATTCTCCTTGACCTCAAGACCTTCCGCAGCCTTCCTGATCTCATCCTCGCTTTTGCCCGCAAGATCGACTCCGGCGTGCTCCCTGATGGCTTCCATCATGGGAAGCCTCCTCCAGGGAGGAGTCAGATCGATTTGATTCCCCTCGAATTCGAACCGGTTTGAACCCAAAACCTTGGTTGTGGCATGGTTCAGGAGCTTCTCGTAAAGCTGCATTATGTCGTTATAGTCGGCGTACGCCTGGTAAAGCTCCAGCATGGTGAACTCGGGATTGTGATTTCGATCCATTCCCTCGTTTCGGAAGACCTTGCACACCTCGTAGACCTTCTCGAATCCTCCCACGATGAGTCTCTTCAGGTAAAGCTCATCCGCGATACGCAAATACAAGTCTACGTCTAAGGCGTTGTGGTGAGTCACAAAGGGTCGGGCAAAAGCTCCGCCATAGAGCGGTTGAAGGGAGGGAGTCTCCACCTCCACGAAGCCCAAACCGTCCAAAAACTCCCGCAAGGCTCTGATCAGATCAGTGCGGAGCAGGAATATCTTCTTCACATCGTCGTTGACGATGAGATCGACATACCTTTGCCTGTATCGCAGTTCCTTGTCCTGCAGGCCGTGCCACTTTTCCGGCAATGGTCTTAGGGACTTGCACAGAATCTGATAATCGGTCGCTCGGATCGTAATCTCCCCGGTTCTGGTCTTGAAGACCTTTCCGGTCACTCCCACAAAATCGCCTATATCGAAAAGGTCCCAAAGCTCGAATTTCTCCTCTCCCACCTCGTCTTTCTTCACGTAAATCTGTATCTTACCGGCCCCGTCCTTCAGATGAGCAAACAGCGTCTTGCCGTGAGGCCTCAGAGCGACGATTCTTCCCGCTATCGCGACCTCTTTTCCCTCGGCCTCCAGCTTGTCAGACTGTTCCGTTATCTCCGAAGAGAGATGGGTCTTTTTGAAGGCATAAGGGTAAGGGTCGATCTTCTTCTCTCTCAGCCTCTTGAGCTTCTCTTTTCTGTGTAGGATAAGATCGCTTTCCTGTTCCATTTGCATTTCTCCCATAGGATCACCAAGCCTGGAGGCGGTAGCTACGGCGTGAGACAGCAAAATAGGCAGCCGTCTCGGCTCCGAGGGGACTCTGCTTCGAAGCAGAATATAAGAATGGTGTCATGGAGTGTCAAGGGAAACGTGAGATGCTCGAGACGCGGTAGTCGCCTGATTTATCGGGCCAAAGCCGGCGGAATGAAATCAGCACCTACCATCAAATAAAGAGATGGCGCAGGCCCTCACTGGCCTGCGCCACTACTTCCAACTGGTCACGAAATCCAGAATGATTCCGCCATTTCCGCCTATTTCAGCAGATGATCCAAAATGAAGACGTACGAGCGCGTGAAGTCCTCTATCAATTGGCTCTTCTGGCTTCCGCCGTGACCGGATTTGACCTGCTCGTAGTAGAGCACGTCCTTGCCCAGCTCCTTTAGGACCCAGCTGAAACGGCGGGGATCTCCCGGGAAGACGCGCGGATCATGAAATCCGGCCGTCAACAGAATGGGCCGGGAGACATTCCGGGCATAAAAAATGGGAGAGAGCTTTTGGGTGAGCTCGCTGCCCACCGGTCCCATCTCCTTTTCCCAGCCGGAGCTGAAAGTGACGTCTCCGTGAGTAGTCGAATAGTCCACGTCCGCCACACCCACCTCCGAGACCACGCAGGCGAACTTGTTAGGAAAATTGGTGGCCAGGTAATCGACCGTGTAGCCTCCGTAGGAGGCGCCCCAGATGGCGATCTTGTCGGGATTGGACCACTTCTCGTTGATCAAATAGTCGATGGCGCCCACGGCATCGTCCAGGGCGGCGAAGCGACCTTCCAAGTTGTCCGCCTTTTCCCAGGCTGGTCCGTATCCGGTGGAGCCGCGCACGTTGGGGAAGATCATGATCAGGCCCCGGCTTAGGGCAAAGGCGATGTTGCGCTGGAAGTAGGGACGGCTCTGGCCGGGAGGACCGCCGTGGTAGTTCACCACCGCCGGATTGCTTCCGTCCTTCTTGGCCTCCTTGGGCACGTAAAGCAGCGCCGGAATCATGGTGCCGTCCTGGGAGGGGTAGCGGATGACCTTCACCTCCATCTTGGAGAAATCGAAGCCGAAAGTGGCGATGGGGACCATCTTCTCGATTCTGTCCCACCCCAGGCGGAAGTGATAGAAAGTCGGCGGCACCGTCGGCGAGCTGTAGGAGAATACCATGTCTCCGAAGTCATTGGACGAAAGGTCGATGATCACGCCGATGTCGGGTTGAGGCAGGTTGACCTTCTGCCCCTGCAGATTGAAGGCCATCAACTCGGAGTATCCGTCCCTGTTGGCTGCTCCCACCGCAATGCCGATCTTCGGCATCCATGCGTAGCTGTCGATCTCCAGTTTGGGATCATACACCAGCTTGAGCTGCTTGGGTTTCTTTAGATCGATAATGGCGAACTTGGCAAACTCCTCCTTGGTGGACAGAGCGTCGCAGTAGGTGAGGACCCGGCCGTCCTCGGTGAATCGCCCACCGGCGTACCAGCCCACCTTGCTAATATCCGTCGTCTTCCTTGTCGTCTCATCCCATACGAAAATCTGGCTTTCGGAAAAGCTCAGCCAGCGGGTTAAGATGAGTTTGCCGTTCTGATAGTCGTCCGGCCCGAACCAGCCCGCTTCGGTATAGAGCGTGTCTATCTTTCCGGTGGAGATGGTGTACTTGATTAAGGTTTGAGTGGTGTGATCGTTGGAGATGACGAAAAACTCATCCTCGTTTTTGAACACCGGACTACGAAACTGAATGGCCGGATCCACCAACAGAGGCTTGAATTTCCCGTCCCGGTCGAACTTGTAGATGTCGAAATTCTCGTCTCCATACTGATGGATGGCCACCAACAGGTACTTGCCCGAAGGATGCGGCTGGTAGTAGCCCACATTGATGCCCATGTCCGGCCAGTTGTTGGGGGTCAACTGATGGGGAAACTCCATGGGAGAGTCGATGTAGAAAAGCGCCTGGCTTTGACCGGTGATGCGCATCAAAAAGTAGTACCTTCCGGTGTTGTCGACCTGTGCGTCGGTGGCTAAGTCTATTCCCAGAAGAAAGCTGAGATCGTCATAGGTGGGCTGCCAGTACTTGGAGCTCATCAGGACGTCGTCGGTGACCTGATCGCAGCTGTCGATGTAATTCAAGATGCGGGCGGTGTCCGAGATAATCCAGGTGTCGGCCTGCTGGAGTATTTCCAGCACGTTGGGTGCAGCCCAGGTCTGGGAGCTGCAAAACCACAGACCCGCCACCAGCGCAATTAGAAGAAAAGCGGCTTTGAGCCTCATGGAAAACCTCCTATAAGTTTTTGGTTCGCTGCAAAATAGCAGTTGCGGACTGTCGCGTCAAGGGAAAACCGCTGAACGGACTCGATTCTCGAACATTGGACTTGAGCCTCACCAAAGAGATACGTCCGCGTGCCCAGAGAGGTTTCCTCTCTCTCGTGTGCGAGAAAACGGAGTCCATCAGCTTGCTGATGCGATTTCTCCGGTCCCGAAGGAAACCGAAACGCGCGCACGTTAAGCGCGCAGGAAGTTTCGGCTTGACAAGCGAGGGGGAATCTTTAGCTTGAAGAAAAACTTCGGTATTCCTTTGAGATCACAATGCCCAAACTCAGATTCACGCTCTTGTGGCTGTCCCTCTTTCTGCTTACGTCCTCCGCCTGGGCCTCTGGACTTCCGGTCAAGATAGTCGCAACGAAAACTTCGGCTGCCGGAGGGCAGTGCATCACCCTGTCCTTTCAAGGTCTGACACGCGATTCGAGCGGAACAGAATACCAGCTGCTGAGATCAACGTCTGAAGCAAGTGCGTTCGAGCCCATCGGAATCGTTTCTCCCAATGACACCGTTTTCGTCGATAGCGGCGTCCAGAACGGAATAGAGTACTATTATCTGCTTCAGGCCAACCGGGGCGACAGCGTGTTCTTTTCGGCCGTGGCCGGACCGATCGTGCTCAAGAGCCAATGGTTCGATGCTGGCCGAACCAATGTCCTGGTGGGCGTGCTGGTCTGTTTTTGCATCATAATCGGATTGGTCATCTACGGGAAGCGGGGTGGGAAGTTTTTCATCAGACCCATAGCGGGCTTGCAGGCGGTGGAGGGCGCCATCGGTCGGGCTACTGAAATGGGGAAACCCATCCTCTACTCCTCCGGGCTGGGTAAGATGGAGCGGGTGGCCACCATGGCGTCCATGAACATCCTATCCAGCGTGGCAGAAAAAACGGCTGAATACAATACCCCCCTGATCTTTCCCAACTACGATCCGGTGGTGATGGCTACAGCCCAGGAGGTGGTGTTCGAGGCGTATTCCAAGGCCGGACATCCGGAGGCCTTCAATCCGGACAACATATTCTTCGTCACCCAAAGCCAGTTCGGCTATGCCGCGGCAGTCGACGGCATCATGACCCGCCAGCTCCCTGCAACCAATCTCTTTTTCGGCACCTTCGAGGCGGAGGCTCTGATCCTGGCCGAGACGGGCAACTCGGTGGGAGCGCTTCAGATCGCCGGGACGGACTCAACCATCCAGCTCTCCTTTTTCATCGTGGCCTGCGACTACACTCTAATAGGGGAGGAGTTGTTCGTTGCCAGCGGCTATCTGACACAGGACCCGCAGATCTTGGGAAGCATAAAAGGACAGGATTGGCTGAAGGCCATCATCGTTTTCTTGACGCTGTTGGGAGGAATCGCAGCAATGCTTGGTTTCACCTGGTTTGTGAAACTCTTTAACGTGGGGTAGCGAATTCGAAATTAAAAAAGCAAAATGAAAAATTGCATTGGCCGGGATTTTTTGAATTTTGAATTGTAGCTTTGCCCAGACGCCCATACGGGCCCGTCTGGGGGCAAGCGTCTGCTTGAATTTTTCATTCTGAATTTTGCATTCATGCAAAGAAGCATCCCCATAATCGTGTGCTTGGTCTTCGGCCTTTTCATGCTGATCCAGTTCTTTGTGCCGCACCCGATGTCGGTATCGGCTTACGAGATAGTGCTGGACTGGATGCAGATCATCTTCGTTTTCACTCTGCTGGTGGGAGCCGTCAGCTACGCCAGGCTGAATGCCAAGAAGGTCTCTCGAAAGGACTCGGGCTGGGGATACAACCTGATCGGACTGGCCGGCCTCCTGGCCATGACCGTCCTGGGTGTGTCGCTGGGCACAGGAAAGGGAACCCCGTTTCTTTGGGCGTTCAACAACCTGCAGGCCCCCATGCAGTCCACCATGTTCTCGCTTCTGGCCTTCTTTGTGGCCTCGGCTGCCTATCGCGGCTTTCGTGCTCGAAGTTGGGAAGCCGGACTGCTTCTGGTCGTGGCAATAATCGTGATGTTGGGACGGGTTCCTCTGGGAAACCTCGTCTCCCACTGGATTCCGGACGCGGCCAACTGGATTTTGCGCACGCCCAGCATGGCGGCGAAGCGGGGGCTTTACATCGGGATCGGACTGGGCACCATCTCCACTTCGCTTAGAATCATCCTGGGAATCGAGAGAACCTATCTCGGCGGGAAATGACGATGCTTGAGAGGAAAACCGTAGGTCCGAAATCCTCCGCCTGAAGCGGAGGTTTAGGACAGGGGAACTAATTGAGAATGAGGAACGAATCTAAAAAGAAAGGCTACTGGACGGTCTTTCTGGTTTCCACCGTCGCCGGTTTTGTCACCTTCCTGGTGATAAGCCTGTTCTTTGCCAGAGCGCTCTCCTGGGGCCTGGTGATGACTTCCGCCGTTTTGGGTCCGGTTATCGGAAACATGATCGGCTTTGCCATCGCTCTTGTGGCAGATCCGATTTCCAACAGGTTGGAATCGCTGCCCAAGCCATTCGGCAGGATAATGAGGGCTCTTACCTTCTTTGTAGTGGCTCTGGGCGCGGCCACGTTCTTCTTCTTTATGATGGTCCAATTCGGTTTCATGCACGGATTGCCAACCAAACTGCTCCTTACTTTCCTGATAATTGCAGCAGCAATCGGCTTGATGGTGACCCTGCTTATGAAGGTTTACGAGCATCTCCAGTCGGAGCTGGAGAAAAGCTACGAGAAGATAAGGGAGAAGGAGTTACTGGAGAAAGAGCTGCAGGTGGCCCGCCAGGTTCAAGCCGGGTTTCTGCCCAGTGGTCCCATCGAAATCGAGGGCTTCGAGGTATCCACCTTTTTCAGACCGGCCAAGGAGGTGGGGGGAGACTATTACGACATCATACCCCTTAAAAACGGAGTGGGGATTGTGATCGCGGACGTCTCCGGCAAAGGGATACCGGCAGCTCTGGTGATGGCCAACCTGCACGCCACCCTTCACACTCTGGCAGACGACTGCTGCACCGTCGAATCCGTCAACAGAATCAACAAAAGCCTATACAAGGACACCCCCGATGATGTGTTTGTTACCTTCTTCATCGGAAGATTAAACAACTCCACCGGCGAATTGACTTACATAAATGCCGGACACAATCCTCCTCTGGTGGTCAGGCAAGACGGTAAGGTTGAGGAGCTGACGCAGGGTGGTACGATTCTGGGGATGTTCCCCGATTGGGTTTTTCGAACCGGATCGACCGTGCTCAATTCTCAAGAGATTTTGCTCTTGTACACCGACGGTTTGACCGAAGCAGGGTTGCCGGAGATCGAACCCTGGGGAGAAGGCAATCTGAAAAACTATCTTACTGAAATTCACCGCGAACCGGTTGACCGAATGACTGATCTGATTCTCAAAAAGGTGGAAGGGTCCTTGAAGGGATTAGCTCAGACGGATGATATAGCGTTGATCTTGTTGAAAAGGAAGTAGGTCCGAGATCCTTCAGCCGAAGGCGAGGGTTTCGGACAGACAATGTGTGATCGGAAAAGGGAATGTCGGATAGTCTCCCTTGCGGGAGACATATCCGACCTACAAGACTACAAAACCTGCGATAGAAGACGCTTGGACATAAGGATGAATCATGCTTGAACGAAACCGTGGTCACGATTGGCATCGCCGGACACTCATTCTGCTGGCGTTGATTGCACTGATAACCGTTGGATGCGCCAGTATGTTTAGGGTGTCGAGTGAATTTGCTGGCCGGGGCATAGACGTCGGCTCGCTTGAATTGGTGTTTAGCAGTTCATACGAGATTGTCGATCTCACGCTCCGGCTTGCTTGGGCAATCAGAGAGGGGGACGGAGGCGCATTAAGAGAACTTCTAGGGAACGATAGATTTCTTCCCGCCGGCACGGACAAAGACGAATATGTTGAATCGCTGCTCCATACGAACAGAGAGCTGATTATCGAGGCTGATAGTATGGGGGTGGATTTATTTCACGGTAAAGATCAGATGCTAACGATGAGTGTGATTCTCCCACCAGGAGCTGCAGATTCATTAGGTGCGATTTGTGGCAGGCAAGAGGGAGACTCAACGGCGTTCAGCAGGTGGTCTCCGGAGATTGACACTCTATCGAAAAGCTTCGACCAGCCCACTCGCGCCGTCGTTCATGTATCCATGCTGGTAGCGGACAGCGATACCACAAGAATCGACAACTCCATCTTCTTTGAAAGAGAGAAAGAGCGTTGGCTAATAACTTCCTTCAAGAAAGACTTGCTGCAGCTTGCGGGAGTTCGAGCTGATTCCGGCAAAGAATAGAGGATCGAAACCGTAGGTCCGAAATCCCTCAGCCGAAGGCGAGGGTTTCGGACAAAGAGTGCAGAGTCAAGAAGATAAATGTCGGAGAGTCCTGCGGACATATCCGACCTACACGATCACACAGTTTCAGACAAAGAGTGCGTGATCAAAGAAGGGAATGTCGGATGGTCCTGCGGACATATCCGACCCACAGCATCAACCCATGAACATCAGACGGTTCTACATCCCCGAAGCGGTCTATTTCATTACATCGGTGACAAATAGGAGGAAGCCGATATTCAGGGAGAGAGCAAACATCGAGCTCTTTTGGGATACGCTTGTCAAGGTTCGCGAATGCTACCCGCATGAGCTGCAAGCCTTCGTGCTGTTGCCCGATCACTTCCATTTCCTTATCAAGCCAATAGGATGCAGCTTTTCCAAACTGTTTCAATCGCTTCATCGGAATTACACTGTCAACTTCAAAGTCCTCTATTCCATCGAGAGGAATCTCACGTTATGGCAACATAGATTTTGGGACCACGTGATAAGAGATGAGAAAGACTGGCAGTTCCATCTGAATTACATTCACTACAACCCGGTCAAACACGGCTACGTTTCCAGGCCGGAGGACTGGGAGTTTTCGAGCTTCAGAGAGTGGGTCAAGAGGGGGGCTTACACGTTTGGCTGGGGACACACCGGAGTTGATGAACTGGAGAAAGTGGATTTTGAGTGAAAGGAGTGACCGTAGGTCCGAAATCCCTTGCCGAAGGCGAGGGTTTTGGACAAGGGCTGTATGATCAAGGAAGAAGAGGTCGGATAGTCTCCCTTACGGGAGACATATCCGACCTACACAATCACACAGAAGGTGATGTCGGATAGTCCTGCGGACATATCCGACCTACAAAAGACAAACATGTCTCGACAGTTGATATTCGTCCTGATTGCTCTTTCGGTGGCCGTCCCGTTGGTGATCAAACTGGGTTTGCCTAACCAGGTTACCTCGGAGGTGGCTGCCGTTTACGACCAGATAAACGGGCTGGACTCTGCGTCGGTGGTTATGATCTCCTTCGACCACGAAGCATCGTCTCTGCCGGAGATCAAACCCATGGCGCAGGCCATTCTGCGTCATTGTTTCCGAAGAAAACTCAAAGTGATCGGGTTGGCCCTTCTGGCGGAAGGCACGGCCATCGGGGAGCAGATCATGCGAGAGACGGCGGAGGAGTATGGGGCCAAGTACGGCTCCGACTACGTCTTCCTGGGATTCCGGCCCCAACAGCAGGCGGCCATCCTGGGAATGGGTGAGGGTATTGCCAAAGTGTTTCCCGAGGATTACCGGGGTTTACCCCTCAAACAGATTCCCCTGATGAGGCGGGTCCACAACTATAAGGACATTTCTTTGGTAATCTCCGTGGCCGACGGCGATATGCCGGTCTGGTGGGTGGACTATGCCGTTTCCCGTTACCATGTGAAGCTGGCCTGTGCCAGCACTGCGGCCATGGCCACTTCGTTTTACCCGTTTCTCTCCTCCGGCCAGATGATCGGTCTGTTGGGCGGACTCAAAGGAGCGGCGGAATACGAGATACTGATCGACAAGCCGGGAATGGGCCAAAGGGGAATGGATGCACAGTCGGTGTGTCATTTGGTGATTATCCTTTTGGTGGTTGCCGGAAACGTCGGGTATTTCATGAAAAAAGCGTCCACAGTCGACCGTCCGCAGTCCACCGCAAGAGCGGGTTAGAGGGTTTGGCGGTGGACGGCCGTCGGTGAACAGCGGACGATAGGAGTCATGGACATCGGAACCATCATCGCAGCAGCTTTGACCTTGTGCATCTTCTCGTTTCTGTACAAGGACAATCCTTTCTATAGATTCGCCGAGCATCTGCTGGTGGGTGTATCGGTGGGCTACGTGCTGGTCATCGCCCTGAATACCACCGTCGTGCCCAAGCTGATAAATCCGGTGTTCAGAGACGGGAGGTTCGATTACATCATACCGGGAATTTTGGGGTTGTTCATGCTGCTCAGGTTCCATCCCAAATCGGCCTGGCTGTCACGCATTTCCATTGCCCTGATCATCGGCGCCGGCGCCGGCGTGGCCATCCCGGCCACCATCCAGGCCAAGCTCTTCGCCCAAATGCAGGATACCATGAGCAGCATGGCGTCGGTTGATGGAATTATTGTATTCTTGGGCATTGCGACGACGATGGCCTATTTCTTCTTCTCGAAGGAACACAAAGGCTGGTTTGGCACTACTGCCAGAGTTGGCACTTGGTTTTTGATGATCTTCTTCGGAGCCACATTCGGATACACAGTAATGTCCCGAATTTCTCTTTTGATTGGAAGAATGCAGTTTCTTTTAGGAGATCTTTTGCATATTATAAAATGACCTCTCCCCCTTCGATAGATGAGGGTAAGAGGAAGGAATTTTGTAGCCGCACCCTTCAGGGTGCGAATATGCAACGCAGGCTGAAGCCTGCGGCTACATTACCACCCATTCTCCACCAAGCGGAGATGGGGACTAAGGGTGTGAGGTAAAACAAGGAGGCGTTACCATGTTGAAACCACTAAAGGTCGTTCTTGGGGTGGTGATGTTGCTGTTGTTTGTAGGTCCAGTACTTGCCGAGACTGTTGATACCGCCTGGGTGAGAACTTACAATGGTCCCGGAAACGACGATGATCGAGCCTGGGCCATGGCGGTGGATGACTCCGGCCGCGTCTACGTGACCGGATATTGCGAGGGCGCGGGGGGAAATCCTGACCTGGCCACCGTCAAGTATCTGCCTAACGGAGATACTGCCTGGGTAAGAACTTACAACGGACCTGGAGATCATGTCGATTGGGCACGCGCCGTGACCATTGATAGCTTTTACAATGTTTATGTCACGGGAAAGTGTTATGACAGCGGAACAAGTTTCGATTATGTCACCATAAAATACACCCCGGAAGGAGATACTGCCTGGCTGAGAAGATACGACGGGCCGGGAAGCTCCACAGACGAAGCCTACGCCATAGCCGTCGACGGTTCCGGTTATGTTTACGTGACCGGATACAGTTCGGGCAGTGGGACGAGTGCGGATTATACCACCGTCAAATACGATCCCCAAGGCGACACCGTCTGGGTGAGGAGATACAACGGCCCGGAAGACTATGTGGATGACGCCTATGCCATAGCTTTGGATGATCTACAAAACGTCTATGTAACGGGATCCAGCTATGATACCGTGGGAGGCTTGGATTATCTCACCATAAAGTATGCGCCCAATGGAGATACTCTGTGGATGAGAAGATACAAAGGCCCGGGAGAAGGGTATGACGAGGCTTCCTCTCTGGCTATTGATGGTGCCGGTAACGCGTACGTAACCGGCTATAGCGCCGGCATCGGGACAAACTATGATTATGCCACTGTCAAGTATTATCCCAACGGTGATACTGCCTGGGTAAGAAGATATGACGGACCGGCTAGCGGTGTCGATAAAGCCACAGCTATAGCTGCCGATGACTCGGGCTTCGTCTACGTAACCGGGTACAGCGACAGCACCGGATCATACCAGGACTATGCCACTATTAAGTATGACTCCAGCGGCAATCAGGTTTGGGTGAGAAGATACGACTACGGTGCAACGGGGAGTGACTTCTCTTATGGCATGGCTTTAGACGATTCCAGTAATGTTTATGTGGCGGGAGCGAGCGGCAGTGGCGGGGTCGCAGGCCTTGACTATGCGACCGTGAAGTACCTTTCCAATGGAGATACCGCTTGGGTAATGAGATATAACGGAACGGGGAGCGGTTCGGATTATGGCCAGGCTATTGCTGTGGATGACTCCGGCAATGTCTACGTGACCGGATATTGCGCTGGCAGTTTGACAGGGGACGACTTTTGCACCATAAAGTACGTTCATACAGCCAGCGAGGTAAAGGACGAGACCGGCGACAGAGGGAGGCCGTCTGAGTTTATTCTTTCCCAGAACTACCCCAATCCCTTCAATCCCACAACCAAGATAGAGTTCAGCCTGGCCAAATCGGGTTTCGTCACCTTGCAGATATATGACTTGCTGGGAAGGAAAGTCAAAACATTAGTTTCCGAGGAACTGACCTCGGGTTATAAATCTGTGGTCTGGGATGGGAAGAACGATGCCGGAGATGAGGTGGCATCGGGAGTTTACTTTTACCAGCTGAAGGTGGGTGATTTCTCAGAACCGAAGAAGATGCTGTTGTTGAAGTAGGGTTTTGTAGCCGCACCCTTCAAGGTGCGTAAAACCAGCGCAGGCTAAAAGCCTGCGGCTACATTTCGTTTCCCTGTCCTTCCCGCGTGAGTCGGGGAAGCAGGAGTGAGGTAAAACAAGGAGGTCTACCATGTTAAAACCATCGAAGGTGGTTTTTGGGGTGGTGCTGGTTGTGTTGTTGGTAAGTCCGGCTTTTGCCCAGACTGTTGATACCAGCTGGGTCAGGAGTTACAACGGATCGGGAGATGGAGCGGATGACCCTCGCAGCATAGCGGTAGATGATTCCGGATACGTTTACGTGAACGGCTCGATCTATAACAGCGGATCCGGCAACGATTATGGTACCATAAAGTATGATCCCCAGGGAGACACCGTCTGGGTCAGAAGCTATAACGGCTCGGGAAATGGGGATGATCTTACGCGTGATTTAGTGATAGACAGCTCCGGCAATATTTATGTAACCGGGCAGAGCACAGGCAGCGGTTCAGGCAAAGACTATGTTACCATTAAGTATCATCCTAATGGAGACACTGCCTGGATTAGAATATACTATGGACCAGCCAACGGGAACGACGTTGCCACCGCCATCGCGGTGGATGATTCGAACTATGTCTACGTTACCGGATACAGTGACAGCACCGGGACAGACCAGGATTATGTCACCATAAAGTATCATCCCAATGGAGATACGGCTTGGATAAGAAGATACAACGGTCCGGGAAACGGTGACGATTATCCTTCGAATATTGCGGTAGATAGCTCTGGCAATGTTCTTGTCACGGGACACAGCGCTGGCGGTGGAACCGCAAGCGACTATGCCACCATCAAGTATCTCCCCAACGGCGATACGGCTTGGGTAAGAAGATACAACGGTCCGGGAAACGGCGATGATCGGGCTTGGGATATAGCGATAGACGGCTCCGGCAATATCTATGTCACCGGACAGAGCAGCGGTAGCGGGTCAGCGGATGATTATGCCACCATAAAGTACTATCCGGATGGTGATACAGCTTGGGTAAGGAGATATAACAGCCCAGTAAACGGAAACGATCAGGCTTGGCATATGACAGTCGACGGCTCGGGCAATGTCTACGTCACCGGAAACAGTGACAGCACCGGGACAGGCCTGGATTATCTCACCATAAAGTATGACCCCAACGGAGATACCGCCTGGGCAAGGAGATACAACGGTCCGGGAAACGTCGATGATCGGGCTTGGGCGATAGCGGTAGACGGCTCTGGCAGTGTCTACGTGACCGGAAAGAGTGGCGGCAGCGGCACGTTGGATGATTATGCCACCATAAAATACTATCCCAACGGAGATACTGCCTGGGTGATACGATACAACGGTCCGGAGAACGGCAATGATCTTGCTTTTTCCATGGCTTTGGATAGCTCCGGAAGTGTCTATGTGACTGGAGAAAGTCAGGGGAATGGGACCGACTACGACTACTGCACCATCAAGTATTTTCAGACTCCTAGTGTTGTCGAAGACGAGACCGGCGACAGAGAAAGGCCTTCCGAGTTCGATCTTTCCCAGAATTACCCCAACCCTTTTAATCCGTCAACCAAGATAGAGTTCACCCTGGCTAAATCGGGCTTTGTGACCTTGCAGATCTATGACGTGCTGGGAAGAAAGGTTAAGACTTTGGTCTCCGAAGAACTCTCTTCAGGCTACAAATCAGTGATCTGGGATGGGAAGAATGAAGATGGAGATGAGGTGGCATCGGGAGTTTACTTTTACCAGCTGAAGGTGGGTGATTTCTCCCAACCGAAGAAGATGCTGTTGTTGAAATAGGTTTTTGTAGCCGCACCCTTCAGGGTGCGCAAAACCAGCGCAGGCTAAAGGCCTGCGGCTACATTTCCCTATCTCCCCATTTATTTAGGGTGAGGGGGGACAGATGCTTTCTCGGCGCACGGTGGTCTGCGGACAAAAGAAACTATGCAAGAGAGAAAAAGACGGATAGTCATTTTGGCGGAAGGCTACTTCGGCGACTTGGAGGCCAAGACCGCCTCCGGCCTGATAATGTACAAGCCGGAAGAGGTGGTGGCGGTCATCGATTCCACCCAGGCGGGAAAGACATCGCAAGAGGTTCTTGGTTACGGGGGCAACATTCCGGTGGTCAAGAGCTTGTTAGAATCGTTGAAGCACCGGCCCAATGCTCTTCTGATCGGCATTGCTCCGCGCGGGGGAAAGCTTCCCCCCGAATGGCGAGGTATCATCCGGCAGGCGCTGGAGGACGGCTTGGACGTGATCAACGGGCTGCACGATATGTTGAACGACGATCCGGAGTTCTCCCGGCTGGCGGCATCAAAAGGCGTCAAGATACATGATCTGAGAGAGGCAAGCCAGTACAACAGGGTTGCCGAGGGCGATCCTTCGCTCATTAAGGCCAAGGTGATCCTGACGGTGGGGACCGACTGCAAATCCGGCAAGAAGATTACCGCCATCGAGATGGTTAGAGAAGCCAAGGAGCAGGGCTGGAATCCATGCTTCGTTCCCACCGGCCAGAGCGGCATAGCCATCTTTGGCGAGGGTGTGCCCATAGATTCCATAGTCGGCGATTTCATGTCCGGAGCCATAGAGGGATTCATAATCGAGAAATCCAGGACGTATGATCTTCTGTGCGTGGAAGGACAAGGAACCATAATCCATCCGGGATACTCCGGAGTCTCGCTGGCTCTGATACACGGCTGCCTGCCGGACGCCATGATTCTCTGCCACTATCCCGGGCGAGAGAAGATAAAAAGCTACGGGATCAAGATCCCGCCCCTGGCCGAGATGATCAGGCTGCATGAGGATGTCGCCCGTCCGGTCAAGCCCTCCAGGGTAATAGGAGTGTCCTTGAACACACAGAGCCTGACCGAAGAAGAAGCAAAGAGGGAAATCGCAATGGTCGAGAGGCAGACCGGGCTTCCAGCCATTGATCCGGTGAGATTCGGGTGCGAAAAGCTGATCAGGGAGTTGGAATCCCTCAAGAAGTGAACGGCAGAGCACGGACTAATGCATTGCCCCAAGTGTAAGATCAAGATGAGAGAAGAGAAAAGAGCGTATCACAAACAGAGAAAATGGGTTTGCCCCAAGTGCGGCAGGGTCCGATTCCAGGTCACGCGAAGAACCAAGGATGACAAACCTTAAACGAAAGCAACGGCATGTTCCGATACAATAACCAGAGAAAGCTGTTGGGTCTGGGGAGACGAAAGTCCGTGAAACGAACTCTCTGTGTCTTCTCTTGCATCCTGGCGGTGCTGCTGGTGGGCAAGCTGGAGTGGAACAACTGGCCCCGGATTTTCCGGGGGGTATCCGGGCTTTACTCTGGTTCGACCAGCAAGCTGCCGCTGCAGAAAGTCCATCTTAACAAAAAGGCCTTGGAGAGCGACCAACTCCGTTTGAAATCTGAAGCGGCCGTGGTGCTGGACACCAAGAGGGAGGAGGTGCTCTTTACCAAGAACATGGAAGAGCAGCTTCCCATAGCCAGCTTGAGCAAGCTGATGAGCGTGTTGGTGTTTCTGGAGCGCCACCCGCGCTTGGAGGATTTTGCCACCATCACCAAAGAAGACGCCAAGAAATCGGGTTTCGCGGATTTAAGGGTGGGAGAGACTCTGGCCCTGGGCGATCTTCTGCACGCCTGTCTGATGAGCTCCAGCAACCGGGCGGCCCGGGCCCTGGCCCGCGCCTCCGGCCTCGCTCCCGCGGACTTCGTCAAACGAATGAACCGAAAAGCCAAGGAGCTTGGTCTGAAAAGCACGTTTTTCTGCGAGCCTACGGGCCTCAGCGAGGAGAACAGATCCACGGCCTTAGACTGCGCCAAGCTGCTTTACTTCGCTCTTCAAGACAGCGTCGTCGCCTCCATCTCCGGCAAAACCGTTCACCGTTTCGTGTCGCTGGACCGGACCAAAAGGGTGCACGAAATAAGAAGTACAAACCGCCTCCTATTCGGGTCCAGGAACGTAAAAGGCGGCAAAACCGGCTACAACGGGGCGTCCGGGTGGTGCCTGGGAGTCATGGTGGAAGGAGAAGAAGGAGAAGAGGTGGTGGCGGTGGTTTTGGGAGCGCCCGACAAACACACCAGATACAAAGACATCCGCTCCATGGTGGAATGGTGCATGCAGGCGGAGAAAAAGCCGGCTCGGAAATCATAATCCCTAATCCCGGGGGATGCTATGACCTTCGATAGAAAGGACTTGGAGGAAGTGGGAGAGGCCGTGGAGTCCCTGGGCATCATGCTGGAAAGGGAGTTGGGGATGGTTCAGCAGCGCCTGGTGGAGCTTCATCGCTTCCTGGTCCGTAGCCGGGAGGAAGAAGGCGACCTGCGAGCGCAAACCGAGAATCTGAAGCAGGAGATCGGCAAGGCCCTCACTTCAATGGAGAAACTCGAGAAACTGCTCTCCCGCACCGAATCCAAGCTGGCGGACGTGCAAACCGACGTCTCTGACCAGGAAAACCTTTTCGGAGAGATGAAAAGCGAGTTGGCGGCGATGAAAAGGGAGCTGCAGCTCTTCCGAAGCGATATCGGGTTCGTGCTCAAGGAGGAGCGTCCGAAGCCAGGCGCCGCGGAGCCGGAGAGCGAGAGCGACTCGCAGGAAACTCGAGAATGCTAGGGGTGTGTCATGAGTAAACTGGTTCTCCTGCGACACGGAGAAAGCACCTGGAACAAGGAAAACAGGTTCAGCGGCTGGACGGACGTGGATTTGTCCGAAAAAGGAGTGAAGGAAGCGCACGAGGGGGGCAGGCGACTGAAACAGGCGAACTTCGTTTTCGACGTGGCGTTTACCTCGGTGCTTAAAAGGGCCATCCGCACCCTGTGGATTGTGCAGGACGAGATGGACCTGATGTGGATTCCGGTCGAAAAATCCTGGAGGCTGAATGAGCGACACTACGGGGCGCTTCAAGGGTTGAACAAGTCGGAAACGGCGAAGAAACAGGGCGAGGAGCAGGTGCACATTTGGAGGAGAAGCTACGACGTCCGGCCGCCGGCGCTGGAGAAGTCGGATGTGCGCTATCCGGGAAACGATCCCAAGTATCGCCATCTGGACCCGAGAGACCTGCCGCTTACCGAGTCCCTAAAGGACACGGTAGACAGATTCCTGCCTTACTGGCACCAGAGCATCGCGCCGGCCATCAAGTCAGGTCAACGGGTGATAATATCCGCGCATGGAAACAGCCTCAGGGCTTTGGTCAAGTTCTTAGACGACATACCGGATAAGGATATACCCAATCTCAACATCCCCACGGGGATTCCCTTGATCTACGAACTGGATGAGAATCTAAAACCGGTCAGACATCATTATCTGGGCGATGCGGACGAGGTCAAGCGGGCTACTGAAGCGGTGGCCAGACAGGCGAAGGCTGGCAAATGAAGAGGATCAGAATCCTATCCTGGAACGTGAACGGCATCCGGGCAGTCTATAAGAAGGGTTTTCTGGGTTGGTTCGTCAAAGACACGCCCGACATACTCTGCCTTCAGGAAATCAAGGCAACTGCAGAACAGCTCCCTCCCGAACTCAAGGAGGTCGCCGGTTACCAGACGTTCTCCTCCTCGGCCGAGAGAAAGGGGTACAGCGGAGTTCTCTTGCTCACTAAAGAGAAGCCCAAGAGCGTCAAAACCGGTCTGGGAATCGAGCGCTTTGACTCCGAGGGCAGAATTCTGATCGCCGAGTACCCGGCTTTCTTGGTGTTCAACGTTTACTTTCCCAACGGCAAGGCATCCGAGGAAAGACTTCGCTTCAAGATGGATTTCTACGATGCCTTCCTGGAGTACGCCGACGCTCTGAAGAAGAAAGGAAAAAAGCTGGTGATCTGCGGAGATGTCAACACCGCTCACCAGGAGATGGACCT
The DNA here is from genome assembly GCA_964588675.1 of uncultured Ignavibacteria bacterium. GTDB lineage: Bacteria > Zixibacteria > MSB-5A5 > MSB-5A5 > SM1-73 > SM23-73-3. The sequence goes on from CAZPRG010000011.1 coordinate 20,327, forward strand.
GGCCAGACCAAAGGAGAATGCCAAGGTATCGGGTTTTCTGCCCGAAGAACGCGCCTGGATTGATAAACTCATCGCCCACGGCTACCTCGACACCTTCAGGATGTTCAACCTGGAACCCGGTCATTACACCTGGTGGGATCTGAAGACCAAGGCCAGGGAGAGAAACGTGGGCTGGAGAATCGACTACTTCTTCGTCAGCGACAATCTCAAGAATAACGTCAAATCTTCCTTCATCCTTTCCGACGTGATGGGATCAGACCACTGTCCCATCGGCATCGATATGATGGTGTGATCTTCCTCTGATCCGAACTGCCCAAGCTTGGGTGGATGCCCGGTTTCCTATCCAGAATCGCCTATCCCCGAATCCCCCTCAGCGGGGAAAATCGAACCTATGATACCATTCGATCATCAAAAGAACTGGTGTATAATGAACCGCGTCAGACATCTCCATTGATTCAAGAAAAAGACGCCAGGCCCCAGTGAATCATCTATCAATCCGCGCAACATATTATTTATCAACAAGTTGAGTTCACTTGTTCATAATGCGACGACTTTGTGACTTTTTTCTCCAATAGGGGCAAAAATCCCCGTTTTTTGCTTGACAAAACCAAAATCGCAAATATAATAGGGGGATCACTTGACCGGCAGAGTTGCTAGGTCGATCGACACATGAATTTGAGAGCATGATACAGGTCAACTTTTCATACTTAAGTGGTGTGAACTCTCAAGAGAACAGGAGGAGACGATGGACGGTTGAGCAGTCGCTGGGGATGAATACAGAGAGGGAGTACGCATCAGTTCACTGAGCAAGAAAACCATGGTAAGCATCGTGAAGTCAAAGGAGAACCGATTATGGTAAGCACAGATGTTTCTTCCAAGCTAAATGCGTTCATGGACAGAATCGCTAAGAAGAATCCGGGGGAAGTGGAGTTCCACCAGGCAGTCAAAGAGGTGGCCGAATCCCTGATGCCGTATTTGATGGAGAATCCTCACTACGACGAGGCCAAGATCCTGGAGCGGATCGCCGAGCCGGAGAGAGTGGTCATGTTCCGCGTCCCCTGGATGAACGACAAAGGAGAGGTCCAGATCAACCGCGGATTCCGCATCGAGATGAACAGCGCCATCGGCCCGTACAAGGGCGGGCTTCGTTTCCATCCCACGGTTAATCTGGGAATTCTGAAATTCCTGGCTTTCGAACAGGTGTTCAAAAACGCCCTGACCACCCTTCCCATGGGAGGCGGCAAAGGCGGCTCGGATTTCGATCCCAAGGGAAAGTCGGATAACGAGGTGATGCACTTCTGCCAGAGCTTCATGACCGAGCTGCAGAGGCACATCGGACCGAACACCGACGTTCCGGCGGGCGACATCGGGGTGGGCGGAAGGGAGATCGGATTCATGTTCGGGCAATACCGGCGGATTCGCAACGAGTTCACCGGTGTGCTCACCGGCAAAGGCCTAAACTGGGGCGGAAGCTTAATCCGCCCGGAGGCCACCGGCTATGGTTGCGTCTACTTTGTGGAGGAGATGCTCAAGACCAAGGGCGACTCCATCAAGGGCAAGGTCTGTACCGTGTCCGGCTCGGGCAACGTGGCTCAGTACACCGTGGAGAAGGTCAACCAGCTGGGCGGGAAGTGCGTCACCCTGTCCGACTCCAACGGTTACGTGCACGACCCGGACGGTGTAAATGCCGAGAAGCTGGCGTTCGTCATGGAGCTGAAGAACGTGAAACGCGGCCGGATCAGCGAATACGCCGACAAGCACAAGTGCCGGTATGTGCAAGGCAAGCGGCCCTGGGAAGTGAAGTGCGACGTGGCATTCCCCTCCGCCACTCAAAACGAGATCGACGGAAACGATGCCAAGATGCTGGTGCAGAACGGCTGTAAGGCCGTAGGCGAAGGCGCCAACATGCCCACCACCCCCGAGGGGATTGAGGTTTTCTTGAACTCCAAGATCCTGTATGGCCCGGGCAAGGCAGCCAACGCAGGCGGCGTGGCTACCTCCGGTCTGGAGATGAGCCAGAACTCCCTCCGGCTCTCCTGGACTCGCCAGGAGGTGGATGAGAAACTGCACGGAATCATGAAGGCCATACACAAGCAGTGCGTCACTCATGGGAAAGAGGGCGACTGGGTAAACTACGTGAATGGAGCCAACATCGCCGGCTTCATCAAAGTGGCCGATTCCATGTTGGAGCAGGGCTTGGTATAGTGATTGGCACCAAAACCGAGGGTATCCGTCGAAGGATGGATACCCTCGTTACAGATGGTTTGGTTCAAAGCCCAGCGGCAGGTGTCCGGCTTGCGTCCGAGCAATGGCCAAGCCCGGAGAAACCAGAATAATTCCTTGACATCCGGTCTCCAATTCGTAAAGTAATTGGCGCTTATGACGGATAATCCCTCACAGCCAGACGCTTGGAAATCCTTTGTGGGAGGTTCGGCAGAAGGCTTTCTGGCCCTCTCCCATCAGATGCTGCTGTATTCCAATCGGGGCCTGCCGCGCATCGATTTCGTTCGTGAGGTTTCCAGGATGATCCTGGACTTCTCCGGCTGCGATGCCGTGGAGGTGAGGCTGAGAAGGAGGGAAAGCTACTTTCGCTGCACAACTCAAAAGGACCAAAACAAAACATCGGTTTTCCGTTTCGAGCACTTTCCCTGTATGGAAACCGGAGAGGGCAGGCTGATCCCGTGTCTGAAGCAGGAGAATGGGATAGAGAAGTTGTGCCGGGACGTGATCCTGGGCCGATTCGACCGGTCGCTTCCCAACTTCACCAGGAACGGAAGCTTCTGGACCAATGATCTGGGAGCCGGGATGGATGCTTATCAGCTTTCATCGGAGGAAGAATGGAGATCTCTGGCTCTTTTTCCTTTGATCTTGGACCAAGACAACATCGGGGTTCTACAGATGGGAAGCCGCAAGACCGGGTTCTTCACCAGGGAGAAGGTGGCATTATTCGAGGGAACGGCCCAGACCCTGGGCGTGGCTCTGGTTCACCGGCACGCCCAAGTGGCTCTGCGGGAGAGAATCAAGGAACTCACCTGTCTTTACGGCATAGCCCGGCTGGTGGCGCGTCCCGGCCTGTCAGTGGAGGAGATGCTGCAGGAGATAGTCAAGCTGCTTCCGCCCGCCTGGCTATACCCGGAGATAGCCACCGCCAGGATAATACTGGACGATCGTTCCTACGTGGCCGCCGGCTTTGGGGAAGGAAAGCACAAGCAGACCGCGGAAGTGCTGGTGAGCGGCAAGCGAAGGGGCGTGGTGGAGGTGATTTACCGGGAGGGAAGGCCGGAGCTGGATGAAGGAGCTTTCTTAAGCGAAGAAAGGAGCTTAATCGACGCGGTGGCCAGGGAGGTGGCGGTGATCATCGAGCGCAGGCAGGCGGAGGAGGAGAGGATCCAGCTACATAATCAACTTATGCATGCCGACCGCCTGGCCACCATAGGCCAGCTGGCGGCGGGCGTGGCCCACGAGCTGAACGAGCCGCTGGGCAACATCCTGGGCTTTGCCCAACTGGTCAATAAATGTCCGGGGCTGCCCTCAGAGGCCGTGCCGGACATAGAGAAGATCGTGAATGCCTCCCTTCACGCTCGGGAGGTGGTGAAGAAGCTCTTGATATTCGCCCGCCAGATGCCCACCAAGAAAACCAGTGTGAACCTCAACCAGATAGTGGAGGAAGGCCTTTACTTCTTCGAGTCGCGCTGCAACAAAGAAGGCATAGAGCTGGTGCGGCTTCTTTCCCCGGATCTCCCCAATGCGGTGGCCGATTCCGCTCAACTCCACCAGGTCCTGGTCAATCTGGTGGTCAACGCCATCCAGGCCATGCCCGAGGGAGGGAAGCTCACCATCCAAACCTCAGCCGGTGATGGCTTCGTATCGCTGGTGGTGGAGGACACGGGAATAGGAATGGATGAGCAGGTCAAGAAGCACCTTTTCGTTCCCTTCTTTACCACCAAGGGTGTGGGCGAGGGGACGGGATTGGGCCTTTCGGTGGTGCACGGAATAATCAGCTCACACGGAGGAACCATAAAGGTGGAAAGCCAAAAGGGAGTCGGCTCCAGATTCGAAATCCAATTGCCGATCGAAAGTCCGGCAGATGAACCGGGAGAACCATCCACATGAGCCTTTCGGAAGGACAGCGCATCCTGGTGGTGGATGATGCCCCCAATACCCTGGAGGTGATCCAGAGAAACCTGGTTTCTCAAGGTTATCGGGTCTTCACCGCTTCGAACGTGGCCGAGGCTTTGAGGATTCTGGAAGGGACCGAGGTGGATCTGGTGATTACCGACCTGAAGATGCCCAAGGTCAACGGGCTGGACCTGGTGCGGCATATCCGGGAGAATCTGAAGGATACAGAGGTGATGATGATCACCGGCTATGCCACGGTGGAGGGAGCGGTACAGGCCATCAAGACAGGCGCGGAGGAGTATCTGGCCAAACCGTTCACGGATGAGGAGCTTCACTCGGCGGTGAACCGGGTGCTGGAGAAACTGGCCGCCCGGCGGGCCGGGCGGAATCACCTGTCCCGGCCGGTATCTGCTCCGCCGGGTTTGTTGGGCGAGTCCGAAGCAATTCGGCAGGTCTTCGATGCGATCAACAGGGCCGCGTCCACTTCAGCCACGGTTCTGA
>CAZPRG010000012.1:0-24448 GCA_964588675.1 uncultured Ignavibacteria bacterium
TGGACGGCTCGGACGTGTGGGAGGTGGTGCTGCTCTCGCACTATCTGGGCCGGAACGGAAAGAATCCGGCCTTCTTCGCCCCGGATGCCAGACAGAAGGTGGTGATGGACCACCTGAGCCGAACCAGCACCAGCCAGACCAGAAACGTGTTGGCCGAGTCCGCCCGGATGGCCTGGGGCGGCATCCGGGAGATAGGCCAGCTTTCGGGAAAAGACGTGGAGGGTTTGCTTCTGCCGGGCGGGGAGGGAGCGGTCAAGAACCTGGCGGATTGGGTGGGTGAAGGCGAGGACAGTTACCTGCGACCGCAAAAAGAGCTGCAGAGGATAATCCGGGAGATGTACCGAAGGAAAAAACCCATCGGGGCCTGCGGCCTCTCCGGCCTGCTGGTGGCTTCCGCTTTGAGGGATATAGTGGATGCGCCGCTGACTCTGACCGTGGGAAAGGACCCGGAACTGATCAGACAGACGGAGCGAATGGGAGCGGTTCACGTCCTCTCCCGGGGGCCGGAGGCGGTAATGGACTCGGATCATCGGGTGGTTTCCACGCCCTCGCATCTCTTGAAACTCTCGCCGGCGGAAACGGCAGTGGGCATTGAAAATCTTATCAACGGAGTCCTGGAACTTACCTCATCAAAAACCAGTTAGGAGGAGCTATGCGTGAGATTTCCGCCAAAGACATAACCAAAACGGTAAAGGATCTCTGCATTGACGCCAACTACAACTTGGGCGAGGACGTGCAGAAGGCGCTGCGCAATGCATACCAGAAGGAGGAGTCGCCGGTATCCAAGGCCACCCTCAAGCAGATCATCGACAACTTCGAGATCGCCAAGCAGGGTGAATTCCCCATCTGCCAGGATACCGGTTTTTCCGTTTTCTTCGTGGATCTGGGCGATCAGGTCTGCATCAAGGACGGCAACCTGTTCGAGGCCATCAACGAGGGAGTCCGGCAGGGCTACAAGGACGGCTACCTGCGAAAGTCCATCCTGGCGGACCCCATCGAGAGGAAAAACACCGGCGACAATACCCCGGCGGTGATTCACTTAAACGTGGTCAAGGGCGACAAGCTCAAGATCATCATCGCGCCCAAAGGCGGCGGAAGCGAGAACATGTCCGAGGTGAAGATGATGAAGCCGGCCGACGGGGTGGAAGGGGTGAAGGAATTCGTGCTCGACAAAGTGAAAAGGTCGGGAAGCAATCCCTGTCCGCCCATCGTGGTGGGCGTGGGCATCGGGGGGACCTTCGAGAAATGCGCCGAGATGGCCAAAAGGGCGCTTCTGAGGGATATCGGATCCAAACATCCCAATCCCTTCTATGCCAAACTGGAGGCGGAGCTTTTGGAAAAGGTCAACAAGCTGGGCATCGGCGCGCAGGGCTTCGGAGGCACCCAGACCGCGCTGGCGGTTTTCGTGGAGACCTATCCCTGCCATATCGCCAGCTTCCCGGCGGCGGTGAACATCAACTGCCACGCGGCCAGACACAAAGAGGCGATATTGTAAGGATTGCCGGAAAATGTCATTCTGAGCCCGCCGGAGGCGGGGGAAGAATCTCGAATTTGAAGTATCCCGTATCCATGAGATTCTTCACTTCGTTCAGAATGACAAACTTGACAAAGCTTGTCAAACAGGACATAAGGAGAATAAAATGGCGCAGAAAAAGATAACCACTCCCTTAACCGACGATGCGGTCAAGGACCTGAGAATCGGAGACGACGTTCTCATAACCGGAGAGATCTACACGGCCAGAGACGCCGCCCACAAGAGGATGGTGGAGCTTCTGGACAAAGGAGAGAAGCTTCCCTTCGACATAAAGGGCCAGTTGATCTACTACGCCGGTCCATCGCCCACGCGACCAGGAAACGTGATCGGCTCGGCCGGACCCACCACCTCGGGCCGGATGAACAAGTATGCTCCCATAATCCTCCAAGCCGGCTCCAAGGGGATGATCGGCAAAGGAGAGATGGGGGGAGACGTGCCGGCGGCTTTGAAGAAGTACTGCGGGGTGTATCTGGCTGCGGTAGGCGGCGCCGCCGCCCTGATCGCCAAATCGGTGGTCAAAAACGAGCTGGTGGCCTGGGAGGAATTGGGTGCGGAGGCCATCAAGAGACTTACGGTAAAGGATTTCCCGGCGATAGTGGTTCAGGATTGCCACGGCGGAAATCTGTACCAGGAAGGCGTCAAGAAATACGCCAAAGCTTAAGAGAGCCTCGGACGCCGGGCGCGACTTAAGTGGATGCATACAATGAAGGCTGGGCCTTTCGGCCCAGCCTTTTTCATTTGACGCACGTTATGGCGCCGCATGCCGCGAAAAAAATGTCGCACCGGGGGGTGCGACATTTGCGAATCGATTTTGGCCGCTTTTTTCGAGGGTCGATTACCTTCCTCTGTTCCCCCGCCTGTTCCTTCTCATGGAAAGGCCGCGGTTGCCGCTTTCGGCAACAATCCGCGAAGGCGAGTCCTCGACCACCTCGGTCTCCAGCCGCTCTCTGACGTAATCGCCGATCTCCTGAGAGGAGTAGACCCTGATACCGAAGTCCTTGTGCAGCCTGGCCTTGGCTTGCTTGCCCCCTCTCATCGCCTTCTTCAGCAAAACGCCGATCTGATGCCTTTTCTTGGTCAGTTCGACTTTCCCCCGAATCGTGACGTTAACCTTTCCTTCCATGCGTGCTCACCTCAGGTTCGCTCCAGCAACCCTTGAGTGCAACTCAATCTACTGTCTCACATCACCTTATATTGGATGCCGAGAATTACAACAACCATTTACAATACATTATACGCAAGAGGCAAGCGAGATTTTGGCGTCGAATTCGCCGACCTCTTTTGTCGAGCGAGATCACCTGGCCGACTGGGCAACTTTCTTATTTTAAGAGAGTTACGTCCACGGGCTTGGATCTCGAGCAAACCGGAGGGCGACTACTTGGCCTCTATCAGATACATCCGACTGGCCTGGGGCTCCAAGCTCAGCAGGATGCCGTTCCTCAACGCCTGGGAAGAGGTCTTGATGATCTCGTCTCCCAAGAGATCGGTCATGCGAAGCCGGCTTCCTCTTATTCCCAGCTTGCGAGGATCGAACCTCAGCACCGTTTGCCTGCGACTTCCGTCGTCGGGAGAGGAAGGGCACGGTTGGCAGGTATCGACCAAAAACAGCACGTTGTACGTCTCGGTGTTCTGTAAGCTCAACTCCACCTCTGGGTCATCACAGTAAACGTGACTTTCCGCGCCCGACTGGGAGAGCACACTCTCCAGGAAAGAGAGTTTGGGATGGTACAGCTGCGCCGAGATGTCGAAGGTGAAGAGAAAAACATGTCCTTGGCCCAGCTTGGTGACCGCACCCAGGGTTCGGTCCTGCGACTTGGCCAGAACGCCGGATCGTTTGGCCCCCCGGATGTATCCGTACACCGGGGCGGTGAACTCCTGATCCGAGGCCTTCACGTTTCCCACCTGGCTCTGAGCTTTGGTTTGCAGCCGGAGGGCATCGGTCAGCACCCTGCAGGGGCGCATTCTCAGATCGAGTCGCGGCAGGAGCCCGAATAATATCAGGGTGGTTCCTTCCTTAACCAGATTCACCAGCAGCTGCTGGGTCTTCTCGTCCATAAACTCGGCGCAGGGAACCAGAAGCACGGGGAAACCTTCCAGGCTTTCTTCCAGCCACAAATCGGGCATGCCGTAATCCAGCCTGAGGCTCATCAGATCACGGCTCAATCCCTTGTGCGTTTTGGAGAGAAGCGGCTTAAGATAGGGGAAAAAGTCGGGAGTCTTCTCGCTGGACCGCGAGTAGAGCAAATCATACCACAGATAGGGACGGTAAACCGCCAGACCCAGCTGCGGCTCGTACTTTAGGCCGTTGAGTTGGATCCGGGCGCTCATCTCGGTGAATTTCCTGGTCAGATCGAAGCTGGGTCGGATGGTCCCGTCGTTGGCCAAGGGAGCGTCGTACCAGTGGTCTCTCTCCACGAACATGTAGTAATTGAAACCCCGCAGGCCCGCAGCCAAAGCGGAGGTCAAAAGGGACTTCACCTTCTGGGGAGGCACGGGAAAATACCTGGCCGCTTCCCGGGGCGAATCCGCCGGCGCCCCCACCGCGAATTCCGAGGCCCAGGCGAATCGGCAGCAGGTGCCGTAATACCGCAGATGGCGCGCCAACTCCACATGGTCCGTGCACCAGGTGAGGTTGATGCCGGTGAAGAGGTCATCCGACTCGGTGGATTGCCAGTTGAAGGGAACGGAGAAATCCCGGGAGGTGAAAAGACCGGTGCAGAACAGAGGCGCTACCTCGAAAGACAAATACAACTCCTTCAGCCTCAGGATGAAATCGCGATTGGCTTTTTCCCTGAAATCCATCCAGTCGAAATACCGGATCAGGTTATGAAGCTTGGATATCTTCAATTCGGTGGGCGGAGTCACATCGGTGAAATGCCGGTGTTTCTCTCCATATAGCTGGCTGAGCTTCCTGGGGTCCTCATACTTTTGCTTGAGGAAATCGGGAAATAGAGTGCCGGTCAAATGCTGGTTGTAGTCTGCGCCGAAGGGATCCAGGCCATGGACCTCGGCACCCGAAAGGTAAGCGGAAAGCCCGTTGTCCAGCCTGACCATGATCACCGGGCCTTTGGGGTAGACGTAGCTTTTTATTACGTCGGACAGGGCGGCGAAATACCTTTTCACGTGAGTCAGAAACCGCGGGTGAAGTTCGGAGAAAAGATAAGTCTTCACCTCCCCATCCTTTTTCCCGGAGACCTGCAGCGGCTCGCCGGCCGGGCTCTTGGCCAAAATCTCGGGCGACTTGTGGAGAAAATCGGGATATCCTCCGCCTTTCCAGTCCGAGCCGATGAACGGACCGGGATAGAGTATCACCTTCAAGCCGAACTCCCGGGCCAACTCCAAAAAGACCACCAGATCCTTGGAGTGATCGGTGGCGCCCATGAAATCGAAGTCGCCGATCACCGGTTCGTGCAGGTTCCACGGCACTCGAGTGGAGATGATGCGAAACCCGGCCTTCCTGATCCTCTCGAAGCAGATGGACCAATACCTTTTGTTGACCCGAAAATAATGCATCTCGGCTGAAAACGGGTGATACTCCTCCTTGCCAATGACCAGCTTATTATCGGCGATTTTCAGCATGTCACTCCTTGGGCAGTGGACCCGACGAGTTAAGGTAAGACATTAAAGTACAGCAAGTTATGGTGATCCAGCGGATTTTCCACCGGAGTCGTTGCGATGCTTGCCGTCTAATCTCATCATGTTACGGCGACAGTGCCAATTTGTCAATAGAAAACGTCTGGTTCCGCCAAGGATTTTTCATGATTGACGATTTAGTCAATAGTCAGTAATAAGATATTGTCAATAAAGCACTTCAGCCAAGTGTGTTTTCACGACCGATCTAACAAAACAAACAAGTTTTCTTGTTTTGCTACAGCCAGGACATGTAACCTACTGATGGACAGCATTATAAGTAATTGTTCCAGTCAACTCAAGAGATGGTTCTGGAAGACCAGTGATCTCTTAAGGTAAATCTGACTCAGACATGCCTCGGACCATGGAATTACAGTCACATCGTTTTTTGCTTGACAAGAGGACCCGAATCCTGTATGGTCATGGATGTAAGTGTTTCTTCCTTTGGATTCCGCAGAACACCCGCCCGCAGGATCCGGATTCGGACCTGCTTTCGCGCAACTGGGATTCTACAACGACGGAACCACAGCGGCACGCGATGCTGATGGGTGGTTATTGAAGAATCTTACTCCACAGGAGGTGTGAGATGAGCAACAAGACTCCGTGGACCATGCCGGCCCTGGCCTTGGTCGTTTTTCTCGCCGCTTCTCTGGCGACGGCCGCTTTGCGGGAGGCTCAGCCGGTCAAGATGCCGGTGAATCATATGAACAAAGGCGACTGCAAGCAGTCTCCGACCTATCCCGTCCCGGACAACATTATCATCACCGTTTCCGGCAACGATGTGAGGGTGCTGCATGCCGACGCTTTCTACAACTGCTGCCTCAACATCACCACTCAGGTCGAGCAGGAGGGGTACACCATCAATCTGTATGAGGACGAGTGGGGCGACAATCCCTGCTATTGCCTCTGTTACTACGACCTGGAAACCACCATATACGATCTGGACCCGGGAACTTACACCATAAGCGTGTACAACGACCAAGGCCAGTATGTGGGAGGCGGCCTTGCCACCATCCACGAGGGCCAAGACAGCAACGTTCCCGTCCTGAAGTAGCGCTGATCGCAAGAGCAGCCCAATCGATCGGGCGGCATAGCAATTTCACGTCCAGTATGAGGGCGCCGGGATTCGCCTCCCGGCGTCCGGTTTTTTTGACGGCGTGCCCGGGTCGTCCGCCCGGTCTGGTCGGAGGAACAAGAAGTCCTCTTGGTCGGGCAGTCACTGGCCAAAGTGCACGCGGAGATTAAGATTGGGCTTTTCTTAACCGATAAACTATTCAGAAAGGCGTAAGCGACGGGCAACTTGGCGGAGGCATTGGTGTCCTTGCAAACGCTCGAAGGGGAAACTCAAGCACATGTCCAAAAGCAACCAGATATTGATCGTGGATGACAATCCGCACATGTCCAGTCTGCTGTCCGACATCCTGGATTTCTTCGACTACAAAGCCGTGGGGGCCAGGGACGGCGAGGAGGCGCTGAAGACTCTGTCGGAGAAATCCTTCGACATGGTGATCACCGATCTGCGCATGCCCAAGATGGGGGGCATGGACCTGCTGCGCGCGCTCAAAACCAAGTGTCCCCAACTGCCGGTGGTGGTCATTACCGGGTTCGGCACGGAGTCATCCCGATCCGACGCATTCGCCGCACACGCGGACGGATTCTTGGCCAAGCCCTTCAAGGTCGAGGAGATAAAGGAGCTTCTGAAGACGCACCTGGGATACCCCGGCTGATCGTCTGCGGATTCGTCATCAGGACGGTGATCTCTCCGGGCGGCGCTCCTTCCTGCCCTGATCTCTCACCTGCATATCTTTTCACTCCCAAGCGTTTCTAATCTTCCATCGGCGGAACAAAAACGTCCCGGCATCCCGCGGTTTGCGGAATTTTGTGAAACCTTTCACAAAACCCGGTTGACTCGACGTAGGTTTTTTGTTAGATTGCCGTTTCCGACCGAGACTCTCGTCCCACGGACGAAGGAGGTTTTGCATCGTTCCCCACAACGCCAAACGTCAAATGAACCGAGGAGCATCATGGGAAAAACCATAGCCGAGAAGATAATAGGGCAGCACGCCGGAAAAGAGGTCTCCGCCGGCGAAATAGCGCTGGTTAGGGTGGACGTGTGCCTGACCCAGGATGGAACCGGGCCTTTGGCCATCAGGCAGCTGCAGAAGATCAATCTGGAGAAGGCGGCCAATCCCAAAAGGACCGTCCTTTTTTTGGACCACGCCGCCCCTTCACCCCGCAGGGAGCTGGCCAACGATCATCTCACCATCAGGAAGTTCGCTCAAAAGACCGGGGCCTGCCTTTCGGACGTGGGTGAGGGAGTCTGCCATCAGATCATAGCCGAATCCTATCTCAATCCGGGGGACATTTTAATCGGCGCCGACTCGCATACCTGTACCGGCGGAGCGCTGGGGGCTTTCGCCACCGGCATGGGCTCCACCGATGTGGCCGTAGGCATCGCCCTGGGCAAAACCTGGCTGAGGGTGCCGGAGACCTTCAAGGTTACAGTTTCGGGCAAGCTGCCCCAGGGAGTGTATGCCAAGGATATCATCCTTCACCTGATCGGAACCATCGGCGCGGATGGGGCCACTTACAAGGCTCTGGAGTTCTGCGGCGACACCATAGATAACATGTCCATGAGCAGCAGGCTTACGCTTTCCAACATGGCGGTAGAGGCCGGGGCCAAGGCCGGACTGATAGCCGCCGACCAGACCACCAAGCAGTTTCTGCAAAAGCAGGGCCGGGGAAGCAAGTTCAAGAAGATCGCCCCGGATAAGGATGCCCAGTATGAACGGGTGATCGAAATCGACGCCTCCCGGTTGGTGCCCATGGTCTCTTTCCCCCACACCGTGGACAACGTCAAGCCCATCGGCGAAGCCGGGGGAATCAAAATAGATCAGGTATTCCTGGGCACCTGCACCAATGGCAGGTTGGAGGACCTGAAGGTCGCCACCGAAATCATCCGGGGCCGGAAAAAGCATCCCGCAGTGAGGATGATAGTGGTCCCCGCCTCCAAGGCGGTATTTTTGGATGCTATGCGGGCCGGCTATATCAAGACCTTGGTGGAGTTCGGGGCAGCCATCTTGGCTCCGGGCTGCGGTGCCTGCGTGGGAGTGCACGAGGGTATATTGGGCGACGGAGAAGCCTGCATCGCCTCCCAGAACCGCAACTTCAAAGGGCGTATGGGAAACCCGGAGGGGTTCATCTACCTGGCATCGCCCGCCACTGCGGCGGCAGCAGCCGTGGCCGGCGAGATAGTCGACCCCAGGGAGTTTTTGCCGAAAAGGAAAGCCAAATCAAAGGCCAAACCCAGGACTGTCAAGAAAACCAAAACGAGAAGATAGCTCTTCCGAGTGAGCGTTTGTTGCTGTCGAATCGCAACCGGATCGGAAGGCGGGCAAAGCCCCTTTCGATCACGAGAAGACCGAGATCAAAAGGAGTTTAACATGCTAATGACAGGAAAGGCCTGGAAATTCGGAGACGACATCTCCACGGACCTGATCGCTCCCGGAAGGCTGTTTCACTTGAGGTCCAATCTTCCGGAGCTGGCCAAGCACGTGTTGGAGGATGCCGACCCGGGATTCGCCCAGAAGATGGCAAAGGGCGACTTCGTGGTGGGAGGAAGCAACTTCGGATGCGGGTCCTCCAGGGAACACGCCCCCACCATCATCAAGCTGGCAGGCGTCTCGGCAGTGCTGGCCAAATCGTTCGCCCGGATCTTCTATCGCAACTCCATCAACGTCGGACTTCCCGCTTTGATCTGCGATACGGACAAGATCGAGCAGGGCGACGAGCTGGAGGTGGATTTGAGTCAGGGCACGGTAGTCAACAGAAGCAAGAACGCCACGCTCCACTTCGCTCCGCTTCCTCCGGCGATGATAAAAATCCTGGGCGACGGCGGGCTTCTGGCTCACATCGAGAAGCATGGGGATTTCCAGTTGGATTGAAACAAACCGGAGGGTTCGAGGGGTCGAGGGTTCAAGGGGTCAAGTGAAATGCTGAAGAGCTACAAGGAACTAATGGTTTGGCAAAAATCATTTCAACTGTGCAAAGAGATATACAGGATAACCAAGGATTTCCCAAAGGAGGAGAAGTTCGGCCTGACGTCGCAGATTCGAAGGGCGGCAGTATCAGTTCCCTCGAACATCGCCGAAGGATATGGCAGGAAGACGACCCCGGAGTACATCCGCGCCCTGTATGTGGCTTATGGCTCGCACTGTGAGCTGGAAACGCAGGTGCTGCTGTCCGGGGAGTTGGGTTACATTCGGGCCGAAGACATAAATGGGGTTCAGGAGCATATTGCAGAGATCGAGAGGATGCTTAAGGCCCTAATCAAATCGCTGGAAAGGAAGCTCTCGAAATCGTGAACCGCTTCTGTCGAAAATAGCCGCGCGAACGATAACACTTGAACCCTGGAACCCTTGGACCCTTGAACCCTCAGGCCCTTATTCGCCCGGCCGACAAAACAATTCAGAGCCCACATATGCAATCTAATAAACGACAGGAGGTACGATGGTGCACTTTGACAAGCTAACCGTTCCGAGCGAGGGGAAGCAGATTCAAGTCGATGGCGACAGGCTTAACATACCGGATAATCCCATAATACCGGTGATCGAAGGCGACGGCATCGGGCGGGACATAATGAGGGCCACCCGCCGGGTGCTTGACGCGGCGGTTGAGACGACCTATGGCGGCAAGAAGAAGATCGTATGGTTCGACATCTATGCGGGAGAAGCGGCTCAGGCCAAGTATGGAGAGGTGCTTCCCACCGATACCTTCGAGGCCATAAAAGAGTTCGTGGTGGCCCTCAAGGGACCGCTCACCACGCCGGTGGGCGGGGGATACCGCAGCTTGAACGTGACTCTCAGGCAGGTTCTTAACCTGTATGCCTGCGTGCGTCCGGTCAGATACTTCGAAGGCGTCCCCTCACCGGTCAAGCATCCCGAGAGAATGAACATCGTCATATACAGGGAGAACACCGAAGACGTTTACGCCGGAATCGAGTGGGCCGAGGGCACCAAGGAGGCCAAAAAGCTGATCACCTGGCTGAACGAAACCTTCAACCTGAGCATCCGCATGGATTCCGGGATCGGAATAAAACCCATAAGCATCACCGGGACCAATAGGCTGATTCGAAAGGCCATAAAGTATGCCATAGAGAGCGGCCGCAAATCCGTGACTATGGTGCACAAAGGTAACATCATGAAGTACACCGAGGGCGCCTTCCGCGACTGGGGATATAAACTGGCCACATCGGAATTCAGGCACGCGGTGGTGACCGAAGACGAGCTGTGGGACAAGTACGACGGCAAGGTGCCCGAGGGCAAGGTGGTGATAAAGGACCGGATAGCCGACAGCATGCTGCAGCAGATTCTCACCCGAACCGACGAATACGACGTGTTGGCCACACCTAACCTCAATGGCGACTATCTGTCGGACGCCTGCGCCGCACAGGTGGGCGGGTTGGGAATGGCTCCCGGCGCCAACATCGGAGACTATATCGGGCTTTTCGAAGCCACCCACGGAACCGCGCCCAAGTATGCGGACAAGGACATGGTCAATCCGGGCTCTCTGATACTCTCGGGCTGCATGATGCTGGAGTATTTGAAATGGAAAGAAGCGGCCGAGCTGATCTACAAAGCTGTGGGAGAGACCATCAAGCAGAAGCGGGTGACCTACGATCTGCACCGGCAGATGGACGGCGCCACCAAGCTGAAGACCTCGGAATACGCCAGCGCCATAATCGAGAATATGGGATAGCTTCACAACGCTGCCGAGCGATTGAGAGAGACCAGAACCCGGCTTAAGCTGGGTTCTGGTTTTCCTTGCCTGGCCCAGATGTAGATGAAACCTTCGCGTTTCCAACAAAGGCTATCTCCCGGCAGAGCACGCCGGACAACCCTAGGGTTGTCCCTACGGCAACCAACAGCCGTGTCGTCAGGAGCCTGCGGCTTGTGACCTGCGACTGGTTGTCGTGCCCAGAGCTGTGAGCCACCCGGCCGATCTTACACCCCGCCTCAGCAGGTGGGGGAGGGTCCTCCCTTGAAGAGATAGTTCAGAATGTATATGGCATCGCCCAAATCCGCCGCTCCGGTGCAGTTGGCATCCCCAGCCTCCATGGGGCACGGATCGGGCCCTCCCTTGAACAGGTAGTTCAATATGTAAATGGCATCGCCCAGGGCCACTGCTCCGTCGGCATTGGCATCTCCGTGCTTTACGTTAGAGGCGTGAACAAAGCCAGCTTTTATGACCAAAGTAGCACTTTCTGAAATGCCTATGGCTGACGGCCCTCCTCCGGAGCTAACCGGCATCCGGTACGTATTCGATTCCGATTGCCCGCCGAAACCGCCGACCAGATCTGTCATCATCTTGTATCCTTGTCGAAAGCCTATAACCGGCGCTGTTTGCGGGACGGCGGTGGGCGCTGGCTCGATCTTGGTCACCGCCTTTTGATTGATCATCCCTGGCTTAGGTTGCCTATCTGATTGGGCTTGCGCCAGAAGCACAAAGAACGCCACAGCCATCAGGAATGCTATCAACAATCTGATTCTATTCATTCCTCTACTCCTTTATCGAATCATTCCTCTTTTTCGTTCAAAAGCCTACTCCACTTTAAAGCTACGAACTACAGCTTCATGATGAAGGCCAGTTTATAGTATGGAGGTAAGTGAGATGTCGTGCTGCTGGTGACCGGGTCAGGATCCACCCAATGACTGTGCGTGTGATTTGCTAAAGTCACGCCCCCGGCCGTCGTCACATTCGGCACATTACTTGTACTATAGCCCGCTAGTGTCGAATCTACGTCAACGGTGTGACTGTGAGACGTTGTGCCACCCACGGCCCCCGGGTTTTCTGACGTGGAACATCCGTAGATGAATCTGTCTCTCAAGTCCGGGGTGCCCAATGTGCCATCGCACAGTGCCCACCCGGAAGGGATAGTAGCAAGTGTTCCCGACCACATGACAATGACTCCGTGGGGCAATATGGCAGCCGTGGTCTGCAAAGAACCATCAGGAAATTTGTATCCGCCGGATGTGGAGTGTATCGTTCCCGCTACTTCTAACTTGCTGTTGGGGAGCGTGGTCCCAATGCCCACATAGCCGTTTCCCATAACGGAGAAATCGACGTTGTTGGAAGCATCGGCTACGCCAAAGGTGTAAATGTCGCTGGCGTGCTCGCCACCCTTGACCAGTAATGTCCTCGCCGAAGAGGCTATCCCGGCCGTATTCTCAATTCTCACCAGCGGTTGTCCGCTTACGGCGTCGCCCTCGACTTCAAGCTTATACTGGGATGGCGTTGTCCCGATGGCGACTTTGCCACCCAAGCGGTAGATATCGTTTCCCGAAACCACCCAGTCGTTGTCTGGAGGGGCAGTCCGGGCGTATTCTGCAGTGTCCGCCCCCTGTGCGTGATGAGAACCGAACGCGTAGGCCGTCGTCACCATAGGCCTCAACGGCCTCATCTCCGGATCGGATTCAACCCGAACACCTAAATACTTGGCAGTTCCATCAAAGATCGAAGCTGGTATCGGATTGACTTTTCCCAAGAGAACGTTGAATATTCCTTCTTTCACCTCCACTTGTGTTTGGGTCTCACTCCACTCCGACACTATGCCGAACCCGTCTGCGTAAATGGTGAAGGTCATCTGAACCGTGTCGTTAAGACAACCGCCGCTGGCGGTGGTCAGCTTGCCCTGATAATTGATACTGTCGGGGACGTCGGCAGATGAAATAGAGGCAAAGAAGAAGACTATCATCCCCATCGCCAGAAGAACAATACTTCTGCGTGCCATGATGCTGCTCCTTTCACTGGAAAAAAGGTTGGCCTTTTTGCTACACGAATCAAGCCCCCGCGTGCGACGTTTTTACAGTTATTGCATGGGTTCCTCCTCTTTGCTAACGTCTTAACACGACAGCGAACAGCTCATGCCATTCCTAACTGTCGCATAAGGAACATAGAAATCAAGGCTATCGTCTGGGCAACACATTCTGCAGGTATTCTAGTGGACTATATACAGCATGAGACAGCAGCACATGTGGGCTATAGCCCAACTCGATTACCTGTATATAGCCGTCAACTACTCAGCGGGAACCGTCAGAAAGCGCAGTGACATCCAAGGCAGTCCGTCAGCCAGCGGGCCCTGCCTAGTTGGTATAATTATCGATTATATTATTAGTATACAACAGCCCCACAGAATGTCAAGGCCTTTCTGGAAGTTGTTGCCTCCGTATTGCTAACCCGTCCTCACATTCCCCGTCAGTCTCACATTCATTGAATTCTGGCATCATCCCAGTTCCAGGACCTACCGGACGGCCCGTTTGGGAAAGTCGTGGCAAATGAAGGCTTTTTGCGAGGCCTTTGGCTCTCCGATTCTGCTTGACAACCCTCCAAAATCAGGTAAAATAAAGGTAGAAGCAGTTTCTTCCGAAAGCCTAATTGGGAGTGCCAACCCTCTGTCCGAGAGTTACAGGTCGAGGAAGTAGTCATGCGTCCCCTGCGCGTCTCTCTCTTATCCCTTCTTCTGGCAAGCGGGTTGTTGTCCGGCGCCCGCGCTTTCGACATTCCCAGAGGTGCCTGGCAGAGGAGCATCGGCGATTTGCCCAGCAAATGCCAAAGCAACTGCCCCAACCGGGGGATAGCCCTGGGAGGATTCGGAGCAGGCTCGTTTATGTACAACATCTCCGGCTCCTTCGGGCCCTGGGCGGACGAGGTGGGCGAATACCGCAGAACCTGGCTTTTGGGCGCAGCCTTCCACGTGTACGAGAGAGAAGGAGACGCGGTCATCGTCAAGTGTCTCTCCACCGAGCAATTCCTGATGCCGCAATCCTGGAACCTCATGCTGGCCGGAGAGGGAACTTACTATGCCCTCCAGCCCAAGGGGTGGTGCGTGTACCACTGCTTCCGCAGCGAAATATCTTCGGAATTCTTCAGCCCCATCATCCCCCATAACTACCGGGAAACCTCCTATCCGGTGGCGGTATGGCAGTTTGAGCTGTCCAACCCGTCCGCCGACTCGGTCGAGATAGCGATCATGCTCACCTGGCCCGATCCCCCCTTCAACGGAGGAAGCCAGACCAGAACCGGCTTTGTCACCGGTCCGGTTCAGGACTCGGAGGTGACCGGGATGGTGCTCAAGGCCAGCCACCCGTCCAACACGCCCGAAACCCAGAATTCGGAATGGTGCATCGCCGCTTTGAACGGCCAGGACAGAACCGTCTCCTACTGCACCTGGAATAGATCGGGAAGCGGAAACGACGTGTTAAACCAGTTTGCCGATGATGGAGTGCTCTCCGATGCCGTCGACCCTTTGGATTCGGCGGCGGCCATAGCGATAAAGGTTTCCCTGGCTCCTGGGCAGACGATGGTAGTACCGCTGGCTTTATCCTGGGACTTTCCGGTGGTCGAGTTCAAAAGCGAATATGGATCGGGGCAGAGCACACAGTGGTTTAAGAGGTATTGCGAGTACTTCGACACCACAAGCGACAACTCGTTCGCCATCGCCAAGGAGGCGTTGCAGAACTATGGGACCTGGGAGGCTCAGATCGATTCGTGGATGTCGGTCTTTGTGGACGATCCCAGGTATCCCGACTGGCTGATCTGCGCCGGCTTCAACGAGCTTTACTACAATCAATTCGGAGGCTCCTTCTGGGAGTCGGGTTTAAGGTCGGGGCACAGCGAAGAATTCATGGGCCTGCATCCGGAGGATCATAAGAATTTCATAATGGAATCGCAGACCTACCCTCTCTCCGGGAACATCAACGTGGGACACTATTCCTCCATCGTGTACGCCAAGTTCTGGCCCCAGATGGAAAGGGATCTGCTGCGATGTCACGCGGACGTGGTCACTCACTACCCTCTATGCGCTCCCAGCCTGCCCAACCAGACCTCCCCGGAGATCGGTGCGCCAAGGGACTGCTCTCCGGGTTACTGCCGCATAGGCGATCCTTTCTTCGTGCTGGACCCGCACGCCTACCGCAGCCGGCCGGCTCCCTGCGCTGACGGCGACGTGCACGCTTTGACGGACAACTCGTCCAAATTCATCCAGCGGTGCTGGCGGTACTACGCCCTGTATGGCGACATGGAGTTTCTGAACTATGTCTGGCCCGCTGTGGAAAGCACCTATCACTTCATGCAGGCCTATGATTGCGAAACCGAACCCAAAGACTCGCTTCCCCACGCGCAGGGGTACGACAACACCTATGACGGCTGGGGCATGTACGGAACCGACATGTACGGCGGGGGGTTCTGGGTGGGGGCCTTGGAGGCCATGGACACCATGGCGGCTCTCTTGAACAAGCCGGTGAGATCCCAGGTGCAGGCCTGGCTGGAGGCCGCCCGGAGAAACCTAGACGCCCAGCTGTGGGACTCTGCCGGATTATACTACCGAATAGACACCCAGAGCAGCTATCCCCAGGCGGTCTTCGCCGATGCCCTGTGCGGCCAGCGTTATTGCGAGTCGTTCGGCCTGGCCGATATCCTCCCCCGCTGGAGAATGAGCCTGCATCTGAACAAGGTGTATGACGTGTGCGTGGATCCGAATCCGGACTTCGGCGCCAGGTTGGGCCGACTTCCGAGCGGCTCGACTGTGCCCACCGGCGATCGGGATACCTATGAATACTGGGTGGGCACCACCTATTACCTGGCGGCAATGATGTATCATGCAGGTCTGAAGGAAAAAGCTCTTACCACTGCCTATGGTGCCTGTCATCCGGTTTACGAGGTAGACAGTCTGGCTTATTGGTTCAACACGCCGGAGGCCTGGTGGGACGGAGGAATCCACCCCAGGCCAAAGGATTCCTCCAGTTGGAAAGAAGATCACGCTCTGGCCCCAACGCAATTGGTCTCCGATTTCAAGGAGGACCAAGCATTGGGTTTCCCCAACCAATATCAACGTCCCCGAGCGGTCTGGGAATTGATCTTCGAAATGAAGAGAGACTCGGTCGATTTCCAGTGCGGCGACGCCAACAGCGACGGGATGATCGACATCGGCGACATCGTGGCTGTGCTCAATTATCTCTACAGAAACGGCCCTCCACCCTGTCCCTTGGCAGCCGGAGACGTGAACAACGATCAGATCGTGGACTTGGGCGACGCGGTGTATCTGATAAACTATCTCTTCAAAAATGGCTCGCCGCCCTGTGCGAATTGACCGACATTTCAGAGCCCGGCCAGCCGCCCGAGATTCAACTTACTTGTTGACAATCGGTTGCCGATAGCGCAGAACCTTGCGTTAATTGGGGCAGCCAGCTAATAGCCCGTGTTGCAGCCCGAACTGTGAACAAAGAGAACAGATGGCGCCACGTCGACGGTAGCCAAGGCGCAGATTGCTGCGATTGTAGGCATGGTCGCTTCTGTTGGGATCGGTTTCCTCGCAGACTAAGCTTCTGTGATATAGCCGATTAGTCCCACGGAACGAGGGGAGCGGACCTGGCTCGACGGTGGCACGGTTTTTGTTTATGAATGTAAGTGTTGTTGGTTGCCCCTTCAGATTGTCTTTCTGCTCTAGGCTCCGTCTGCTCAACCCCTCAGACGGAGCTTTTTTATGTCACTTTCCCCCGAAGCGTCCACCGTCGACGGTCCACCGTCCGCCGCTAAAACCCCCAACCAATCCCACTTCTGTCCGCGGTCGGCAGTCCGCAGCAAAAGCCATGTTTTACAATCACTTCGCCATTATCCGTTTCATCCGTCCTACGGACGCCCCCAGACGGGCCTGTAGGGCGTCTGGGCGTTCAATCCGTTGACCGGCCTCAAGCGTCCACCGTCCACAGCTCACCGTCCACCGCCAAGCCGGAAACTGATTCAGCGAGATCCACAGATTCGCCTCACTGAACCCCGAACCGGAATCCTGCGTTGTCTGCGGGGCGCCTTCCCGTTCTCGGACCTGAAGAGACAAAAGAAAAACCCCGGCTCTGCCGGAGCCGGGGCTATTCAGTCGATTATCTTACTCTGCCGCTATTTGAGCAGCAACATCTTCTTTGTTTCGCTGATGCGGACTGAGTTTCTCGCCCCGTCGAACCCTTCGGCCTCCAATCGGTAAAAGTAGATTCCACTGGCCACCGGATTGCCATGATCGTCGGTGCCGTCCCAATCCAGGGAATTGTATCCCGATGATTGGTGTCCGTCCACCAGCGTCCTCACTCGCCTGCCCAACAGGTCATAGATGGTCAGCTTGATCCCGCCTGACATCGGCAGGCAGTAGGTAATATTGGTCTGGGGATTGAACGGATTGGGGTGATTCTGATCCAAAACGAAATCCGAAGGTACGGACATCAAAGAGTCTTCGTCCGTTACGCCTGAGACCAGCACGGTGAAGCCTGCCGCATTGGAATCGCACAATCCTCCCGGATCGCAGGCTTTGAACCAGATGGTTTCAAAACCATCCCAGTCCGGACTGGGTGCGGTTACGGCAGCCACCCGGTCGGTTATATCCACCGACAGCTCTACCTGGCCCCGGTAAGTCCAGGTCATGACCGAATCCGGGTCGTCGGCGTCATCCACGTAGTCATCCAGGCTGATGGGAGCGAAGCTGCCATGTTCTCCGATGATCTGGTCCGGAATGTCCGAGACCACGGGCGTATCATTGACGGTGAAAGTCGCTTGGTTGGAGTCACATAATCCGCCCGGATCGCAGGCTCTGAACCAGATGGCCTCGGAACCAATCCATTGTGGATCGGGTGTGGTTATGGTAGCCACCCCATCGGTGATGTCGACCGAAAGCTCGGTTTCGCCCCTGTGCGACCAGATCATGACCGAATCATGGTCGTCGGGGTCCGACACATAGCTGTCCAGGTTGACGGGATCGAAGCTGTCCCCCTGGTCGATGGTTTGATCGGGAATGTCGGAGACCACCGGCGTATCGTTGAACGCCGCGACGGTGAAAGTAGCCTGGTTGGAATCGCATAGTCCGCCCGGATCGCAGGCCTTAAACCAGATGGTTTCGGAACCACCCCACTCCGGATCGGGCACGGTTATTGTGGCCACCCCATCGGTGATGTCCACCGAAAGCTCCACCTCGCCCCGATGTGACCAGGTCATAAGCGAATCGTGATGATCCGGATCGGAGACGTAACCATCCAGATTGACGGGAGCGAAATTCTCCCCCTCGTCGATGCTCTGATCGCCGATATCGGAAACCACAGGAGGGTCATTGATGGGGGTGACGGTGAAGGTGGCCTGGTTGGAATCGCACAATCCTCCCGGATCGCAGGCTTTGAACCAGACTGTTTCAGAGCCACTCCACTCCGAATCGGACACAGCTACCGTCGCCACCCGGTTGGTTATCTGCACCGACAGATCGCTTTCTCCTCGATGGGACCAGACTATGACCGAATCCGGGTCGTCCGGATCGGTCACGTAAGAATCCAGATTGATGGACGCGAAATCTTCATTCTCCTGGATGATCTGATCGGGAATGTCGGAGACCACGGGCGTGTCGTTGAAGGCCGTGACGGTGAAGGTTGCCTGGTTGGAATCGCACAGCCCGCCGGGATCGCAGGCCTCAAACCAGATGGTCTCGGAGCCTATCCAGCCCGGAGCGGGAGGGGTTACCGTGGCCACCCGATCGGTTATATCCACCAGCAGCTCCACCTGACCCCAATGGGACCAGATCATCACCGAATCATGATCGTTGGGATCGTTCACGTAATCGTCTAAGTCTATCGGATTGAAGCTCCCGCCTTCCACGATGCTGGTGTCGTGAATGTCGGAGACCGCAGGCGGGGCATTTCCGCAGACGAAGAAGGAGACGTCGAAATCATCGATTCCCGCCTCCACCACCGAGCCGTCGCCCAGGTCCGAGGCCTCGAAACGAACCTTCACCTGGCTGGTGGGCGCGAGGAAATCGTCGACCGTGAAGCTTTGCTCGGTCCAGCCGGATGAAGTCACCGGCCCGATGGTCTGGACTAAGGTCCAATCCGAGCCGTCGTTGTTGGAGAGGTAGACCTTGAACAGATCGTTGTTGGGATTGCTCCCGAAATTGTTGGTGTACCACAAAGCGTAGTGCACCATGGCATCGGTGCCCGAACCCAGATCCAGCGACGGCGAGATCAGCCAGGTGGTCCCGTCGTCCACGTCGGAATTGCCATACACGTTATCGGTGAGATAACAGCTGCCCGAGCCGTCGAAATCCTCCGGCGGATCGCCGCGATCTCCCAGGCCGGCGGGAACGCCCCGGTCCCAGGCGCCGGCTGTAAGATAGGCGTCGTTTACCACGGTCCATCCCCGGTCGCTTTCGAAGTCGTCGGCGAACACCGTGCTCAAGACTCCCACCAGCGAGGAGTAAACCGTGGCCGGAGCATCCGACGGGATATAAGTGGTGCCGGAGGAGGCTCCCTGAGCGCTGAAGTAATATTCGGGCTCATCACCGCAATCCGGTGACGGCAGTGTGGCCTGGTACAGATCGCCGCCCAGAGACGTCAAGGCCGAGGTGAGGTAGGAGCCGCCGTCATAGCGATAATGCAACAAGGCCGTTCCCGGAACGTAGGAGTCGCCGATTTCCTCGATCTGCACTGTGATGGTGGGCGACTCGCCGGGAGCGATGATCTGGGGAGTTCCGTCCGGAAGGCTGAGCCTGAGCATGGACGTCCCCTGGTAGACCACGTAGCAGGCGGCATATCCTATGTTGGAACAATCGTAGGGGATGCGCATGTACCCCCCTTCGCCCCATCCGGGTCCCCAGGAGTTGCGCATGATCCACACGCCCGCGGTCCCCTGATTGTCGTCCCAGCCCACCAGGACCACGCCGTGGTTTATCGCTGCGTCCTCACAACCATTGAACACTCCGCCGGTGTAGGCCTGAAAAGCTGAATTGACATAGAGCGTCACCGAGACCGGACCATAATCTAAAATGGCCTGTTTTATGGAGGCGACCGGCGGGATGCCGTAACTGGAACCCACGAAACCCCAATCCTCGATCAGATAATCGTGAGGATAAGGGCAATTGCAGGGAGCGTCCGAAGCGGTATAAGGGAACGAGGCTTCCGGCACGGCTCCCGTCCCGCCGCAGGGATCGGTCTTCCATTGATGATAATCGTGGGCCCACCATCCCCCGCCGCAGCCCCAGCCGTCGGTATTGCACGAAACCAGCCATTGCTCCGAGAGATCGACGGTTATCTTGTCCTTGATCTTGATATTACATTCCAAAGCTCCCACTGTGCTGAAAGCCCAGCAGCTGCCGCAGGAACCCTGATTCCTGACCGGAGGGCATCCGCCCGCCGAGTCGCACCAGCTGAAGGCCTCCGGCAGGCTCTTAGGGGAAGGACTTGCGCTGAACTTGGCCCCCACCCACCAGTCCTCCGGGGCCTTCATCCCGCACAGCTCCTCCAGCGAGTAGGCGGTGGCCGGGTTTTCACCCACGGTGAAGGTCCAGCCTTCGGCCTTCCCCAGTTTTCGCAGAGAGTCGATGTCGGCGCTGGAAAGACCCCGGGCATGAGATATGTTTGCCGTCCAAAACAGCAGCGTAAAAGCCAACACAAAGCCGGTGACCACCTTCGTTCGTTTCATCATGTCCGTCTCCCTCCAACACCCGTTGGCGTTTAGGTTGAATGACAAAGCCGTTTACGGAAAACGGGCCATCTATTGCCTCCGCCGGCAAACCCGAAAATTCGCAAACCGATCCGGAGCCTTCGCCTTATCCATGTCACTTAATGAACAGCCAGCCACACAAATGTAAAAAGCTGCAGAGACCGGACTGAAGACCACGATCTCTCAGCTTCGAAAAGGTTTCCTGTGCCGAGGCCCCGGCTTCGGCTGCCTCAGCTTTCGCTCTATTAAAATAGATCGGCACGTAATAGACCAAATCTGAGAAAGATCGGCTCTCGACACACGCCCCGGACGATAATCACAAATCCGGGATCAAGTGGCTCGGACTGAGGCCACGGGGATGCTCCGCTACACCGGCCGTAGGATGGTTTTTGTTTGACAACCTCTTGTTTTGGGGCTATTATTGCTGGGAGGCAAATCCGTCGCATGGAAACGAACAAGAACAGCTTAATCGGCAGGGTCAGGGAGACCATAATCCGTTTCGGGCTTGTGGAAAAGGGAGATCGGGTTCTGGTGGCGCTCTCCGGCGGCCCGGATTCGGTGGCTCTGCTATACGTTCTGCTGGCCCTTAAGCCCGAGTATGATCTGACACTCTGGGCTCTCCATTTGAATCACAAGTTGAGAGGAGCCGAGTCGGATGAAGACGAGAGGTTCGCCCGGAAGCTGGCGTCCGATCTGAGATTGAAGTTCCTCTCCAAGAGAGTGGATGTCAAGAAGCAGGCCAAGAGAAGGAAGCTGACCATTGAGGAAGCGGCAAGGGAGGTCCGTTACGGATATCTCCAGGAAGTTGCCGAGGAGGTCAAGGCGGACAAGATCGCCCTGGGGCATCAGGCGGATGACCAGGCGGAGACTTTCTTGATGAGGCTCATCAGAGGAGCCGGAGCCGCAGGTCTTTCGGGCATCCCGGCCAAAAGAGGCAAGATCATCCGACCTCTGATTAGAACCACCAGAGACCGGATTGAGGACTTCCTGAAAACCAACCGGATAACCTACAGGCTGGATTCCTCAAACTACCTGACCGATTTCAACAGAAACAAAATCAGGCTAGAGCTTCTGCCGATCCTCAAAAGACAGTTCAATCCGAAAATCGTGGAGTCTTTGAATCGGGCCGCGGACATCATTTCCCTTCAAGGCGAATACGTTCGGGAAAAAAGTGAACAGATACTCAAGCAGATCGGCACAAAGGAAAGAGGCCGCATGATCCTGGAGTCAAGGAAGTTCACGCGGCAGCATGCCTGCCTGCAGCGGGAGATGATTCGGCTGTGCGTGAGTAATCTGGGCGGCGATGCCGACAAGCTTTCGTTCGAGCTGGTGGATCGTGCCCTGAGTCTTGCCGGCCAGGGAAAAACCGGACGGAGAGTGCGGTTGGCCAAAAACATCTGGTTCGAGGCCGGAGGAAAGCAGTTGGCCTTCTACGGAGAGAAGGGAAAGACGGCGGAACGCTCCATCCGGCTGCCGGGCGAGCAGACTCTGAAAGACTGGGGCCTGCGGTTGGAATCGGAAATCCTCAACCATCGGTCCCGGCGGGCATTTGCTCATGAGGGGAATCAGACCATCGCCTTTTTGGACTGGCGTAAGCTCAAGATGCCTTTGGTGCTGCGGGGCAGGAAAAAGGGGGACAAATTCAAGCCGCTGGGCATGAAGGGAACCAAAAGCGTTGCCGACTTTCTAATAGACGACAAAGTTCCCCGACACCTGCGGGACCAGGTGCCGCTTTTGACCTCTCAGGGCAGGATAGTGTGGCTGGTGGGGCACCGGATTAGCGATCAGTTCAAGATCACCGCGAAAACCAAGCAGGTGCTTAAGATCGAGGCCATCAGTACAGATTACTAAACCAAGTGGGAAGTCGTCTGAAAACCATCATCCCTCAGAGGGCGCTCAGAAGGAAGGTCAAAGAACTGGCCGCCAGGATATCGCGCGATTACCGCGGCAAAAATCCGGTGCTGGTGGGAATACTCAAAGGAAGCTTTGTCTTCATGGCGGACTTGGTGCGGGAGATGAAGATCCCCCACCAGGTGGATTTCATCGCCGTGGCCAGCTACGGCGCGCATACCAAGGCTTCGGGCGTGGTCCGTTGGCTCAAAGATTTGGGCACAAATATCGAAGGCCGGGACGTAGTAATAGTGGAAGACATAATAGACTCTGGTCTTACGCTGGATTACATCCGAAAGAACCTTCTGACCAGAAGTCCGAACACCCTGAAGATCGTAACTTTGCTTGACAAAAAAAAGAAGCGAAGTGTACGAATCCCCCTGAAATACGTGGGGTTTTCCGTTCCCGACCGGTTCGTGGTAGGTTACGGTTTGGATTACGACGAGAATTATCGTAATCTTCCGTACATCGCCGAGCTGGGGGACCGGACCGATCCGCCCTGTTAGAGTTAACTTGTTGCAAGGCACGACCAAAGGAGACATGAACATGCTTCGGCGTCGCGATCCAGGCGGCGACGGCGGCAGAAAAGGCCGCCCGCCCGCCGGACCTTCCGGCGGCAGGAGACCGCCGGACGGAAAGAAGGACGATTTCAAGTGGAAGAAAGGGACTCGCACGCTCATATTCTGGGTTTTCCTCCTGCTCATCTCCATCTCCGTGTTCCAGTTCTACTCCCGCAGCAAGAATGAGGCGGTCACCATAACTTACACCGAGTTCATGCATGAGCTGGATGATTCCAACGTCGGCAAGGTGACCCTGGTGGACAAGGATATCCAGGGGGAGCTCAAGCATTCCATATCCAAGACCGTGGGCAAGAATACCAAGACCTTCACCAAGTTCGACCTGCACATCCCTTTTGACGACCCTTCGCTTCTGACCAAGCTTCAGGACAAAGAGGTGGAGATAGATGCCAAGCCGGCCAGCACCAACTGGTCGGGCATCATACTCACCTCCCTGCCCTGGATCATCTTAATCGTGTTCTGGCTTTTCATGATCAGGCAGATGCAGGGCGGGCCCAAAGGACTTTTCTCCTTCGGAAAAAGCCGGGCCCGGCTTCTCTCCGGCGACAGGCCCAAGGTGACCTTCGCCGATGTGGCCGGAGCCGACGAAGCCAAGCAGGACCTGCGGGAGATCATAGATTTCCTTAAGGATCCGGCCAAGTTTCAGAAGCTGGGAGGCAAGATCCCCAAGGGAGCCTTGCTTTTGGGCGCGCCGGGAACCGGCAAGACGCTTTTGGCCAGGGCCATTGCCGGCGAGGCCGGGGTGCCCTTTTTCAGCATGAGCGGATCGGATTTCGTGGAGATGTTCGTGGGAGTGGGGGCTTCCCGGGTGAGAGACCTTTTCGACCAGGGAAAGAGAAACGCCCCCTGCATCATCTTCATCGACGAGATCGACGCGGTGGGAAGGCATCGGGGAGCCGGGCTGGGAGGCGGTCATGACGAGAGAGAGCAGACCTTAAACCAGCTTCTGGTGGAGATGGACGGGTTCGAATCCAACGAAGGGGTGATCCTTCTGGCCGCCACCAACCGGCCGGACGTTTTGGACCCGGCGCTTCTCAGGCCGGGGAGATTCGACCGGCAGATCGTGGTGGACACCCCCGACGTGAGAGGCAGAGAGGGGATACTCAAAGTTCACACCCGCAAGATACCTTTGTCTTCCGACGTGGATCTCTCCATCCTGGCCCGGGGCACTCCGGGACTCTCCGGAGCCGATCTGGCCAACATCGTCAACGAGGCGGCCCTTCTGGCCGCCAGAAGAAACCGCGACAAGGTGGACATGAAGGATTTCGAGGATGCCAAGGACAAGGTGATGATGGGC
>CAZPRG010000013.1:0-11565 GCA_964588675.1 uncultured Ignavibacteria bacterium
CCACCGACCAGGCTATGGAGAGGCCGTCGAAAGTGGAAGTGCCGCGTCCCACCTCATCCAAGAGGATCAGACTTTTAGGGGTGGCGTTGTTTAAGATGTTGGCCGTCTCCATCATCTCCACCAAAAAAGTGCTTTGACCCAGGGTCAGGTAATCGGCGGCTCCCACCCGGGTGAATATCCTGTCCACCAGCCCGATGCGGGCCGCCTTGGCAGGGACGAAGGAACCCATCTGAGCCAAAAGAACGATCAAACCCACCTGCCGGAGATAGGTCGACTTTCCCGCCATGTTGGGTCCGGTGATGATGTGTATTTGCTCCGACTGTGGATCCATCTCCGTGTCGTTGGGAACGAAGCTGCCCGGCTGCAGGATGTTTTCGATGACCGGGTGTCGCCCGTCCTGGATGGAAATGCAGCCGGAAAGGTCCACCTCCGGTCGAACGTAATTGTGCCGGAGAGCCACCTCCTTCAAGCTCAGGCAGACGTCCACCACCGCCACCAGCTCCGCCGTCTGCTGTATCTTGCCCGTGTGCTGCGCCACCCGGGATCTGACGTCCAGGAACAGATCGTGCTCCAGCTTGAAGATCTTCTCCTCCGCCCCCAGGATATGCGCCTCCTTCTCCTTTAGCTCGGGGGTTACGAATCTCTCCGCATTCACCATGGTTTGCTTTCGGATATACTCCGGCGGGACTTTGGAGAGATGGGGCTTGGTGACTTCGATGTAGTAGCCGAAGACCTTGTTGAATCCCACCTTCAGTGGGGGTATCTTGGTTCTGTCTCTCTCCTTCTGTTGCAAGCCTGCGATCCACGACTTGCTGTCTTTGATGTCCCCGTTGAGACTGTCCAGCTCAGGGGAGAAACCCGATCTGATTATGCCGCCTTCGGTCAAAGCCTGTGGAGGATCGTCGACGATGGAATTTTGGATTAAATCCGCCACCTCCCCGGTATCGGGAAGGTTCCGGCTTATGGATTTCAACATCTGGGAGCGGGCGTTTTCGAGAATGCGGCCCATCTCCGGGGTCTTCTTAAGGGAATTCTTCAGCCAGACCAAATCCCTGGGAGTTATCTTGCCGTAACCCAACTTCCCGGCCAGCCTTTCCAGATCTGAGATGCCCTTGATGGTTTCGGTCAGCGCGTCCGAAAGGTCCTTGTTGGCCTTCAGTTCCTCCACGGAATCCAGCCTGCCGGTGATCTCCTCCAGCTTCAGCAGGGGATTGGTGATCCAGCGTTTCAAGAGCCGCGCGCCCATGGGCGTTCTGGTTCTGTTGAGCAGGTCGAAAAGGGTGCCCCCCTTCTGACCCTCCCGCAGCGGTGATATCAACTCCAGATTACGGATCGTGTTGAAGTCCAGGAACATGGTCCGGCCGTCGAAAAACGGCGAGACCTTCTTTATATGAGAGAGAAATGGTTTTTTGGTCTGCTTTAGGTACGCCAAAACGGCTCCCGCCGCCGAGATGCCCAGCTGCATCTCCTGGCAGCCGAATCCCTCCAGCGACTTGACGGCCAACTGTTGGGTCAGAACCTGGTAGGCGAAATCGAAGTCGAACTTCCAAATCTCAAGCGCGGTGACGGTGCACTGGCCCAGAAGGGACGTAAGTTCCGAAACCCTCTCCTGGGACCAGCCGGCGGGAATCAGCACCTCCGCCGGATTCACCACCGACAGCCGTTCCAAAATCTCAGGCCGGCTGCCTTGGTCCAGCCTGAACTCTCCGGTGGTGATATCCAACACGGACAGTCCCAACTTCTCCCCTTCTCCGCTTAGGCCGGCCAGGTAGTTGTTCTGAGCCGCCTCCACCACCCCGTCTATGGTGACCGTTCCCGGCGTGATGATCTCCACCACGTCCCTTTCCACGATTCCCTTGGCCAACTTGGGGTCTCCCATCTGCTCGCACACCACCACCTTCTTTCCCGCCTTGAGCAACTGCGACAGATACTTCTCCCCGGCGTGATAAGGCACGCCAGCCAGCGGTATTTTCTCTCCTTTCATTTGTCCTCGCGAGGTCAAGGCAATGCCCAGAATGTCGGAGGCCACCTTGGCATCCTCGCCGAACATCTCATAGAAATCGCCCATGCGAAAGAAGACTATCTCCTCCGGATACTGACTTTTGATCTTGAAGTACTGCTTCATCAAGGGAGTGATCTCTTCAGCCATGATTCTAACCTACAAACGGGATACGAAGCCTTTCCTCCGGCATTAGGAATTCTGCCCCGGTTCGAGAGCCAGGTCCTGCCGGTGAGGCGTTCCAAGTCGAACTCAAGCGGCGAGCCTAAAGGCAGGGTTCGCTGAAGGCCGGTATTGCCAGAGGCCGTGGAAACGCGCGTCTTACCTGATCACCACCCGGTAGCTGTCGCCTGTCTGCGCCTCCAGCTTCTTCTTCAGATCCAAAGCCTCCTGGTAGGAGTCGAACGACCCCAACTGCACCACGTAGTATTTCTTCGCGCTGACGGTCTTGCTGTCCATCTTGACCTGGTATCCCTGCTCTTCGAGCCTCTTTTTCAGCCCCAGCGCGTTTTCCCTCACCCCGAAAACTCCCAATTGAATGGCGTATCTGACTCCCACCAGCCTTTCCGCTTTCCCCGCTTCCTCCGACCCCCGGGGAGGATTGGCCGACGGCAGCACCTGAAAGGACTCCAGGCTTTGGGGGAATCTCTCCTGCAGCAAGTTGTGATAGAGAAGTGCCTCTTCCGGACTACCGGACATGCCGTAGCAATCCACCAGACCGGACAGGGCAAAAGGAAGTGTTTCCGAATACCTATGGTACTCCAGGACGGCTTTATAGGCCGACGACGCCCGATCGTAGTCCCCGGCCTCCAGCAGACAATCTCCCAGGCTCAGCTGCGCCCAGGCTGCCCACTCCGATTCGGGGAAACGGGCCAGGATTCGGCGGAAGCGAACCAGGGCCGAGTCGGGTTCCCGTGCGGCCAGAAAAGAGGACCCGGAAATCCACAGGGCCTCGGGGTAGGCTCGGTCCCCCAGGAGTCCTTGGTCCCCTCCTTCCGCCAGATCCGAGGCGGACAGATACCTGCCCCGGCAGAATTCGTATTGGCACATGAGAAGCTGCGCCTCTGCCCCGACCTCCTCATCTCCCCGGCTCAGGGCTTCCTGAAGGTAGGATCCGGATCGCTCTCCCAGCGGCTCCGTCCTGGCCAAAAGCAGAAGTGCTTTGGGGACGTTTTTCTCTTGGTCGCTAAGACTGTCAAGCGTGCGTCGGGCCTGATCCGGCTCTCCGCCTTGGTACTCGCGTATGGCATCGTCCAACGCCTGCCCGCAAGCAGGCGTCCTCAAAAGGAAGACCAGACCCAGAAGAAGAAAAACCTCCCGCTTGGGCCCCATCCTTCTTTTCATGATCTTGAAATGTTGAAGGAATTCCACGACTTGCAGGATGGACATCTCCACAGAGGCTCGGAGGAATTGTACCCACACGTCTGGCAGGCGAACTGTTGCGCCGTGGGCGGCAGACTCTCGCTTAATTTCTCCAGAACCTCCATCGATTCGTCGCGGCGGTTCTGGTGGAGGTAGAGCCTGGCTAAACTCAGTCTGGCTGAGAGAAAAGAGGGATCGGTGTCGATGATCTGCCTGCATCGCTCCACGGCCGACTCCACCATGCCCTTCTTCTCATCGATGCGGGCCAGGGAAAAGAGGGCCAAGGTGTTTCCCGGATTGCGCCTTAGTATGCCCTCGTAAAGATCGGAGATGTCGGAATACTCGCCCAACTCGAAGAGAGCCTTCTCCAACCTGCCGTAAACTAAGTATCCGGCATCGGGCTTAATCTCCAAGAGTTTCTTCCAGTATTCCACAGCTTCCTGGAGCCTCTCGTTCCGATAGTAGGCCTCTCCCAGATGAAGGTAAGCCGGAACGCAGGTTTCGTCGTAGTTTAGGGCCTCCTTGAAGGCCACCCGAGCCTTGTGCAGCTCTCCCTTCTCGGCCCTGGCCCTGCCCCAGAGGACCTTGTAGAGGGCCAGTATGCGTCTGTTGTCGGTCTGCTTGGATCCGGAGAGCTTCTTCCTCAATTCGAAGGCCTCCTCCCAGTTTTGCATTTCCTCATATTCCCACAGCAGTCGATGGCCCACCATCTCGTCTTTGTCCGAGCTTTTGAAGAGCTCTTCCAACACGGACACGGCCTTCTCGTGATTGCCGGCGGCGGAGTAATCTTCCGCTACGCTCAGCAGAATTTCGACTTTCTGCTCCTGGGTCACAGACGGCCGCAAGGTGAGTTCCTTGTGAATCTGCAGCGCCTTGTCGTACCTCTTGTTTTTCCTGAACAGATCCCCGAGCTTCAAATACGCATCCACGTTGTCCGGATCGGTCTTGGCCACCTCCCTTAATCTCTGGAAGGCGACCTGTTCCCTGCCGGCCAGCAGGGCTTTGAGGGCGTCTATGTAAGGCAGGGGAGATATCTTCCGCCGGTCTCCCTTGACCTTGGACCAGAGGAAGGCCATAACCGAAAAGACGATTACAAAGGCGAACAGAATGGACAGTATGTGACCGGTGCTCAATTCACACCTCCGTTAGGATGCGACCCAATGCAACTCTGCCGTTTCAGCCGCCCTTCTCCTCTTCCTCCAGAGGGAGGTTGCGAAGGGCGGTGATTTCCTCCACCAGCCTTTTGTTCTCCCTTCTCTGATCCCTGAGCTCGGCGTACATTTTGAAGTAGTAGCTTATCCCCAGGGCGAAGGATATCAGCATGCCCACCACCAATGCCCAAAAGGCTACGATGATCATGGATACGTCATAGTACTGCCGGCCGTAGAGGTTGACCGAAACCGTCTCACTGGAGTTGTAGATGGCAAATCCGACTATCAGGATGATAAGCACAATGATTACCAGGCTTCTTAGAATCCACATTGTTCCTCCTCCCGATTGGATCACATTTTCGTCCAAAGCTAACATATGAGGTATTCCTTGTCAATCAAAAAGTCATGGCCTGCCCGATCTTGAAACGACTTCTCGGACGCCGGATCAGCAGATGGAAGGATTGGGGCTCATCCGGCCTTGGGGCATCGTTGCCGGACGGCGCAGCGAACCAGGTAGGATGCATCCTCGACCCCCGGCTCTCCGGGGGAAGTTGGACCACACGTGGAGGAGACCCCGAGGAGCTGGAAGCGAACAAAAACAGAGCCCCCTTTCGGAGGCTCCGCTTGGTGAGAGAGACGAGAAGGCAGGGTCAGTCCAGGAACTCCCAGGATCCGATTATCTTCTGAAACTCGGAGTCGGTGGGATAGAAGAACTCCCGTTCGCAAGTGGACTGCACCACGTAAACGTTCCGGCCCTTCTTGAATATGATCACGTGGCCGGCCAGGAAGTCCTGGATGATGACCTGACTTCCGTAGAGGGGATCTCGAACCCGGGGGTCCTCTCCGGTTTTCTTGTAGGGCTGTTTTAGAATGTAGTCCCTAGCGGGCATGCTGTCCACGGTGATGTCGTGAATCTCCGAAATCTCGGAATTGGGGATCAGGTCGAGTTTGATGGCGAATTCCTGTTGGTCGCCCAGGCCCTTTCCGGACTTGAGCAGACAATCCTCCACTTGCTGCAGAGACAGCGAGGTGGTGTCCGCCAGCACCAGAATCGAGGGAATGGTGGTGGTATATTTGGAGGCCCCGGGTATGCTGCTGGTCTTGTAGTTGTTCTGGGTCATCAGCACCCGGACCAGCGAAGGCTCATTCTGCTTTTTCACCTTCCAGTTCTGCAGCCCGGTGATGCGAAAGCCGAACTTGGCGTCGGTGTAAACATTGTCCTTGACCTCTCCGGTCTTCTCGGCAGCCAGCGCGTTGACGGTGCAGACAGCCAGGTACAAGAGCGTCACCGCAAAGATCGTGAGCTTTTTCATCAGCTTCCTCCTTTCATGGAGGTTCGCGATTCTCGTTTTCTCCGCGAAGAGAGACCGTCACAACTCTGGTTCGGGATCGTCTTCGACATACCTCTTTCTTGTTATACTCGGCTTTTTGAGGCGAAGTTGCACAAATCTCGGCCGCAAGCTCAACCGTTGGGAAGCTGCATTGTCTCCCATCAGACGCCGGTTCCGTCGGGCTGCAAACGATTGACCGCGATTTTGGCCCGAGGCAACAGGTACAGTGAGACAGCCATCCCCAGGAGCAGGCCGGTGGTAGTTCTGATGAGGTTGGTGCTCTCGGTCAGGTGCACGGCCTGCAGCGTAACGTCCGCCACAGCCGGAAAGGCCAGCGCAAAAGCGGAAACGGCACTCAAAGGTCGAAAGTTCCTCAGGCTGACGATAAGTCCCACAAGAAGAATGGACGAGTAGAAGGCCAGGCAGCGGGAAC
The DNA here is from genome assembly GCA_964588675.1 of uncultured Ignavibacteria bacterium. Classification (GTDB taxonomy): domain Bacteria; phylum Zixibacteria; class MSB-5A5; order MSB-5A5; family SM1-73; genus SM23-73-3. The sequence continues at coordinate 6,277 of CAZPRG010000013.1, forward strand.
AGATGGCCACCTGGCTGCCAAAAAGAAAAAAGGAGCGCGAAGGCTGCTGATGGCAAAAGAAGCCGTACACCCCGTAAACCAATTTCGAGATCCAGGGTGGATCAAGATACGAAAGCAGGGGCGCCTCCAGCGCCCCTGCCACGAAGACCAGCACATGAAAATTGACTATCCCCAGCCAATGGCGCCGGACGAACCGGTAGGTCCATTCACCCAGCTTCTCCGCGCCATATCCAAGCCGGCTTCCCAGCCACCGGGCCGTCCCTGACCGTTCCGCGTCACGAGGAGACCGGAGCGTTGTCCGGAGTGGCTCCCGAGGGCTCTCCGCCTGCTTCCTCCGCTGCCCTGACGACTTTTCCATAGAGATAGTAAATGCCCAGATTGGCCCAGAATGCCGTGAAGAAGACTCCCACCACCAAGGCCAGAACTCCGAAGGTGGCAATGATCTGCAAGGCCATGGCCAGCAACACCACCACGATCAGATTGTTGATGTTCTTCTTGGTGAATTCGATGATCTCGTTGAAACGAAAGCAGTCCTCGAAGCTGCCCGTGCGGGCATACTTCACCGTGATGTAGGGCGTTACGAAGAGCAGTGCCAAGAAGTACAAGGGACCCAGACAGTATTTGACGCAAGGGACGAAAGAGAGCACAATGCCCGGTATGCTGTAAATGATCAGGATGATGAGGAATATCAGGCCGCGGGTGAACTTCTCGCCCAGATTATCCCACTCGGGAAGCGGTATCTCCTTTCCCTGGCTGGCGTTTTTGGCCAGCTCCAAAAGATAACCCAGGACGAAAGGTATGCCCACCAGCACCAGCATCAGCAGGTTGAATATTGCCCCCAACACGATCTTCACGATCCAGTTCTTGTCCTCGAACATGAAGGAAAATGCTCTGGTGAAATCCATTGTCCCACCCTCCTCGACAAATGGGTTACAGGCAGCTTACATCCGCAATTATCGGTCTTCAGGCCGCTTTCTTCACCACGACCGGCCAGCCGCACGGCAAGCATCGGGTCGATGCCCGACCTCGTGCCCGTTGTTCAAATAAGCGGGCGAAGGGGATCGAACCCTCGACGTCAAGCTTGGGAAGCTTGCATTCTACCGCTGAATTACGCCCGCTCGGTCACTCCTTATGATTCTCACCATCCGCAATCCGATATCCTTGCCAAAAGACAATTAACTGAACCACGGAGCGCTTGTCAAGCACTTAGTCCTCCGGAACGTCCGAGGCGGCGCGGTATACGTGCCCCCAGAGTCTATCTCACCAGCACCATCTTTTTGGTCTGGATGAAATCACCCGCCTCCAGTTTATAGAAATAGACCCCGCTGGCAACCTCATCCCCGTTCTGGTTTCTTCCGTCCCAGACCACCTCATAGTTGCCTGATTCCTTCGGCTCGTCCACCAATGTCCTCACCGTCTGGCCCAGTAAATTGTACACTCTGAGCACAACCGGCGCGGCCTTGCCGTTCTCTATGCTGTACCTGATCTTGGTCTCCGGGTTGAAGGGATTGGGATAGTTGTCGTACAAGGAAAACTCTCTAGTCACATCTTCCTCGGTGATTTCATCTTCGACGTCGGTCCACTGCCGGTGATCGAAATACAAACCCTGGTAGTTGAAGTCAAGCGTGTGACCGGCGTAAACGACCCCGCTCCAGTACTGTGCTATATTGCCATAGGTTCCCTGGCACACCTTTCTTCCGTCCTCGTCCCAAGCTCCCCAGTTGTCGCTTATTATTTCGCGACCTTTACAGCTGTCAGGGTTCGCTGTATTCAAGTATCCCCAGTAAATGTCGTACCATCGCTGCAAGTAGGAAACGCCCCGGTAGGCCAGAAAGCAGACGTTCACATAGGTAAAGCCGGTATTTCGTCCCACCCACAGATCAGAGGCCATCTCATTATAGTTGGCGGCGTTGGCCAGAACCCGGTTCTTGGTCCAGTTCAGCCCCCCGTCGGAGCTGTATGCAAACCTGAGATCTATGTTGCCGCTGCCTGCGTAATCATGGTTGTATGCCACCCACACATAGGGAGTGGCAGCGGGTGAGGTGTGCAGAGCCCCGATTTTGGGATAGTTATCGTCGTATCCGTCTGCGGTCAGCGCTTCAAAATATCCCCAAGAGCCGGAGACGCAGTAGTTGGTGCTTCGTCCGAATTGGATTTCGTCGTCAGCCTGGAAGGTGCTTTCATATGTCAGAAAGACGTATCCTCCGCTGCCGTAGGCTATGTCCGGATGAGTTCCGTCGGAGGTTATCCACACGTTGTTGCTCCAAGTCTCGCCGTAGTTGGTGGACGTAATGGTGTAAACATCCGGGGTGGAATCTCCGGTTTTCTCCCGCTGGTAAGCAACCATCAGGCGGCTCCCGGCGCCGATGTTGCCGCACGCCGACAAGTACGTTATGGTGTCTGCATCTGCTTTGACGTCGAAGAAACCCTCAAAGCTTCCGGTCTGAGTGAAGCGCGCCACCGCAATATCACCATTCCCCGTGGATTTCACATAGAAGATGTATAGCTTGTCGGGCGTTCCTGCGGTACCGGTCACGATGACCGGATACGAATAGGTGAAGCTACCTCCGCTGGCGTAGAAACCGCACAGCCACGACCAGCTCGCCCCCTCATTGACCGATTTATAAACATGCACTCTGGCGTTGGCCACTCCCGCCCAGGTGGTACACCTGACGGCGTAAAGGTTTCCGCTGGCGTCGTAGTCAACGGATATTCCGCCGGACACCGTTCCCGGAGCTATGGTGGCATCATTCCCCCACTTGAAGAGCCTGTAGGAGGAGCCGTCTTTAAGGGGTGGAGTCACCCGGGGATTATCTATAGAGACTTCATCGTAGGACGGAGACCGCCAGGATTTTGCAGCTTCCTGCTCCAGGATGGTCCGAATTGCCTCTGCCTTCTGCAGGTCCCCGGCCTGCTCTGCTTTCCACAGATTCTCGGCAGTGGGCGCCCGGTCATCGTCTTGGCTCCCAGCTATCGCCAGCGATGCTACCGCCAGGCAGCAAAGCACGGTCAGCAGCAAACACACTTTCTTGCTTCTTAACGGACTCATTTCGTCATTCCTTTTCGGTTATGGAGTTGCGGCTTGAGCTAAGTATGCCTCAGGTCAGATATCTCATTCGCCATCTTTAGCCAGTGTCTATACGATCACCTCCTTGTCTACCACATTCATTGCTGAGCTCACTTAAGCTTGATCATCTTCTGACTTTGAATTTTCCATCCAGCTTCTTCATCTTCTCCACGATTCCGCCGTATTCCAACTCCTTGTAATGAAGCATGGCCACGCCGGAGAATCCCTGCCTTCTGATCTCCAGCGCTTTGTGCGAGACCTGATCCCGGACCCAATCCCAGAAAGGCTGGTCGAAGGCATCCGCCGGCTCGGTCAGCTTTCCGTTTTTCATGGAGAAGGCTTGGGCGGACACCACCGGCGGCCCGTCGAAAAAGGATATGGCCGAATTGGCCTTCACCGGCATCAGCGGCCCGGTGTGACTCCCCCGCATGAAGCCCGCCACGTAATGGCCGATGGCGAAGGGGCCCAGCACCTCGCCCGTGGCCGGAAATGACCCCTGAACCCTCACCAGCGCGATGGGATCGTCCTTTCCCGTGTATTTGCCCGCGATATTGTGCAGCCGGGTGGTGGAAACCGAAGCAGCAATCTCGCCGCCGTCATTGCAGTATATGTGGTCTATCACGAACCGCTGATTGTCCCTGAGAAGCGCGGCGATATCGTAGAGTTCTGCCGGTGCGGAGAGCTCGATCACCCGGTCTCCGTCCGTGTGCTCTACGTCCATGATCAGAAACTTGAATCCCCGGTCCATCTTGGGAGAGAGTATCAATCCCGAGCAGTACATGGGATCTGCGAACGCCAGGTACAAGGGGAGATTGTAAGCTCCGGGATCGGTTTTATCCGCGGCGAAAAGGAGGAAACTCTCGTTGGGCCGTTCCTCTATTTCCATCTCCGCCACTGCCGGCCCCATGCCTTTGATGTTGCCGGAGAAGGCGTCCTTCAGAAGATCCTGCCCGGCCCCATAAAGTCCTTGCTCCTTGGCCACCCTGGTCCCCTCCAGAAAAGCATCCCAGGCCAGGCGGTGCACCTTTTCGCTTAACAGACCCCCCCGATGCGTGGCTAAAATGGCGATGTCGTCTCCCGTGCTGGAAACGTGGAAGTCGATCAAATCCCCTTTGCGGATGCCGTTCTCCAAGATGAAATTCGCGACGGAGTCCTTCAGCTTTTGGCTGGGCTTGATGTGTCCCCCGATGCTTCCCACATCCGCCTTGATGACGCTAATGGTGACCTTCATCCTTCTTCCTCCTTCGGACCATCACGGAGAGTGATCGGTTCTCACCAGGGGATCCTGGTGGCTTCACCCATCGACACTATCCGTTGCAGTTTGTGAACAACCTATGTGGAAGTCAAACGTTTCCTCCGGCACTCTCGCCAGCCGCAACTTCCGTCCAACTCTCGAAACTCGCAAGTCAACCTTCTCCTCGTACCCAGCAAGATTCCTTCGACCGCAGTCAGCGCGCACCGTCCGACGACTCCGAGATCAGTGCCCAAAACCATCCAAGAATCGATCTCCCCAAGCCGGCTTGCGGCCAACCAGGGATTAGAAAATACCCCAGTTGTCGGGGACAAACTGGGGTATCATCGTCATTCAAATCTCATTCGATTGTTAGATGCTCGCCGAGAACGTCACTACCACCACGAAATGGCGAATGTACACCATGGTGGAGTTGGGAACGATGGCATATCCCGTGAAGGCCCCGGTTTTGACCAGATCCCGGAGCGCCTCGAAATTCTGGAAAACGTCATAGTAAAAAGCCAGATCCACGTGCAGGCTGTCATTGGCGGGTATGGTCAGCCCGTCCAAGATCAGCGTGGCCGTGGCCTTTATGGCGGTGGTGTCGGTCAGCGAGTTGTCCGAGGAGACGTATATACGCCCGGTGGCCTCGGTAGACAGCTCGTTGATGAAATTGAACGTCATGGCCACGTCTTCGATGTTGTCCAAGTTGTCCTTGTGATCAGTCCACACGTCCTCGTCCGTCAAGTCCACGTCGAACTTATGCAGTCCCACGCCCTGGTCGATGTCTTCGTCGGCCACCGCGTAAATGATCACCCAGGTTCCGGAGAGTAGGAACCAGCACCCGCTGGCCAGAACCAAAAGCAGAAGCGGCAGAAACCACAAGTGTCGATAATTCAATCCGATCCTTTTCATTTTTCCTTAGCTCCTTTCTGGCCTACATGGGACCGAAGTAGTAATTCAAACCCCCGGTGAGCTCCAGGTTGTTTCT
>CAZPRG010000013.1:11575-19554 GCA_964588675.1 uncultured Ignavibacteria bacterium
TTGTTTCTCCCGCCGCCGCCTTCCAGGCTTATGGCATGAATTCTGGCCCTCACCTCTATCCCAAAGACGTCGGTCGGCAGAAACTCGATCCCCGCTCCCAAAGCCAGCCCCAGCCTGGTCTGATCCGGAAGAGCTTCTCGCTTGGAGGTATTGGAATTCACCCCCACCAATCCATAAAAGCGGGCCGAGGAGAATCCGGAAAGGTTTCCCACAACCGCATCCAGGCCGAAGGAGGTGACGTCCCCACCCTTCCTGGTCCCCAGCAGATTGCCATCATCGTCTTTGACGTCCTTGTCTCCGTATTTGGAAAACACCAGGTTGGGTTCCACTCCCAAAAAGGGAAGCAGCACCACCCTGCCTTTAACCCCGAACAGGGTGCCGTTGCCCATGTCCTCCTGGATCAGCGGCATGTTCAGTCCGGCGAACGCTCCGATGCTGAACTTCCCCCCTGCACAGGCGGAGGAGGCGCCCACCAGGAAGCACAACATCACACTCAAGCATATAATCCTTTTCATGGCTTATCCTTTCACAAAGCTGGTCGTCCATCATACAGAATGAGAGAGACTACATATCTGCATCCGTGTCCGAGATTTCGCTTTTCCTCCTTTCTCTTTGTTTTCAGTTGACCGTTATTTGCTGCCAAAAATAGCAGGCGCCTCCGGTCTTGTCAAGCGAAAAATACGCCGGGGGCCTTTCCGGGAAACATCCGGCATCCGAAGACGACGGAAAGATTGGGTTCGACCTGTTGGGGCAGCCACTTGGGGAACCCCCGCTCTTTCCGCGATTCCCCGGCAAAGCTGCTTCCGAGAGCCCGCCTTCCATTTCCCGGTGAACGAACTTTTTTGTTGGCCCCACCGGGCTGGACTGATATATTGCACCAAGATCTCTTTGGTCAAACGAGATTTTTCATATGAGATTCCCACTTCGACAATCCGGTTCAAAACGCGCCGCTTTCAGGCCGCACCCTTTCCGCACAATGCTGCTTTGGACGGCCCTCCTGCTTGCCGCCTGGCATCCGCTGGCAGCATGGGACAAAATAGACCTAAGTCAGACGCCCTCCGCCCGGGATTTTCCCTTGTGGGATGCGGTGATACTGAAGGATGAAGCGGTGATGGAGATTGGGCCTGACGGCCAGGCGCTTTTGACCCAACATCGGATCCTGAAGGTCTTTTCCGATCCGGACAAAAGATTCAGCCACCAGGAGCTGCCCTTCAATAGCAGCATTCAGGTCGTGAGCATCAAAGCCCGCACCGTTCACCCGGACGGCGAGGAGTTTTCCCTGGATCAAACGGAGATAAAGGAGAAGTCCCTGATATCGGAATTCGTGCTCTACTCCGACGTGAGAGCTAAGGACTTCTACCTGCCGCGGGTGACCGCAAACTGCGTGGTGGAATACGAATACCAGCTTCGACTCAGGACCCTGCTTTACTGGTCGGATTGGTTTTTCCAGTCGGACCTGCCCTGCCTGTACTCCGCATACACCTTGGCCGTTCCCCGGGGCTTCGATTTCCGGATGAAAGTTCTGAATTGCCACCTGGAGCCAAAGATCGACTTCCGCTCCGACAAACAGGTGTTCTTATGGGAGAGATTCGACAATCCGGCCGTAAGCAAGGAAGTCCTCATGCCTCCGGCCGCCGATTCGGTTTGTCGATTAGTCTTCTCGCCCCTGGATTTCGATTTTGACGGAAGAACTTATTCTTGCCGAACCTGGAACGACGTGGCCGCCTGGTATGGTCGCATATCGCAATCCGGCATGGAGCCATCTCCGAAAATAGCCGACCTGGCCCTGGGGTTGACCCATGGCCTGGATGCATCCCCGGCAAAGATCGAGGCTATCTTCAATTACCTGCGGGAGCACGTCAGATACGTGGCCGTGGCTATCGGCGTGGGCGCTTACCAACCTCATCCGCCGGCCGAGGTTTTGGAGTACGGCTACGGCGATTGCAAGGATATGACCTCTCTGACGATCTCCTTACTCCAAGCGATCGGAATCGAAGCTTACCCGGCCTTGCTCTCCACCAGAAGCCATCGAAGCCTTTTGCCCGCCGTCCCCAGTGTCAAACAGTTCGATCACGTAGTGGTGGCTGTGCCCCGGAATGGCGTCTACTTTTGGCTGGACCCGGCCTGTAGAAACTGCCGGTTCGGCCAACTCCCTTTCGAAGACCAGGGTGCTTCGGCGCTGGTGGTTAAACCGGGAGAAGGAGAGTTGGTGGCGATTCCGGAAACCGCTGAAGAGGAGAACGTCACCAGCACCTTCTGGGAGATCAAACTGAATTCCGACGGTTCCTCGGCCGCTCACCTCTTACTGGCAGCCACCGGTCAGGAGGAGCTGGCCTTCAGAGCCTCTCTTGCCGAGCTTAAGCCCCAGGCCAGACGGGAGGCCCTGACCGGCTACTTGAGCTCCTGGTTCAGCGATCCCTACCTGGTGCGATCCGAATTCGACGGCTTCGACGAGAAAGACTCGAGCGTATCGATTGAAGCCGACTTTCTGTCGGGTGGCTACGGTGTCGCCCAGGGAGAAAAGCACTTTCTCCCGGTGAATCTCAATACGCAGAATTATCTGGGGGTCATGTTCCCCCACGAACAAAGAGCGAATCCGGTGTCGTTCGATTACAGATTCAAAAACCAGGACCAAATCAAGATAGTGGTCCCGACGCAATTCGAAATAGGAGAATTGCCCGGGGCGGTCCGATTGGATGAGCCGTTTGGGCTCTTCGAATCGACTTACTCCGCTGAGGGAGATACCATCATCCACAACAGGTTTTTTGTGAGAAGGCAGCTTCTGGTACCGGTAGAACAGTATCCTCAGCTCAAGGAATTCTATGATCGGGCTGCCCAGGAGGATGCCGCACGGATAATTTTAAGGCGAAGGTCGGGCCAACATTGAGCATACCAAAAACTCTTTTGCTGATCTCTTTCGGCAGCGTGCCGGACATGATTGCAGACATCAGACCCCAGCACATGAGATGTGGATGGTTGACAAATCAGAAAGGGCTTTCGTGATCAAGAAGGCGACATGCGTGCTGGTGGTTTTGTTTCTGTTTGTCCTCTGCCACCCACCCGGCCGCTGCGAGGTAAGCTGGGTGGAGAGGCTCCCGGACGACTGGATCCGGTCTTTCCCTTCGGAGAACCAGATCCCCTCCTGGTCAGACTTTCCGGGCGCAGGCGCTGTGTATCTTCTGGACGAGGACATCTTCTATGTGGCGGACAAGGTGGAGGTCCGGGTGGTGATCATGAAGATATTCAACCGCCGGGGATATAAGTACGCTCAGGTAGTGACTCCTTATTATAGGGAGGGCGAATTGGTGGAGGTGCGGGGAAGGACCAGAAGGAAAGACGGCACGGTGATGGAGTTGAATCAGGACGACATACACCAGGTTTCTCTCTCGGACGACCTCAAGAAGAAAAAGTTCTCACTGCCCGGCGTGGAGGACGATTGCCTGATTCAATACGAGATGGTTTACAGGTCCAAGAGATACAGCTTGTCGGGCATCAGGTATTTCCAGAATGACCAGCCCACCCTTCTTTCCCGTTTCAATCTGGTGGTCCCCCAGCATCTGCAGGTGATATCCCGCGAGAGTCCTCCCGGAGCCTTGGATACCGCCAAGGAGGTTTCCGCCCACTCCCAGGCGGTTTCCCTCTACACCTTCGCCGCCCGCAACCTCCTGGCGCGGGAAACCGAGCCCTATATGCCGCCATCGTTCGAGTCCTTTCCCAGCCTGGCGTTTGCGGTCACCGGAAAAGAGCAGGGGACGGAACTTCGGGCCTCATGGGACAACGTCTCCCGCTGGTATTTTGAAACGGTCCAGCAGCATTTCGTTCCCACGCAGCAGATGAAAAAAGTGGCCAAGAACCTCACCAAGGAGAGCACCGGCCAGAAGGAGATGACCCAAAAGCTGTTTCACTACGTGCAATCGAACTTCAAGGTCGACTTTCCTTCCCGCTCTATTTTCGACAAGCCCCAGACCATTTTCGACCGTCAGGACGGAAGCAGCGCAGAGATCAGCGGAGTACTATACGCCCTTCTAAAGTCGGTGGGCGTCCAGGCCGTGCCGGTTTTGGTGCCCGACAGGAGCACGGTGATGCGCCTGCCGGAGGTGCCCATGCTGGACTGGTTCAGCCACCTCTTGCTTAAAGTAGACGTTGAGGGAGAGGAACTATGGCTGGACCCCTTTGTAGTCACCGATCAGCTAAGTTGCGTCTCGCCGCCTTACCGGGAAGTGGACGGGCTGCTGGTTCAGCCGGAGGGCGGAAAGCTGATTCGGACGCCGGGACTGGATCAGTGGCAGAATGCCAAGGTCACCGTCACCAGCGTGGATCTCGGTCCCCAGGAGAGTATCCGATGCGAGGTGCAGGAGGAGTATTCGCCTGCGCGCAGCAGCGAGGTAAAGAACGCGCTCAGAAAGCAGACTATTCAAGAGCAGCGGGACGAGTTGGCCAAGCGCATCTGTCAACACTGCCCGGGTGCGGTGTTGGATACCTGCTGGTCTGACGATCTCTACGATCACGGCGCGGGTTTCAACGTCCACTTCCTGTTCCATTCGTCTCATTACGTGCAAGGCGCCGATAACCTGGTCTATCTGAACGCAAACGTTCTGACCAGGGACCAGACCGCGACGGAGTTTTTTGAGTCCAGCCGGGTTTTCCCCATCATGCTCGACCAACTTTCGGAGGACCTGGACACGGTTATCATAAACCTCTCCCCTGCTTATGGCGTGGCGGAGTTGCCGCAACCGCTTCACCTGGAAAGCGATTTCGCGGAATTTCAGGTGGAGTATGCAATGGCTGATGCTTCGGTTCTGTACGTGCGCACATTGGTCATCAAGAAGCTGATGATACCAGCGGCTTTGTATCAGGATGTTAGGCGCTTCTTCAACCAGGTCTCCGATCAAGATCAGAGATTCCTTGTGCTGAAAAGATTTGAGTAGCCCAGATGGTCGCTAAGAGGAATGATGGGAAAGCGATTTCGAGGAGGAAACAGATGAACCGGCAGTTCAAAAAGCTTGTGGACCAGATTCTTGATCTTCGTTGGAAGGCTCGACCGGTGGAAGCCACTTTTTCCGGCGTTCACAGGTATGACCATCAGTTGGACAGAGCCGATGCTCATTTCCGGAGGCGTTACATAAAGGAGGCGAGGCAGTATCTGAAGAAGCTGAAGGCATTCTCTCCTTCAAGGAAGACCCCTTCCAAAGGGAGCGAACTCTCGGTGAACGAGCAGATGGATTGGAGTATGCTCAGGGACGCACTGCGGGTGGAGATTGCCGAGGATCGAACCGTCCGTTGGCACGAAAGAAGTGCGCAAATCTATCCCTATTATGCCCTCATGGGATGCTACGTTTTCATCATGCGCGATTTCGCTCCCCTGAGAACCAGGATGAAATCGCTCCTGGCTCGCTTGAGGCAGGTTCCCCGACTTCTAAAAGAGGGACAGGAGAATCTCAAGAAGGGTAGAAACATCCCGGCCGTGTGGACTCGGATCGGGATCGAAACCACGGTCGGCGGGAGGCAGTTTTTTGAGAAGATGATTCCCGCCTTTGCCAGAAAGGTGCCCGGCCTTGAACAGCAAATCCTGGCCGCCAATCGGAGAGCCCTCTCTGCATTCGCTGATTATGAGGAGTTCCTAAAGACGCGACTCATGCCCAAGTCGAAAGGCAGTTTTGCGGTGGGCAAAAAGCATTTCGACTTCCTTCTTTCGGTACATCACCAGTTGCCCTATACCTCGAATGACCTCATATCCATAGGAAACAGGATCATCAGGGCGACTCAGGCGGAGATGGCATCGGTGGCCAGGAAGATCGACCGCAGAAAAAGTTGGCCCCGGATCGTGGAGGAACTGAAGAGGAAGCATCCGGCCAAAGAGAATCTGCTTGGGTTCTACAGGAAGGAAATGGCCAGAGCCAGGGACTTTGTAAAGAGAAAGGACCTGGTGACCATTCCCCGGGGCGAAAGTCTATCCGTCGTGGAGACTCCGAGTTTCCAGAGACACACCATACCCTACGGAGCCTACTTGCCTCCGGCTCCTTTCGAGAAAAAGCAAAAGGGATTCTTCTGGGTTACTCCGGTGAACGAGAAGCTATCGCCCCGGGAGCAGGAGGAGCAGCTTCAGGGACACAATTCCTATGTCGCGGTCATTACCGCTCTGCACGAGGCCTATCCCGGACACCACTTGCAGTTGGTTCACTCCAATCGGATCAAGTCCAAGGTAAGGCGCGAACTTGAGACGTCCTTGTTCGCCGAAGGTTGGGCGCTTTATTGTGAGGAATTGATGTACGAGAAAGGATTCTACACCAAACCACAGACCCGGCTTCTTCAACTCAAAGACCAGCTCTGGCGAGGCTGTCGGGTGGTGATCGATGCCGGCCTGCACACCGGAAAGATGAGCTTCGACCAGGCGGTGAACATGCTGGTTAAGGTGGCAAAGCTGGAGAAGACCAATGCGGTTGCGGAGGTCAAAAGATATACCTACACTCCGACCCAGCCCATGACTTACGCCATGGGGAAAATGGAGATCCTCCGGCTGCGGGATGATTTCAAGGCGCTCAAAGGGAGAGGATTTGATCTTAAGAAATTCCACGACCAACTCCTAAGTTACGGAACCATACCCATCCAGATGGTCAGAGAAAGGATGTTGGAAACCTGACGTCCTGCGGTTCGTATAGTGTGGCTATAAGCCGGGCTGATCTTCTGTCTCGATCGTCGTTGAGAAATCCGACGTTCGGACCTCAAAAACATGGAGCAGTCTATGGCTCATTACAAAAAGCTGGTCGGTACAAAATGCTATCTCTCGCCCCCTAGTCTGGAGGATGCGGAGAGGTGGACCGAGTGGGATAACGACCTGCAGGTCACTATCCCCATGGGAGAGGAAGCATACACTCCGTTTTCCGCGGAAAAAACCAGAGAGATCATAGAGAACATCGTCAAGAAGCAGGCTCACTACTTCAACATCGTCGATCTGAAGACCAACAAAACCATCGGACGATGCATGCTCTTCGCCATAGACCAGGTAGACCGAAGAGCCATGTTCGGGATAGCCATCGGGGACAAGACATACTGGGACAAGGGATATGGTCAGGAGGCCACCCAGCTTTTGCTCGACTATGGGTTCAATCTTCTGAATCTCCACAACATCATGCTGGGCGTCTATTCCTTCAACCAGCGGGCCATCAGCTGCTATCGGAAGATCGGCTTCAAAGAGATGGGAAGAAGACGAGAAGCGAGAATTATCTGCGGGAAGAAGTATGACGTGGTTCTGATGGACATGCTGGCTACGGAATTCCAATCAGTGTATGTTGAGAAGTTGCTCAAAGGTCAGATAGACAAAAACCCGGGGCGCACTTGAGAATGAGCAAGAACGAGGATATCAGCCCGGAGATACGCAAGCTTCAAAACGTGGATCAGGCGCGCCAGTGCGCCCGGCTCATGTCTTCTTCCGAGCCGTGGATAACCCTGCGCAGAGATTACGATCTTTGCCTGAGAATGTTGACCGATCCGGCCAGGGAAGTCTACGTAGCGCTCCTCAAAGAAGAGCTTGTTGGCTTCATCATGCTGATCATGCGAGGTGCCTTCGTGGGATTCATACAAACGGTGGCCGTCAAGCCGGAATGGAGAAGCCAGGGGATCGGAACAGCCCTTTTGCAGTTTGCAGAAAAGAGGATCTTCAAGGACATGTCAAACGTTTTCATGTGTGTCTCCTCATTCAATGACAAAGCACAGAGATTATACAAACGACTTGGGTATCAAACCATCGGCGAGTTGAAGGATTTCATCGTGCCGGGGCATTCCGAGATCCTGTTGAGAAAAACCATCGGTCCCCTATCCGAGTTCAAACCGACCGGCGATGTGTCGCAGCCCGCCCCTGGACCTAAACCCATCATTCGAACGGCGAAAACCAGCGATGTCGAAAGGATGTGCGATCTATATTACGAGTTTCACGAATTCCACGTACGTGGAATTCCGGACAGGTTGGTTGCCCTTGAGAA
>CAZPRG010000013.1:19564-23910 GCA_964588675.1 uncultured Ignavibacteria bacterium
TCACCATGCCAAAGAACTGCGCCGCAATCTGAGGAGAATCATCAGAACCAAAAGCTCTGTCATCCTCGTGGCCGAAATCGCAAATCAGATGGTGGGACTGGCGGAGGTCCATCTGCGAGAAGACAACCCCCATCCGGCAAAAGTGTCTTATCGGCATGGGCACTTGCAAAGTCTGGTCGTCAGCCGTGCATTCAGACGGCGCGGTGTCGGAAGGCAATTGGTCGAGGTGGCGGAGAAATGGGCAAAGGAGAAAGGCGCATCCGAGATGCGGCTCGACATCTGGGAATTCGGGGAAGGACCATTGCACTTCTATGAGAGACTCGGTTACCGTACGCTGCGGCGGAACTTGGTGCGCCGGCTCTGATGGTCGAAACATTCCGGAGGAATGCATGAAGTGCAGTCAATGTGGAAGAGAATATCCGTCCGGGCATCATTTCAGAAGCGGCTCCGTATGTGAAGCCTGCTATGAGAAGCTGACTCCGGAGCAGAAAAGATCAGCAGAAGTAGCTGACCTCAAAGCAGCGAAACACGAGGCAGCCGCGCACGAAGTGCAAGGTCATGCGCTTAAGTGCCCCATCTGTGGATACGACAGGTTCTGGATCCGGCGCACTCTGATGAACACTCCGGGGATGACCTTCCTGGGTGTGGAGTGGGCGAACAAGCAGGCGGATAATTACGTCTGCAATCGGTGCGGGCACATTCTGTGGTTTTTCCGCGAAGAGTAATACATGAGCTTTGTTTCTGGTTCCGGATTTGTTTCGGGACGAAAGGCTCGTCAGATTATAAGTCCGGTCGTTAGAAACTGGACACCGCATCAGCGCCCTTTAAGGCCTTCTCCGATGCAGGGGCGGCATCCGTAGGGTGTGATAGATTGCACCCACGGCGGGGGCTGTAGTCGCGCGATTTATCGCGCCCTGGGGACGGCGTTTGTAGTTGCACGATTGATGGTGCGGTTGGGGGCGCGGAGATAGTAGTTGCGCCGTTCATCGCGCGAGGAAAGGGGAGGATTTGAGAAATGAAACACAATGAGCTCGGGTTTGAGGTAACCAGTCCCACGCTGCTTCTCGACAAGCAAAGAGTACTGAAAAACATCGAGAAGATGGCCGGAAAGGCCAAAGCCTCGGGCGCCAGATTCCGGCCGCATTTCAAGACGCACCAGTCGGCGGAAATAGGCAACTGGTTCCGCGATTTCGGCGTGGAGGCCATCACCGTCTCCTCGCTGGACATGGCCAAGTACTTCGCAGATCACGGATGGACGGACATCACCGTAGCGTTCGTCGTCAATCTGCCGGAGATTGACAAAATCAACCATCTGGCTGGCAGGATCAATCTGAATCTGCTCGTCGATTCGGAACAGGTTCTTTCGGACCTGGCCAAGAAGCTCGAACATCCTGTTGGAATATGGATAAAGGTCGACACCGGCTATCACAGAACAGGGGTGGCCTGGGATGATTTTGATACCATCCGAGCTTTGGCACAGAGAAGCAAGGATTCCCCCAGGCTCGATTTCAAGGGATTGCTCACCCATGCCGGGCACGCCTACAAGGCGGCCAACGTCTCTGAAATTCAAAAGATTCACGTCGACACGCTGTTGCGAATGGCAGTGGCCAAGGAACACTTGGAAATGAGCGGCATCGACACTTGCGAAATCTCCGTTGGCGACACCCCCACTTGCAGCCTGGTGGATGACTTCGCCGGAGTCGACGAAATCAGGCCGGGCAATTTCGTGTTCTATGATTTGATGCAGGAGAAGCTACAGACCTGTTCCGGCGATCAGATAGCCGTTGCCGTCGCCTGTCCTGTCGTCGGCAAATACAAAGACCGAAATCAGATCGTGGTATACGGCGGAGCAGTGCATTTGTCCATGGCATCCATTCCGGACAACAGCAGCCGGCCGATATTTGGATACCTCACCTCGCTGCAGGAGGGCACCTTTGGTCCCATCGACAGAAGCGCGCCTCTGATATCATTGTCGCAAGAGCACGGCATAATTCAGGCTGACGATGATGCGCTCCGCAAGATAGAGATCGGAGATTCGCTGCTTGTGTTTCCGGTTCACTCGTGCCTGACGTGCAGTTTGTACGGCGAATACAAAACGTTGGAAAGGAAAGCCGTTTCTCGATTGTGCAGCTAGCCGGGGACTTTGACCGTGTTGCGGCTTCTGGGAGCTTCAAAATCGGGAGGCGACCTTAGTCGAATCGAGTACTAGCCGAAACACCTGGTTCGAGTCGAAGAAACCACCGCTGCTGGAGACAAATTCCTATTGACATTTGAGGCGCGAGATAGTAGTTTGTTTTTTGAGGCGGATCGTGCTCCGAAGCAGGCGGGCTTTGACGCGATGGCGAGATGCATCGCTCCGTCACCGTGGCGCCTGTTGATCGCTGGGTAACTCTATGCGAAGGGAAATCGTGAAACTCTACTTTTCTGACATATTCAACGTTTCTGAAACAGCTCTTGAGAAATACGGGGCGTTCAACATCTCTCTTGTTACTGATCTCCCCTTATTCATCGACCCCTTTCTTCTTTTCACAAGCAGTAGGAAGGAATATCAGTTGTTGCACCACAACATAATCAAGTATCTGCAATTCCTAAAAGACAAATCTGCGGAAGGCCGAGTCACCCCGGGCTTGTTGCGAGCCTGGTATCATTTTTCCGAAGTGAAGCAGACATGGCTCGGTTTCTGCGACGCCGGAAACGAAGGAAGAGGCCTCGGGGCGAAATTCGCGACTGCCCTCAACAAGAATCTTAACACCTTGTTCAGCGATTTTGGCTCGGAGAGTGTAACAAAAGGGACCCACCTTGAGAAACTGTGTCTAATCGAGAAAGGCGTGGGTCGCGACATGATAAGCGACTTCACTACCAACTTAATCAAGTACTATCTGCTGGAGTACACCCAGAAGTTCGCCCGTCAGTTCGTGAAGCCAAAGCTCAGAAAGAAGATTCCCATCCCTAGAGCATATTTTGATTACGGGACGCAGACTTGGGCTGCGAGAGTCTTCGACTTGCCTTACTACAATGGAGACTATGTTCTCCTCACCCCCAGGAACATTCTGACAAGAGATGACACGTGGATCAACAAGGGTGACTTGCTGCACGACTTTGATGAGATTCCAAAGGCAATAGAGAACGATTCGTTGCGGGACGCGATTAACAACTACTTTTACTTACGGCTGCCGAAGGAACCGGAAAAGAGGGATTACGAACGAGCTGCCAGAGCAACCATCAAGAAATTCCCCGAACTAATCGACTATTACATAAAACATAAAGAGGAAACAGGGGACCAAGCCACAAGGAGAAGCATAAAGAAGGTTCTTGACTCGGAAAAGGTGTTCATCGAGCAGTTCGGAAAACTCATTCATCTCCTGGCCCAGGAAACTGGTTTCTACGGACTATCTGGCAGGACCGCGCAAGAGACTGCGAAGCGAATCGAGTTTTTTAAGGATGTGGTAGAAAACAAGGGAGGGTGGCGATTGTTCTACTTCAAGGGCAAACCAATCAGGAATGAAACTCATGTCCATATCCTCTTCAGGCTAACGTGGTACGGAACACCTTCAGACGTGAGTCGGGAAGTAAATGATGGTCGCGGTCCTGCGGATTTCAAAGTCTCTAGGGGTAGTCAAGACAAGACCATAGCTGAGTTCAAGCTGGCGAGTAATCCTCAGTTAAAGAGAAACCTGCGTAACCAGGTGGTGATTTACCAGAAGGCGAGCGATGCTGATGCAGCGTTCAAAGTAATCATATACTTCACTGAAGAGGAATTAGACAAGGTCCAAAGAGTGTTATCTGAGTTGAAGCTAATGACCGACCGTCGGATCATTCTGGTTGACGCCCGGAAAGACAACAAAACTTCCGCCTCGAGAGCCTGAGGACAATCCGCCCGGGCCTCTCAACGCGTCATCGCCAACGATCGCTCTGAAAGAGGTTGTCTGAAATGGGAATTGCTGAAATAATGAGGCTGGTGTCGAAGAAACCGTGGCACTTTTTGGTGATGGCTTTTACCCTGGGGCTTTTGCTTATTACTATTGGGTTGAAAGTGAAGCTGTACAAGACGGCGTATTTCTATCAGCGTCTTTACACCGACGATCTCAAGGTAATGCTGCTCGATTCAGATCAGACAATCGACAGTCTGATGACGGAAAATGCTGCCCTTAAATCACGTCTCGAGCAATATGAAGGACCCTTGACTTATCAAATCAGAACTGATACTGTGTTTGACTCAATCGTCCCAGGCACACCAAACTCATCCATTGTCGCAAGCCTTTATGGAAGAATGGAAGCGCTGAGCAAGAAAGTCGACGAGGTTGAACTCAAAACAGTCTCGCTGAGGCAAGCTATAAATCCGCTAA
>CAZPRG010000014.1:0-23601 GCA_964588675.1 uncultured Ignavibacteria bacterium
GAAAGCGTGGTATCGCATCTCGCTTCCCAATGGAATCAGGGGCTGGATACCGTCGGAGGCGGTGGAGATAATCTGAAGTATATGTGGATGGGACAGGGATTGAACCTCAGTCCCCATTAAGGGAACGAACAGATTCGCGATAGATGTGAGAGCCAGAACCTGGCTTAAGCCAGGTTCTGGTTTTTTTCTATTCTTAGCGTCGAGAGGTATGGGCAATGACGAGCATCGCCGATAAGGGAGAAGTTGGCTTGAGGACGGGGCACTCGGCTTAAATCGTGGACAACTCAGCCGATGCGCCTGGCGATACGGCTTTTCTCGAGATAAACCGCCTTCTCGGGGCAAAGCTCGTGACAACACATGCAGTTGATGCAATTGGAATAGTCGAAGTAAGGCCTTTTGGGGCCTTTGTGGATCGTATTGGTGGGGCAGTTTTCCACGCAGATATTGCAGTTGATACAGTTTCCGTCAATGATATTCGGCCTGACCCAGACGAAGGGAGCGACCAGCTTCAAAAGCGCGTTGGGGATCATCTTTATCAGGCGATTGGACGGAAGAGTGAACTTGGGAATGGGTATCTCACTTAGTTTCTCGCCTCGAATTTCGATCTGCTCAAGTGACTTCGGTCCCAAACCCCTTTCTTGGGCTACCCGGGTAATGTCGATCTCGCCCTGTTTGAAGCCCATGATTCTCTCCGCCACCATGTCCAGGGCCACTGCGTCCGTGCCCGCAAGCAGCAATCCTAAGTACTTGGGATCGCCGGAAGAAGGACCGTCACCCTCCATCGCCACCACGGCATCCACCAACGTGAGGTGTGGTTTGGTCAGGGAGTAGATGTCCACGATCACACGGGCGAAGTCCTTGGGCTTGGGTGCCTCCTTGTGGTAGGCGGCTTTTCTGAAACCGGGTATGGCGCCGAACATATTCTTCACCGCACAGGTCATCAGAGTAAGCGTATGGGTCTTAAGCTTAGCTAAGCTGATGACCACATCGGCGTCCAGAACCGGCTTGGCTATGTAATACGTTTTTCCTTCCGCTGTGGTCTTTGCATATACTCCCGAGCTCTCAAATGCCACCAGCTTAGCGCCGGTCTGCCCGGCCACCTCCGCCAGCTTGGTGTTCTCCCACACTCTTCTTATCCCCCGATCCACTCCCCCCGGACTGTCTCCCAATATGGGTACGGCCCCCAGCTTCTGCACCTGCTCCACTACTGCCCGAACCACGGCCGGATGAGTGGTTATGGCCCGCGAGGGGTCCTTGGCCGAAAGCAGGTTGGGCTTGATCAGGACGGTCTGCCCCCTCTTAACGTATTGATCCAAACCGCCCAGATGCTGAAGGCAGGTTCCGACCGCTGTTTGAACGTTGGAGGGGGTGTAGTCCGGACACTTGACGATGGATATTGGACTGGTCATCCTAAGAGAGATTCTTGGAGGGAGTTTGGTCGGAATCGGTTTGCCTGGGCGAGGGCGAGACCACGGTAATCTTAACCGTTCTTATCCTCTGGCCTTCCACCTTCTCCAGCTGGAGCCTCAAGCGGCACGTGTCGCATGCATATTCGAGAACCCGGCCCTGCTCGGGAACGCTTCCCACCAGGTCGTAGATGAAGCCTCCCACGGTCTCGAATCCCTTCTCCTCGATTCTGGTGCCCAGGGCCTCGTTCAGCTCCTCCAAGCTCACCTTGGCCTCCACCCGATAGGTGTTGACATCCAGCTTTCGGATGGGAGGAACTTCCTTGTCGTACTCGTCCTGTATCTCCCCGACGATCTCCTCCAGGACGTCCTCCAGAGTGACCAAACCCGCGGTGCCTCCGTATTCGTCCACCACTATGGCTATGTGGATCTTGTCTCTTTTGAACTCCCTTAACAGCTCATCCACCCTTTTGCTGTCGGGAACGAAATAAGCCTTTCTGGCCAGAGAGGAGAGCTTGACGTTTTCCCTTTGATCGGCTGACAGGAGAAAAAGGTCCTTGACGTGGATGATGCCGGTGACGTTGTCGATGTCTTTCTTGTATATGGGAAAGCGCGAATGCCCGTATTTCTTTGCCAGCTCTTTCATTTGCTGGAGGGTTGAATTCTCCTCGGCGCAGACCATGTCCTGCCGGGGCCGCATGATCTCCTGAACTTCAGTCTCTCCCAGCTCCACCACTCCGTGGATCATCCGCTTCTCGTCCTCCTCCAGCACCGAGTCCGGCGTCTGGATGTTCGACCCGGTCGCACCCGGAGGCTGGTCTTCTTCATCATTCTCCTCCGAGTTTCGGCCGCCGGGAGGATAACCGAAAAGATGATTTAAGAACCTCAATAGGGGATGCGCCATTTTCTGAACTATATTCATGTCCCTCCTCATTCGGGGGTTGGTGCTTCCATCTTTTGTCTACTCGACCTGGACCGGCTTTTGTTTCAAATCTTGAGGTGCGCGCCCGGCTTGATCATACCGTACCGGAAAAGAGATTTCGCCCGGCGATACTCTAACCCGGCGTCGAGACGCCCCCCATGCTTTTCAGATACTCCCTTTCCTTTTTGCGCATGCCGGCCTTTTGATTTCTCTCCCGGTGGTCATACCCCAGAAGATGAAGCACCCCATGCGCCACCAGCAAGGCTACCTCCTGGTCCAGATCGGCCTTGCGCCCTTGCACCTGCCGTTGGGCCTGATCCAAGGAAACGTAGACGTCACCCAGGCTGGGATACTCCACCGGCCCCGACTTTCCTTCCCCCATTCCAAAGGAAAGCACGTCGGTAGTCCCCTGACGGTTGGTGAATTCGCGGTTGAGCCGGCGCATGAGATTGTCATCCACCAATATCACGTCCACGCCCTGGCTTGCGTTCTCCGAGCAAAGGATGTATTTCACCAGTTGCCTTAACGGCGTCTTTCTGATCTTTAGCCTGGGGTGGGCATTGTGGATGTTGATTCTTCTCAACTCAGACAAAAGCTCCCGGCATCATGTCCTCAAGTTGCGGTGGTTTTTTCCACCGGTTCCGGGTATTCCACCCGGGGGTGGAATACGCTGATCAGCACCGGCAGGAAGGCGTGCTGTATGGCGGCCAGCTCCCTGAAGGTCAGATTCGAGTCGGACAGCTCTCCGGCCGTCAGCTTCGAGTCGACTATTTTCTTTATCAGGCTCTTCATCCGGGAAGGTTTGGGATCCTCCAGCACGCGGGAGGCGGCCTCCACCGCGTCGGCCAGCATAATTATGGCGGTTTCCCTGGAGTGGGGTTTGGGGCCGGGGTAGCGATACTCGTCCATCACCTTCTCCTCGGCTCCCTGCTCCAAAGCCTTGTTGTAGAAGTAACGCATCAAGGTGGTGCCGTGATGTTCCCGGATACAGTCGATCACCGCCTTGGGAAGATTGGCCCCCTCGGCCATCTCCGCTCCCTCCTTGACGTGCGATTCCAGAATGAGGGCGCTCATGGAGGGGGTTAGCTTTTCGTGCTTGCTTCTGGCCCCCATCTGGTTCTCCACGAAATACTCCGGCTTGTCCATTTTCCCGATGTCGTGATAATAGGCGCCCACTCTTGCCAAAAGCGTGTTGGCGCCGATGGCCTTGGCTCCGGCCTCGGCCAGATTGCCCACGATGATGCTGTGATGATAGGTTCCCGGCGCCTCCAAAGAGAGTCTCTTGAGCAGCGGATGATTCAAATCGGAAAGCTCCAGAAGGGTGATGTCGGTGGTGGTGTCGAACACGGATTCGAAGATGGGCAGAAGCCCGATGGTCAGAATGGTGGAGATGAACCCGTTGAAAAGTCCGTAGCCGCACAACGACAGGATGGCGCCGGAGGGCGAGAGCTTCAGCGATTCGGAGAAATAGATGAACACCACGTAGGCGAAGGAGACGTACAGCATGGGCCGGTAGAACCGATAGCGGTGAGTCACTTCCTTGACGCTGAAGCAGGCCAAGCTTCCGGCCACCATGGTGATGAAGGCCAGCTTGAAGTCGAAATAGTTCACCACCCCCAAAAGCGCCGCTAAGGAGAAGGTGAACACCAGGCCCACCTCCAGATCCAACAGGATGGTCAAAAGCATGGAGGCGATGGTCACCGGAATCAGATAGGCGGAAAGCTCCCAGCGAAACAGGATCAGATAAGTCAGCACCATTTGCAGGATCAAGGTGCTGGCTATCATCATCAGCTTGGTGTTGTCGAAGAATAGGTGCGGTTTGAGAAAATAGAGAAACAGCGCCAGTCCCAGAACTATGGTTCCGGCGAAAAAGATCCGGCCCAGCAGAGGGAACAGAAAATGCCAGGGGTCGGATCGGAGTCCCGTCTCTATGCGATATCGGGAAAGAGAGGACAACTTCTCCAGCTCTTCTAAGGTTACCTTTTGGCCCTTGCCGAGAATCACCTCCCCTTTGAGCACCATTCCCTTCTGGCGGGTGATGGCATCTAAGGCCTTCTGCCTCCGGGCATCCATCTCCTGTGTGTCCAACGCCAAATTGGGCCGCAGGAAGCGGTTGCCGATCTCGTACATGGCCTTGACCAGAAGCTGGTCATGCTCGAACCTCACCAGGGCCAGCGAAAGTAGCCTTTCCCTGGCCTTGGAGATGTCCAGAAGCTCGTCCTCGGAGACGGTCACCTCCTCGGCGTCGCTGAGGATGACTGCCCGACGGTTGTCGTGAAACGGCAGGTCTTCCAGCTTCTCCACCATTCCGGCATGATAGAAGTCCTTCAGAATGGTCATAAGGCTGGATTCAAAGGGGCGCAGATCTTCGCCGGTGCTCAAAAGGAAGATGCCCTCCTCCTCCAAGTCCGGAAACGCCAGCCGCATTCCCCTGATCCGCGATCCGGGCACCCGGTTGTCGCGGTTGATGCTGTCCACCCGAACGAAGAAGGCTTTCACCTCCTGCACCACGGAATCCCATACGTCGGCGTGATATTCTAAGATCACGGGCAGATTGACCAGGACCATGTTCTTGTCCCGTCCCATCTCCTCGTCGGTCTTCAAAACGGGAAAGGTGAAGGGGGCCACTACTTCCTCTTTGGCAACGTTTCCTTCCGCCGGGAGGTTCAAGGGTTGATAGACCGAGGAGATGGGAAAGAGGAAGACGATGACGCCGGTGGTGACCAGAGCCAGGATCACCCGAAAACCGTAGGTCACGGTCTTGTGGCTGAGGCTGCTTTTGTCCGAGTTGTTCCTGGAGAAAATCAGTTTCTTTACGCTGCTCATGTTGCTACCTGATTAGCGGGCCGCCCGGCTTGATCCAAAGAGAATGCCTCATTCGGCCGACTGCCGGTTGGGATCGCGACTCTTGGTCCGGCCGGTTGAGGCTGCCTGGCTTTCGTATTTTTCATAAGCCTTAATGATCTTCTGCACCAGATGGTGTCGGACCACGTCCCGGTCCGAGAGATAGACAAACTGAATTCCCTTGACCCCCTGGAGAATCTTCTGAATCTGCACCAGGCCGGAAGCCGTTTTGTTCTCCAGGTCGATCTGAGTGATATCTCCGGTTATCACCGCTTTGGAGTTCTCGCCCAGCCGGGTCAAAAACATCTTCATCTGGGCCACCGTGGTGTTCTGGGCTTCGTCCAATATGACGAAGGAATTGTTCAAGGTCCTTCCCCGCATAAAGGCCAATGGAACGATCTCTATGACCCCCATCTCCATCAACCTGCGGATCTTCTCAGCGGAGAGCATGTCGTGCAGTGCGTCGTACACCGGCCGCAGGTACGGATCCACCTTGGCCCGAATGTCTCCGGGAAGAAAACCCAGACTCTCTCCCGCCTCCACTGCCGGCCGCACCAGAATCACCCGGGCCACCCGGCGCTGCTTGAGCCCGGAGACGGCCATGGCCACGGCCAGATAGGTCTTTCCGGTGCCGGCGGGACCAATAGAGAAGACGATATCGCAGGATTCGATGGCCGTGATGTAATCTTTCTGGCCTATGGTGCGGGGCTTTATCTTCTCCCGGGTGACCAGGGAGGTGACGATGGAACCGACTTGGAGATCATTGAAAGGTCCGATGCCGTCCTGTTTGACCATGTTGATGGAATAGAGAATGTATCTTTCCGAGAGATTGTGGTCCTTCCTGAGCTGATTGACCAGATCGCAAAACAAGGTCTCCAGCAGGCGAACCTCCTTTTCGTCGCCTTCCAGAAATACAGAGTCGCCCCGGGCCACGATCTTGGCGTCGAACTGATCCTCGATCAGCCGCAGATACGAGCCACCCTGGCCGAAAAGCAGCCTTTGGTCTACACCACTTATGTCGATGGTTTTGTGCGTTGTCAAGATTGTCTTTTTCGTCCTCCTTGAATCACACGACCGCGCCGGTCCAGGGCACACGGTCAGGAATCGTGGAATCCGAATTCTCGTCTCCGGGATTCCAAGTTATTCCTTGCCTTTGACCACCTTTATGCCCAGCTCCCTCAATTGCTTCTCGTCCACCTCCGAAGGGGCGCCGTCCATCAAGGATAGGGCCTGGGTGGTCTTGGGAAATGCGATCACGTCTCTTATGGAGTCGCAGCCGGTCATCAAGGCCACTATTCGGTCCAAACCGGGAGCGATGCCGCCATGTGGCGGTGCCCCGTATTCCAGCGCCTTTAAGAGGAACCCGAACATCCTCTCCGCCCGCTGGTCGTCAATGCCCAAAGCGTTCAGGATCTTCTGCTGTACCTGCCTCTTGTGGTTACGGATGCCGCCCGAGGCTATCTCCACGCCGTTTAGGACCAGGTCGTACTGCCTGGCCCGGATGCCTGCCCAAGGATGATCCGGATGGTCCAAGGGGACAGAGGAGGTGAAACCTTGTTCCAATTTGTCCATATCCTCATCGTAGGGCATGGTCACTATGTTGTGCATGGCATCGAAGCGGCCTTCTTCGGGATTGTATTCGAAAAGCGGGAATTCATACACCCACAGGAAATCCCACTTGCTCTTGTCGATCAAATCGAACTTGTGGCCCAAATGCAGCCTCAGCTTCCCCAGGGAAGCATATACCACTTGGGCCCGGTCAGCCACCAGAAATCCGACGTCCCCCTCGTCCAAACCCAGTCCGCCTACGATCGAGTCCTGCTCCTGGGGCGACAGGTATTTCAATATGGACGACTTGAGGCCGTCGCTCTGCCGCGCGATCCACACCAGACCCTTTGCGCCACCCTCTTTGGCCACCGCCTCCAGATTATCTATCTCCTTACGGGAGAGCTGGCCTTGGCCTTTGAGGTTCAGTCCGCAGACCATTCCTCCATCCTTTATGGTCTGGGAGAAGACCTTGAACTGCGAATCCTTGAGGTGATCCGTCAGAGGCCTTATCTCCAGGCCGAATCGGGTATCGGGCTTGTCCGAACCATACCTTTGCATGGCATCCCGGAACTTCAGCCGGGGAAAAGGCGGCTTCAACTCGGCGTTCAGCACCTTCTCGAACCCGTAGGTCATCATCGACTCCACCACGGAGAAGACGTCATCCTCGGTGACGAAGGTCATCTCCATGTCGATCTGGGTATGCTCGGGCTGGCGGTCGGCCCTCAAATCCTCGTCTCTTAAGCAATGGGCGATCTGGAAGTACTTGTCGAAGCCGGAGATCATCAATATCTGCTTGAGAAGCTGGGGAGATTGGGGCAGGGCATAGAATTTTCCCGGATTCACCCGGCTGGGGACGATGAAATCCCTGGCTCCTTCCGGGGTGCTTCTCATCAAAAGCGGAGTTTCGATCTCCAGGAAACCTTGGCTGTCCAAAAAATCCCTGACCGCCTTGGTGAACTGGTGCCGGATTTTGATCCGGTGCTGCATGGGCGCACGGCGCAGGTCCAAATAGCGGTACTTGAGCTTCAGCTCGTCGCTGGCGTTAGGCTGGTCCACGATCTCGAAAGGTGGAGTTTTGGACTCGTTCAGCACGCTCATCTTGCTCACCACCACCTCCACCTCACCTGTAGGCATATCCGGGTTGGCCATGCCCTCCGGTCTGGGATGAACCTGACCTTCCACGCTGACGACGAATTCCGCCCTGAGATGAGAGGCTTGGTTCATGGTCTTCTCGTCGAGAAGATCCGGCTTGAAAACCACCTGGGTCACGCCGTACCGGTCCCTTACGTCGATGAAAAGGAGGCCGCCATGATTGCGCCATTTGTGCACCCAGCCGTTCAGAGTGACGGTTTTGTCGACATCGGCCTTTCTCATCTCTCCGCAAGTGTGCGTACGTTTTAGATGTTTGAAATCCACGAGTTCTCCAGTCAACGGTTATTGGTTGTCAATCGGCTATCCATTCGGCATAGAAGTCGTCGGACGGGGCTTCGGCCACGTCCAACCAAGAGAATAGCTATTGTGCCCAGATGATTATGGGAGTCCCCGAGGGACTCCCCTGGCCCTGCTCCACATTATGTATGCTTCAGATTCCCACATACAAAAGATAGGTTTGCTATTTCCTGGCAGCCGAAAGTCCATAGGATATATCGGCTTAAATCCTCCTTCACCACATCTTTAAGAGTTTTCTAAGCAGTCGGTCCGGTGACTCCATCCGTGTGCGGAGGCTTGCCTCCGCAGCAAGAGCCCCGCAGAGCGGGATTTACGCTTCGCTTCAACAAGCTCTTGCACTCCAAAGGCTACAGTATATATCGGCTTAGATCCTCGTCCTCCACGATGTCTTTGAGCGTTTTCTGCACTAATTGCCTGGTGACCTTCATGCTCTTGATCTTGGTATCGGGGACCTCGAACATGACGTTCTCCAGAAGCGTGGTCATCACCGTGTGCAGCCTTCTGGCTCCGATATTCTCCGTCCTCTCGTTGACCAGATTGGCTATCTGGGCCACTTCTTCTATCCCGTCCCGGGTGAAGGTGAGCTTCACCCCCTCGGTGGCCATGAGAGCAGTATACTGTTTGATTAGAGCATTCTCCGGCTCCGTGAGTATGCGGACGAAGTCCCCCGCCGTAAGGCTGTCTAACTCCACCCGAATGGGAAAGCGGCCCTGCATCTCCGGAATCAGATCCGACGGCTTGGAGGCGTGAAAAGCGCCCGCGGCGATAAACAGAACGTGATCGGTCTTGACCATGCCGTACTTGGTCATCACGTTGGTGCCCTCCACTATGGGCAGAAGATCTCTTTGCACACCCTCCCGGGATACGTCCGGTCCCTCCTTGGGCTTGTCCCCGGCGATCTTGTCCAACTCGTCCACGAAGATTATTCCGGAATTCTCTACTCTCTCCAACGATTCGGAGATTACTCCTTCCATGTCCACCAGCCTGCCGATCTCCTCTTGGGTCAGAATTCTCTGACCCTCCGCCACCGTGACCTTTCTTCTCTTGGTCTTCTTGGGGAGCATACCAGAGAACATCTCCTGGAAATTGACACCCAGCTCCTCGATTCCCTGGGGGGAGAATACCTCGATCACCGGAAACCTGTCGTTGGGCACGGAGATCTCGATGTTTCTTCTGTCCAATTTGCCTTCGCGCAGCTGGCTTCTGAGCTTCTCCCTGGTCTTCTCCCATTTCTCCTCGGGGTCCTCCTCGGTAGCTGCCGTGAAACTGAAGGAGGGCGATTGAACATCCCCCGGCGGTGGTTCTATCTTCTTACGCCGAGGTCTGGGGGGCAGAAGATGATCCAGTATCTTCTCCTCGGCCAAGCCCTGGGCTTTGGATTTGACCTCTTCGGCTTTCTCCCTTTTCACCATGGCAACCGCCAGATCGGTTAAGTCTCTGACCATGGACTCCACATCCCGCCCCACATAACCCACCTCGGTGTACTTGGACGCCTCGACCTTGATGAAAGGGGCGTTGGCCAGATTGGCCAGCCGGCGGGCGATTTCGGTTTTTCCCACACCCGTAGGTCCGATCATGATGATGTTGTTGGGCATGATCTCGTCCCGGAGATCGGACTGCACCTGCTGTCTCCTCCAGCGGTTTCGCAAGGCGATAGCCACGGATTTCTTGGCTTTGTCCTGCCCGATGATGTACCGATCCAGCGCCTTCACGATGTCCTTGGGAGTGAGTTGCCTTTGGGTATCCTGGCTCACGGAAAACTCATTGTCGCTTATGTCCTTTGGCTCCGAAAGGGCCTGATTTTTCGTCTGGTTCATTATTTGCTCTCGCACCTCCTCAGAGTGGTCTTCGCCTCCTCATCCTCACCACAAATGAATATATGCAAATTTCCGCGTATTCAAAGAATTTCCGTCCGTGCTGGGCTAGATTTCTTGGTCCTGGCACCGCACCTTATGCGGGCTAACTTTCCGTATCTCAATATATTATGTCCTGCCTGACGCCGACTTCGCGGCTTGGATCGAATCCTCGGCGTGGGGACCTCAGGCACGTGCCCAGAAGCCACCGGAGCCTGAGCTTCGACCCTCACGAGTAGAAAGCCTGTGCTCAAACTTCGGGTTGGTCCTTCTCACAACTCTTCTATGATTATCTGGTCGTTGGTATATACGCAGATAGAGGAGGCGATCTCTATGGATTTTCTGACTATGCTCTTGGCATCCAGATCGGAATGGGCTTTGAGCGCCCGGGCTGCGGCTAAGGCATATGCTCCGCCCGAACCTATGGCCACGATACCGTCGTCCGGCTCGATGACATCTCCGTTTCCGGAAATGACCAGGGCGTGCTGGTGGTCCAGGACAGCCAGAAGCGCTTCCAGTCTCCGCAGGTACTTGTCCATCCGCCAGTCCTTGGCCAGTTCCACGGCGGCACGGGGAAGGTTGCCTCGGAACTCCTCGATCTTGACCTCGAACCGCTCGAACAAGGTGAAGGCATCGGCCGAGGTGCCGGCGAAACCGGCCAAGATCCTGTCGTTGTACAGCTTGCGGAGTTTGTTGGCGTGTTGCTTGACGATGGTATCCTCCAGGCTCACCTGCCCATCGGCACCCATGGCCACCTTGCCGTTGTGCTTCAATCCGATTATGGTAGTCGATTTCATCATCGAAACATTCACCTCAGTTTTCAGAATCAGACGCTGCCCGCCGCGCTTTTTCTGCGGCCTCTCCCAAACGGTTTTCCGAAAACTCCTAAGCTCGGGGGTGTGCCCTTCTATACGCGTTCTTGAGTCTCTCCGTGGTCACATGAGTGTAAATCTGGGTGGTGGACAGACTCTCGTGTCCCAGAAGCTCTTTGACCGTCAGAAGGTCCGCGCCTTCGTCCAGCAGGTGGGTGGCAAAGGTATGCCTCAGCATATGAGGACTTGCTCGCTTCTGCTCGCTCACCTTGCGGGCGTACTTCTTGACTATTCTTCCGATGCTTCTGGCGGCCAGCTTCCGGCCGAACCGATTAAGGAAAATCGCCTGGCTCTGCTCGTGGCCAGTCGAATCCGCAAGCATGCTCCTTCGTTCCTTGAGATAGCCGGTCAGAGCGGCCAGCGCCTCGACCCCCACCGGAATAATCCTCTCCTTTTTTCCCTTGCCCATCACACGAATCAACTGACCGGGAAAGTCTATATCGGAAAGAGACAGAGAGGAAAGCTCCGATAACCGCATGCCAGTGCTGTAGAAAAGCTCCAATATGGCCGCATCCCTCAATCCGGCCAGCTTTTCAGTGGGAGGAGCCTGAAGCAAACTCTCCATCTGTGAAACGGTCAGAAAG
Source organism: uncultured Ignavibacteria bacterium (assembly GCA_964588675.1). Classification (GTDB taxonomy): domain Bacteria; phylum Zixibacteria; class MSB-5A5; order MSB-5A5; family SM1-73; genus SM23-73-3. Next base: position 11,479 of record CAZPRG010000014.1, read on the forward strand.
GAGGGGAGCGATTTCTTCCTCCTGGGACCGGAGAGGTGCGAACCTAAGTCCACCTCGGTTTTTCCCTGCTTGAGTAAATAACTGAAAAAGGACCTCAACACGAACACCCGGTGGGCTATGCTGCTCTCCTGGAGGCCCTTCCTCTTCAAAAAAACCACAAAGTCCCGTAGAACCGCCCGGGAGAGGAACTGAAGAAAACCCTTGCCCAAGCCTCTTGCCTTCAGAAACTCACCGAAGGTGTTCAGCGCGCAGCCATAGGATAGGATGGTATTCTCAGAGAAGTTCTTCTCTTTTAGCAGGTGGGCGAGGAAACCGCTTTTCTCTTTCTCGAAATCTTGCATCATACCTATGGATCGAAATCCGGGAGACGTTATGCTCCGCCTCAAGCGGCTTTAACCTTTGGTGTGAGCGGGCTGGTTTACGTCTTTGGCCTCATCGCTTTCAGCCGCCTCCGACTCTTGATAGTCACATCGGAAGCACTTCAGATAGCGCCCCTTGCTTTTCGAGGATTTCTCCAGAAGGAATTCGGCGCCGCATTCCGGGCAGGTCCGGCTTACCGGCCTGTCCCAGGTGGCGAACTTGCATTGGGGATAGCTGGAACATCCGAAGAAAGTTTTTCCCCTTCTGGTCTTCCTTTCCACCAGAGATCCGGCGCAGCCCTCTTGGGGGCATCTCACCCCGGTGGATATGGAGCGCGTGTACTTGCAGTCGGGGTATCGGGAACACGACAGGAACCGGCCGTACCGGCTTACCTTTATCATCATGGGAGCGCCGCACTTCTCGCATTTCTCGTCGGGGAGAACGGTTCCGTTCTCGTCTCCCGGCAGCGGCTTGGTGTTCTTACACTGGGGAAAAGCCGAACAGGCCAGGAATTTTCCGTTTCTTCCCCAGCGGATGATCATGGGGCTGCCGCATTTCTCGCAAGTTTCGTCGGTTTTCTGCTGGGTCAGCTCGCGGATGTGCTTCTTCTTTGCCTCCACCTCTTCCAAATTGGTCTGAAAGGGCTGATAGAAATCCTCCAGCACCTTCACCCACTGCTCCTTCCCCTCCTCGATCTTGTCCAGCTCCTCCTCCATCCCGGCAGTGAACTTGACCTCGAATATGTCCGGGAAGTTCTCCACTAAAATCCGGTTCACGGTCTTGCCCAATTCGGTGGGAAACAGCTTACGGCTCTCCGTTTCCACGTACTTCCTCTGCTTGATGGTGGAGACGATCTGAGCATAGGTGGAGGGTCGGCCTATTCCGTTATCCTCCAGTTCCTTTATCAACGTGGCCTCGGAGAAGCGAGGAGGCGGTTTGGTGAAGTGCTGCCGGGGAGAAAGCTCCAGCAATTTCAACCGGTCCTTCTCCTTCAAAGAAGGCAGCCTGGCGGCTTCCGCCTCTTCCGAATTCTCCTCCTTGACCTCCTGATACACCTTGAGGAAACCGTCAAACATAAGCTGCGAGCTGGAAGCCTTGAACAGGTATTTCCCGGCTTCGACCTCCACGCCGGTCTGGCTGAATATCGCCGAGCTCATCTGGGAGGCGACAAACCGGTTCCAGATCAATTGATAGAGCCGGTCCTGGTCCTTGGTCAGATACTTCCTCACCTGGTCGGGGTGGTACTCCACGTAGGTGGGCCTAATGGCTTCGTGGGCCTCCTGAGCGCTTTTTTTCGATTTGTAGTGCCGGGGTTTGGAGGGAAGATACTTCTCCCCATATTCCTTCTGAATCAGTTCCCGTGCGGCTTCCTGTGCCACCTGGGCCACCCGGAAGGAATCGGTGCGCATGTAAGTGATCAAGCCGGCGCTTCCGGCCTCCCCCAATTCCACTCCCTCGTAAAGCTGCTGGGCGATCTGCATGGTCTTCTTGGGAGAGAAGGAAAGCCGTCGGGCCGCGTCCTGCTGCAGGGTGCTGGTTATGTACGGAGGATAGGGATGACGATTCTTCTCCTCCCGGGTGATTTTGACCACCTGGAACTTCTTGGTCCTGATGTCCGTGCAGACCTCTTGGGCTTTCCCTTGGTCACCGATTTCAAAGTCTTTGCCGTCGATCTTGGCAAGTTTGGCCGTGAAAGACTCTTGGCCCTCAGTTTCGAGGAGAGCGGAGATGCTCCAGTATTCCCGGGACTGGAAGTCCTGGATTTCGACTTCTCTTTCGCAGATTATCCGCAGGGCCACCGACTGCACCCGCCCGGCGCTCAAGCCTCGGTAAACCGTCTTCCACAGAAGAGGCGATATTTTGTATCCCACCAGGCGGTCCAGTATGCGGCGAGCCTGCTGGGCATTGACCCGGTTGGCGTCGATCTCTCCGGCCTGTTGGATTCCCTTGAGCACGGCCTGCTTGGTGATCTCGTTGAATGAGGCGCGAAGGATGTTGGGATTGATCTCTTGAATTTCGGAGGCGATATGCCAGGCAATGGCCTCGCCCTCCCGGTCGGGGTCCGGGGCAAGATAAACGATCTTGGCCTTGCGGGATTGTGACTTGAGCTGTTGTACGACCTTTTTCTTTCCCTTGATGATCTCGTACTGAGGTTCGAAATGATTGTCTATTTCGACTCCCAATTTCCGCTCCGGCAGGTCCTTGATGTGTCCTACCGAGGCCTCCACCATAAATTCCTTCCCCAAGAATTTCTTCAGTGCCTTGGTCTTGGCCGGGGACTCCACTATCACCAAATTCCTGTCCAATACCGTCTCTCCTTAGTGCGCTTTTTGAGACTCTGGGGCCATGGACCGGTCGCGGGCTTGACCCCCTCGACCTTTAAGGTGTTTCGAACTGCACCCGCCCTTCCAACACGTCCTTTAGGGCTTCGGCCACCACCTTGGCCTCTTTCTTGTCGGTGGCCGGAGCCTCGTCCTCTCCGCTCTCCGATTTTTCGTCCAGCCTCTTCGAGTTCAGTTTTCGGGCGTACTTGGCCACCTTCAACACCGATTCATATCTATTCCTGAAAGCTTTCTCAATATCTTTGGTGCGATCCAGCTCCACCGGTTCCTCCTTTGTATGCGTCTTTCGAGCAAAAGACTAAACGATGGTCAGCTTCGAAATCTTTGCCTCATTTGGCGACCCGGTCAATCGGGAGCACGACAAGAGAGGTACGAATCTGAGCCCGCATATGTAAAGTCGAGGGCCTTGGTTTCCCGCGACGCCGGAAGCAAGCTCCATCGGCACCAACCGAAAGATCCGACCGACCTCAGGAATTGGACATTCCGGTTTGGCCGTTGTCTTTGCTCCAGCAGGCATGATCGAATCGGCCGGATTTGAGTTTTTCCGCCCGGATGATTTCTTCCACTGACTTCACCGTCTGCCCCAAGCTCCGATTTATCACGACATAGTCATACTTCGACCGGAAGTCCATTTCCTTTAACGCGGTTTGGAGTCTGTCCTTCACCTCTTGCGAGCTTTCGGTCCCGCGTCGGATCAACCTTCGCTTCAACTCGCCCAGCGACGGCGGCAGGATGAAAATCAGAACGCTGTCCGGGTACACCCTCTTCATGGCCATGCCGCCCTGCACGTCCAGCACGAAGAGGGCCACCTTTCCGGCTGCTTGGGCTTCCTTAGCGGATCGCCTCAGTGTTCCGTACCTGTGGCCGTGCACCCAGGCCCATTCCACGAACTCCCGCCTTGTTATTCTCTGTTTGAACTCCTCTTCGCTGACGAACAGGTAGTCTTGCCCTTGCTTCTCGCCTTTTCTTCTCTTTCTAGTGGTGACGGAGATGGAGCGAGCGTATTCCTTGTGCCTCCCCAGAATCTTTTCGCAGATGGTGGTTTTTCCCCCGCCCGAGGGGGAAGAGAGAACCACTAATAGTCCTTTAGCCCGGCTAGTCATTAGAATGTGAACACGTCAATCCGCTTTTGCCGCCAGTTGGACTTTGGTGTTCGACCAGAGTGTCGCTTGAAAGAATCGTCATGGTTGTCCGGTGATAAAACTATGATGTTTCGACTCAAACTGTCCCCCGTTTCTGCTCCGGCTAAACCGGTCCGGCAGTCTTCTCACCAGTTCCTGTTGTGACACTTATCCAAACGCTCCAACAGCAGTTTCCTGAACTCATCATCTGACAGATCAGGAAACCTCTTCCTCAGTCCGTGGGCGAAAACTTGCCGAGTGAACTCCGACAGCTCGAATGCCCTAAGCAGCCTCTTTTCAGGTGACATATTGCGGAGCGATTTCAAGTATTCCGGATGAATAGGATCTTTCATGGCTCCCACGGTCGACCAGAGACTATTCGACGTTTTGGGTCTGCTCTCTGAGCTTCTCGATTTCCTCTTTGAGGTATATCACCTTCCTGGCGATTTCCGCGTCGGCCGCCTTGGATCCGATGGTGTTGGCCTCGCGGTTCATCTCCTGAAGCAAAAACGTCAACCTTTTGCCCACCGGAGCATCCTCCTGGAAAGCGGCCAGGAACTGCTGGTTGTGGCTTTTGAACCTAACGCACTCCTCGGTGACGTCGCATTTCTCCGCCATTAGTGCCACCTCAAGCTCCAGCCGGTGTTGGTCTACCGGCGAATCGTCCAGAAGCTCTTTTATCTTGCCCGCCAGCTTCTTGCGGTAAGTCTTTATGCTCCTGGGAGCAAGTTTCTCGATTTCATCTATGGTCCGGTCGAGCTTGGATATGCGCTCCTTCATGTCCTGGGCCAGCTTTTCGCCTTCCGCCTTTCGCATGCGATCAAACTGTTCCAGGGCCTTTTGGGTTATGCCCGCCGCGATCTCCCAGGCCCTCTCCAAATCCGGCTCTTGCTTTTCCACCTTCACCAGGTCCGGGAGATTGAAGAACTGATCCAGCCTCACGTCTCCGGCCAAGCCGTATCTTTTCTTCAACTCCTTCATGATGCTGAAATAGACGTCTGCCGTCTCCTGATTCAGCTTGACGAAGGACGCCACCGGAGCCGCCTCCTCCCAGGTGAGGCTGAAGCTGACCTTTCCCCGGGTGATCCGGTGAAGAATCAGCTCTTTGAGCTTGGGCTCGAGAGGAGAGAGATTCTTGGGCAGGCGGAATTGTATTTCGCAAAAACGGTTGTTGACTGAGCTGACTTCCACCGTGGCCTTGAGATCCTCCCGGATCAACTCGGCCGTGCCGTATCCTGTCATGCTGGCTATCATATTCTTCTCCGTTGGCAAAAGACCATTATAGGCCCAAGCCCACTTTTGTCAACCAAAATCTCCGCGTCCGTCAGGACGAACTCACCTGCTGCAAGAAAACATCGGATAGCCCCCACACGGAGAACATACCCGACCTGCGGACCGAATTCTCACTCCACGGTTACACTTTTGGCCAGATTTCTGGGTTGATCCACGTTGCAGTCCCGCATCACGGCCATATGATAGGCCATAAGCTGCAGGGGAATCACAGAAAGGATGGGAGTCAGAAGCTCAACGGTTTGGGGGATGTATATCACGTGATCCACCTTGTCCTGTATCTGGTCGTCCCCCTGGGTGGCAATTGCGATCACCTTTCCCTTGCGGGCCTTTATCTCGGCTATGTTGGAGAGGACCTTGTCGTAGACTCTGTCCTTAAGCGCTATCACCACCACCGGCATGTTGTCGTCGATCAAGGCTATGGGGCCATGCTTCATCTCCGCCGCCGGATACCCCTCTGCATGGATGTAGGAGATCTCCTTGAGTTTAAGGGCGCCTTCCAGGGCGATGGGGAAGTTGGGTCCCCTCCCCAGGTACAGGAAATTGTCTTTTTTGTAGTACTTTCCGGCTATGTCCCGGACGTGGTCGTTGTTCTCGAGTATCTGCTGCACCTGATCCGGTATCTTATGGATGGCCTCGATTATCTCCCTTCCCCTCTCCAGGGACATGCTCCGCATGCGGCCTAAAAGCAGGGAGATCAAAGCCAGGATCATCATCTGAGAGGTGAAGGCTTTGGTGGAAGCCACCCCGATCTCGGGGCCGGCATGGATGTAAACACCTCCGTCGGTTTCCCGGGCGATGGTGCTTCCCACCACGTTGCATATGCCCAGGACGGTTGCGCCCTTTCTTTTGGCCTCCCTCAAGGCAGCCTGGGTGTCGGTGGTCTCGCCCGACTGGCTGATTACAAACACAATGGTGCCTTCGTTGATTATGGGGCTGCGGTAGCGAAACTCGGATGCGTATTCCACTTCCACCGGAATCTGGGCGGCATCCTCGATCATGTATTCTCCGGACAACGCCGCGTGCCAGGCGGTGCCGCAGGCGGTCAGGATTATCCGATCGATCAGGTGCAATTCCTCATACTGCAGGTTGAGCCCGTTTAGGCGGGCGGTTCCCTCCTCGTAGTTTAAGCGTCCCCGGATGGCGTTGCGCAGGGTGGTGGGCTGCTCGAAGATCTCCTTGAGCATGAAATGGGGGAAACCGCCTTTTTCTATCTGGTCCAAGGTCCAGGAGATCTCCTGGATCTGCGGCGTGACCTCGGTTTTGTCCACCGTGGAGATGACGAAGCTATCCGGATCCACCAAGGCCACCTCCCGATCCTCCAAGTAGACCACCCGGTTGGTGTGCCTCAAGATGGCGGCCACGTCGGAGGCCACGAAGTTTTCGCCCTTTCCGGTACCGATCACCAGAGGACTGCCGTGCCGGGCAGCCACGATTTGATGGGGATTGTCCTTGGAGATCACGGCTATGCCATAGGTTCCCTCCACCTGAGACAAAGCCGCCTGGGTGGCTTCCATCAGGTCGCCGTCGTAATACTCCTCGATGAGATGAGCCAGAATCTCGGTGTCGGTGTCGGAAGTGAATTGGTGTCCCTTCCGGCTCAGAAGCTCCCTTAAGCTGCGGTAGTTCTCTATGATGCCGTTGTGCACGACGGCGATGTTGCCCTGGCAGTCCAAGTGAGGGTGGGCGTTGAGGTTGGTAGGCTCGCCGTGAGTGGCCCATCGGGTATGGGCTATTCCCACCGTGCTTTTGAAATCCCTGTTCTCCAACAAGGCTTCCAAGGCCGCTATCTTGCCTGCGCATTTCTCGTATATCAGGCCATGATTCTCGAGCACTGCTATGCCGGCTGAATCGTATCCCCTGTACTCCAGCCTTTTCAAGCCCTCGATCAGAAGAGGGACGGCCTTCTCTTTGCCCACATACCCGATTATGCCGCACATATTCTATCCTTTGAGGATCGGTCCGCAACAGACTTCCGAAGCCTGTTCTCACGCTTTCCGCAGCTGAGCAGGATTGTTCATCCCGACTAGAAGATACGTCCTGGGAGCTAGGTTAGGAAGAGGTTTTTCGAGTGCTTCGGGTAAATCCATTGCCCGGCTTCGCCCGGGACAGAAGCGTGGCAAAGGTTCCCGTCCATTGCAGCCGTTACCACACGACATTCTGCATCCTCAGCTCAGGCGTACCTTAAGCCACGTTTTACGGATTTCTCCACCCAGCCGACCAGGTTGGATGCGATGCGATCCACCACTTTATCCGGAACCCCGTCGGCGTGAGAAGATTTCTTTCGCAAGTCCACTTGGTCATTGACCGGGTCGATGACCAACAGCTCGCCTTCGGGGGTCAGGGCGATTTCGCTGGAAAACAAGTCCAGCCTGCAGACGCGGGCCGTCTTGCGTATAATGGCGTTTATGCCGGAGTAGATTTTCTCATCGACCTCCAGGAGCTGCATGGGATGCGCCACCCGGGTTTGATCGTCCCACCAGCAGGGGAGCACCTCTCCGAAGGCGAAGAAGACTCGGAACCAGGCCCTCCGGCCTCCTATCTGCGCGGGCTCAATCCTCTCCTGCAGCAGATAGCGATCGTGAGGAAAAAGCTGCCTGGCCTTCTGCACGTCCTGTACCGTGCGGGCGTCCTTGACCACACCGTCACCGCAGCCTCCGGTGGCCGGTTTGACCACAAAAGGTACAGAAAGCGTTTCGCTGAGAAGCGAGTCGATACGCAGGCGTTTGCACCAGGGAGGCAAGACGAAGGTCCGCGGCACGCCTACCCCCAAGGACGACAGCCTCTTCTGCATGGCTGCTTTGTCGATAGCCAGCTTCAGCCGATCGGCGTCGTTGATCATCCTGGCAGGGTGTCGCTGCATCGCCCGCACCAGCCTGTCGAAAGCCTCCTGCTGATCGGATGCCCGGTCGAAGAATGTCCTGAACCGAAGCTCCCCATCCTGGACCTGCTGGAGGGTCTCGGACAGGTTGTCGGAAGAAATCAGATAGGATTTGATCCCCCGGCTGCCGCACTCCCGGTCTACGCAGCGGACAAAGTCGGCATCGTACTCCCAGCACCAGGCTATGGCTAGATGGTAGACCTCCAAGACACCTCCTGACTGAACCGAGATTCCAAGGTCGATTCAAACGGCGTGGCCGGAAAAAGAGAAACCGCTTCTTTTCTCCTCCTGGAACTTATATCGACTTCTCCGAGGCAGCGGTTGAATCAAAACCAGGCTGCCTTAAGCTCAGCGGATGGGGATACCTCCGGGAGCCGGCCGGAGGTCTACTTTTCTCCTCCCAGGATCAAAGGCAGGCCGTGCTCTGAGGTTCCGATGACCACCACCTTGGAGTTGGGGCTTTCGGCCAGCTTCTCGGTGGCCTCGATTCCCTTCCACAGAAGCAGATTCTGCGTCAGGCCCTGGGTCACGATCTTCTGGAAATCCGCTATTCCCTGGGCTTCGATCCTCTTCCGCTGGGCCTCCTGTTCCTCCTTGAGCAGGACGAACTGCATTCTCTGTTGTTCCTGGTCCGCCGCCAGCTTGGTGTCGATGGCATCGGTTATCTTGGGAGGCAAGACCACGTTTCTGATGATGACGTTTTCCACCTCCACGAACTTATCGTGGAGGATGCTTCTGACCTCCCCCAAGATTTCCCCGGCGATGGCTTCTCTTTTGGAGCTGTAAATCTCCTCCGGCTTGTATCTGCCGACCACGGATCGGGCCACCCCCCGAAGGGCGGGACCCACCACCACCTCGTAGTAGCTCGGGCCCACGGTCACCTGCAGGCTGTCCAGCTTCTGAGTCCGGGGCCTGAACCATACCGAGGTTTCCAGCTCTATGGACGCGCCATCCGCCGAGAGGACGTGATAGGTTTCCTTCCTTTCATCGGTTTGGGTCTTGTACACGAAGAAGGAATTCCAGGGCAGGTGCCACCGGAAACCCTCGCCGTAGACCTTGCCCATCACGGTTCCTCCGTGGAATCTGAGGTACTTGACCCCATGATGCCCGGAGGGAATGTTGGTGCCGCAGCCCACGATCAAGGTTCCGAAAAGAGCCAGAATCAGGATGTTCCGCTTGTTCATGCTTGTACCTCCCATGTTTTTGTCGTTACGCTTGAGGACACGACGCTTGGTGTGGCTTCTCTATATGTGGTTCCCGGGAAAACTGGCCTTCTCGGGGGTGCCCGTCTTGCAAACCTTATGCCGCAACCGGGATTAGAAGGAGAGAGAAAAAACGATAAAACCATTCGAATGACTCAGGGATCCAGCCTATCGAGACATCCGGGCGCTTTTGGGACTCGCGGAATTCGCAATGATCCCGGTGCGGAAAAACCTAAATGCCTCCGGAAACCGATATCTTGTGCACGCCGCCCAAATCGGCGTAAGAGGAATAAGCGTAATCGAAACGATAAGCGTTCCAGGTTATGCCGAAACCTGCGGCGAAACCGGCTTGGGTGTCTTTATCCGAGTCGGTCTTGTAGTTTTCCCCAAAAGAGCTCCAGCCCAACCTGAGGTAGAGCGGCTCCAGGGCGGTCAGCTCACCGCCCAAATTGAAGAAGACATCATTGTCAAACGGCTTGGCCACGTCGGCGGCGATGATCAAAGGAAGCTCACGCATGTGATGCGATATGCCGGCCTTGACCGCCGCCGGCAAAGGATCCTTGTGCGACCGGGTATGACCCGAGAGCTCCACCCCCAGGTTCTGGCCGACCGCCCCGATTTGAGTGCGACCGTCGCCGGCGGTATACAGCAGTCCCAAATCCAAAGCCAGGGCATCGGAAGAGTAGGTGTCGATCTTCTCGTAGATGAACTTGCCGGATGCGCCCAGGCTGAAACGCTGGTTCACCTGCTTGGCCAGGGAGAGGGAGAATGCGAAATCGGAAGCCCCGAAGGTGCCCAAATTCGTCCCCAGCGCGTCGGTTTTCTCGAAGGATCCGAAATTGAAGTAGCAGATGGAGGCGCCCAAGCGGGTGTTCCGGCTGTAGGGATGGACGTATCCCAAAAACCCGGACTGAATGTCGGTGATGTAGTTATTGTAAGTGGTGATGAAACGCTTGGACCCGATCTGGGTGAGGCCGGCGGGGTTGAAAAACAAGGCGGTCTCGTCGTCGGCCAGGCCTACGAATGCACCTCCCATGGCAGTAGACCTGGCGCCCACGTCGATCTTAAGGAAGCTGTAGGCGGTGGTTCCCACCTTGGAGTTGGCCGCCCAGGATCCGGTCGAAATCAAAATCACAGTGCCCAAAGCCAAAGCTATAAATCGAATCGTTGTTTTCATGCTTTGTCCCTCGCAAAAGGCCGATTTTCAACAAGCTAATAAGTATTACCTTGCCTCAGATAGCTTCGTTTGCCGAATCGCCGAAATCGCCCGAATCTGCACCGGCCGGCCCGACTGCAACCGGCTGCACGGACCCAATCACCAGCCCTTAACGGTCTTATTCACTATATCTTCGGCCAGCTTCTGAATGGCCCTCTCCTTGCCCTGATCCTCGGTCTCGTCTAAGGCCGAATAGACTCCCCAACCCAGGAGATTGTCGTCCTTCCAGATGGTCTTTAGGTCCTTTTTCTGTTCGAACGATACCTTGACCCAGATGCGGACGATATATTCCTTGACGTTTTCCTGCTCGTCGAAGGTATAGGCTTCCCTGGAGTATCCGGTTATGGTGCCTTTCAGAATGGAATCGGCGTTCTTCTCGCTGACCACCTTGAGGGTGTTATCCTGAACGAATCTCTGCGAGATTCCCTCGGTGAGCAGGTTGCTCATCCCGTACTGGCCGCTCACGTCCTCGAAGGGGGGTACGGCTATAGTGTTGATGCCGGATAGGGCGGAGCCGGAGAGGGAGTAGACGCCGCAGCCTGCGACGGCAAACAGCAGACAGCAGATGGCGGACGCCAGACACCAGGCGACAATGACACGTGTTCTTCGCTGATGATTTCTCATTTGCATTGGACCCGGCACCGGCCCTTTGCCCAAAGCGAAATGATCGACTGGCTGATTCTCAGAAGGCTGTTTATCATTGACACATGGCTGACAAGGGACTTTTGCCTTCAAACCCCCTACATCCCCCTTGTCAGGGGGACAAAAGCGCCCTGTCTCCCAGCATCGGGAGACAAACGGACTGATCGTTTTCGAAAGGAAGATCATACGGGATTTACCGGCCACTTAACCTGCGTTCGCACATCTAACGCATCTCTCTCAGTTTCCATCGAATCTTCATGGTGCGCTTGGATGAACATTTCACCGTGAATTCATGGATTTGACGAAGCCACTCCAGCTTTTTCTTGGGCGGTATCTTCATGAATCTAAGAAGGCGTTCTTCTGTTTCCCATTCGAAGCTCATAGATTGCCCCTCAGCTTCTTGATCTTGGTCAGTTCTTCAATGTCCAGATCATCAATTGCACGACCTGTCTTTTTCTTCATCTTTATCAAATTATCCACAGAAATCACGGGCAACCTAAGATCGTCGACTTTAACTGCGGTTGCACTCTTTTGGGCCTCTTCAAAAGATACAGGTGATTCAAGAACAATATCGACTTCTTTGAGTTCGTCCTCTTTGTAGAAGTTGAAAGCCTTCATGTGCTTTTCCCTGATCCAGCTTTCTCTTGTCCTTTTGTCCGCAATCTTCATCGGATCAACGGGTTGCTTTGGTTTATAACCTTGCTCTTTCAAGATTGCGATGATCTTCCCTATATTCTCATCGCTCATTTCGACAAGGATATCTAAGTCAACCGTGCTTCGCATCGCGCCTAACAGATTGACGGCTATTCCGCCCACGAGCACATATTTCACATTCTGCTCTTGGAAAGCTCGGAATATCTCTTCGTAGAAAATCATGTTGGATATCCTTCCAGTCACATTCTCCGCTAGTCACGGGGAGATTTCACGATAGGTCGCGTTGAGAGTCGCATCCTACGCTACCGATGGACAATCTGGATTTGAGCAGATTATCAAGAACCCACGATCAGCTTTGATGTTGGATTTCAAAGGGAACTCCTTGGCCATCTCCAGAATCTCCCCTCCACGGGAC
>CAZPRG010000015.1:0-23021 GCA_964588675.1 uncultured Ignavibacteria bacterium
CCGTTTATGACGCTGTGGGGACGATCTCTGTAGGGACAATCCTGGGATTGTCCCTACAAAAACCGTTCCAGAACGAATTCCTGGGTATGCCTCACTCTCCCAAACGCAAATCCACCCGCATGCGCGGATATGATTATTCCAGATCGGGGTGGTATTTCCTTACCCTATGCACCAAGAATCGAGTGGAATGGTTCGGAGACGTGATAAACGGCAAGATGATCTTGAATGAATACGGAAAGGTCACAGAGCAACAATGGTTGTGGCTGGCCAGACAATATGGCTATGTGAAATTGGATGAATTCGTCATAATGCCCAATCATATCCATGGAATCCTGGTGCTTCAAAGTGGTCGTGATCGCAGGCATAAGGGTAGGGACAACCCTAGGGTTGTCCCTACTGCATACAGCCGCCAGCATAGCTTACTGTCGAAATCCGTCAACGCGTTCAAAACCACGACATCGAAATCAATCCATCAACACGGTCTAATGGAATTTGTCTGGCAGCGGTCCTTTTATGATCATGTAATCCGGAATGATGAATCGCTTAGAGGCATCCGTGAATACATCGCTAACAACCCGATGAAATGGCATCTGGACCGGAGCAATCCAGGGAATCTGTTCATGTAAATGGTTAGACATGACATTGTCAAAACGCCATCAAGACCATCGAGGTAGATTATGCAAGTCTTAGTGATGTATTACTCGAGAACAGGCAACACCAAGAAGCTGGCCGGAGAAATAGCCAAGGGGGTGAAGCAGGTGGAGGGGGTGGAGTGTCTGGTCAAATCGGTGACGGAAGTGGCCAAAGACGATTTCGTCAAATCCGATGGAATAATAGCCGGGTCGCCGGTCTATTTCGGGACCATGGCCTATCCCATGAAGGAGGTATTCGACAAGTACATCGGCATCCGCGGAAAGATGGAGAACAAAATCGGCGCAGCCTTCGCCACAGCCGGAGATCCAACCGGCGGAAAGGAAACCACCATTCTCTCCATCCTCCAGGCCATGTTGATATATGGAATGATCATCGTGGGCGATCCTCTGGATGCCACCGGCCATTATGGCGTGGCATGTGTGGGCGCGCCGGATGGGGAGACTTGCTCGAATGCCGTGAAGCTGGGAAAAAGAGTGGCCTCTTTGGTGAAGAAACTGAAGGGTTGATCGAAGCTCAATCGAAATGCTAACAGGTCTTTGCAGAACCTGGCTTAAGCCAGGTTCTGGTTCACTTCCTTAACTTGCCTAAAAAAAAGAGGGAGGACCGCTGATCCTCCCCCGAAGCTCGGTTTTACTGATCGGCTGATTCTCAGGGTTTCGAGTACCCGCTCATTCTGTACAGATTCTGAACGTACTGGATGTCGATCTTCTGGAACATGCGGATGGGCGGGAAGGGGGAATACAAGACGTCGATGTTGTTCTGCTGGTGCCGGAACACCCTTCTCAGATCGGCGATGGAGCAATCCTCGATGCTTTTGCCCAGCTCGATCATCAGAAGAAGCGGGATGCCTGCTTTGGGCATGCCGTCGAAGTAAACCTCTCCCGCCGGCTGGCCCGGAGCGTATATCACGAAATCCGAGTGCACCGGCTGCGATTTGATGGACTCCTCGGTTCTGGTTTCCACGTCGTAGAAACAGCGCTGGGTCAGAACGTCCTGCAGGCTCTTAATTCTTTCGTTGAGCTCATCCTGATAGATCAGGCAAAGCTGCTTGACCCGAACCTTGTTGCGGTAGGCCACCCGGAAAGCAAAGGGATGCGCCCGGCACTCCTCCTTGATGGCGGTTCTGTTCTTCTCGCACATCTCCTCCAATTCCCGGTTCAGAACGCTGGTCTTCTCACAGACATCCTGAATCTGGGCTTCTTTTAATCCGATTGCCATCTCCGATAGCTTCTGGTGATCCGCTGCGGGAAGAGCCTTCATCTCCGAGAGGATGTTGGCTATCTCCGACAGGCAGTCCAGATGAGAATCGAACTCCTTCTTGACCGACGGGGGCATGTCCGGGCATGCACCTTCGCCGCTCACCCCCTGCACGCTGGCGAAGATGGTGGGAAGCGGGCGAAGCAGTTGAAATGGAACCACAGAAGCCCTCAGCGTGAACATAATTGGCTGGAACATTGTCGACCCCTTTCCTTATTGAGTTTTGCGTCCGCTACCGGCCCCCGGCCCAGACCAGAACCGGACCCAGGTCAGGTTCTGGTCTCCCAGGTTTCCCTTATAGCCGAAAGCACTATCTTTCTTGTTATTTTCTTTCCCGCTATAAAATATCGGTTGACAGACATGAATCAAAATACTATCTTCCAGGAATGCAGTGAATCTATTCATATATAGGCGATATGGCTCATATATCAGGCTAACAATCTATGAGTCCGTGTAGAGTCGATTCCGTTGAATGCATTGAAGTTATGGAGGGAAAATGGAGCTACAAACCTTACGTGGATTCTATTGGTCCGGGATACACCGTAGCTTCTCCAAGGCAGCGAAGGTGTTGAATGTCGGCCAGTCGGCCATCAGCCACCAGGTCAAATCGCTGGAGGACGAGCTGCACGTCAAATTGTATGAAAGGGAAGGCCGCGGCATTCATCTGACTCCCGCCGGCAAGATCCTCATGGCCTACGTTGACATAATACTGCAGACCATAGACAACATCGAGACCCATTTCGCGGAACTGGCCGGTTCGCCCGAAGGAACGGTTACCATTGGAGCTTACCGGGGAATCATGCAATACAAGCTGCCGGAGATCGTGCAGAACTTCAAGAAGAAAAACCCGGACGTGCGTTTGGTGATTCTCAACAAGCCGCAGGATCGGGAAATCCTGCACATGGTCTCGGCCGGGGATGTGGATTTCGGCATTACTTCTTCCTGGAACGACTTCGAAGACCTCTCCTTTTACGAAATCTGGTCTTATGACATGTTTTTGTGCCTCCCGGCCAACCACAGGCTTGCCGGTCGTCGGACCGTGGCTTTGAAGGAGATCGTCAGGGACCCCCTGATCATGTATGAGAAGGACAACTCGATTCGCAAGAAGGTGGAGAGCGTTCTGGGAGAAAGCAACTTGAATTACAGCGTCGAGATAGAAACAGGCGGCGCCATGGTGATTCAGGAGTACGTCAGGATCGGGGAGGGTATATCATTCGTCTCGGGGCTCGTTACCGAAGCCACCGACGAGCCGGCGCTCTCGCACGTACCGGTTACCGAGCATTTCGGGAAACTGGGGTATGGAGTGGTCCTGAAGAGGAGGAAGTATCTTTCCCTTCCGGTGAGAAAGTTCCTGCAGGAAATAGGATTAGGAGAGATTCTGGCGGCACAGAACTGGGAGGTATGACCTACTGTCAGAACCTGTCATGTCGGCTCGCTTCCAAGTCCCGGTTTGCATAACCGTGCTCTTTGCTTGACCTTCACTGTTTCGGCTGCATTGCATAGTGGGTTAATCAGAAGCCTCTGCCAGTCTTTGAACTTGGAGTATGAGAAACGAATGCCGTCGCCCACGTCGTCGAGCGACTCTTCGATTTTGATGTCCGACGAGCCGGACTTCTCTACTCTCACCGTCTTCAAGGACTCTCTGACGGCGTCATTCAGAGAAAAGGAAAACCTCTCGGTGGCATCCTCCACCACCTCGTCCACCAATTCCCGGAATCTGGCCAGGTCTTGTCTCAGCCTGGCGACATCGGATCTTTCTCTCTTCTCTCGGGACATCTTGTCGATTCGAATCAGCAGTCTCCACAACTTCGCCCAGAGAAAAACGTCCGTAGTGACGGCCATCAGATTTCTTCGCTCGCTCCGAACGAGTCCCTTCAGTTGTTCCAACAGCTCTTGGTAGTATTCATACCGTGGCTGAACCTCTTCGCCCTTCTCCCAGGATGAAAGGATCATTTCCAACCCGGCGATCTTCTTCTTTCTCTCGTGGACCAGATTCTGCCTGAGGGAGTGGAGGATGTCAAGATCCTTGGTCCTCTTCTCAAGCATGGCAGAGAGATGGAACAGAACAGATGAGACGTGAAATCGGAGCAGATACAAGCAAACAATGAAAAGCAAACCCAAGCCAACCCAGATCAGAGTCATGCAGTCATCCCGGTATGCGAGCTTATGGCAAGCGCGGTTGAGGAGCGCGCCCCTTGATCATCTTTTCAAATCAGTGCCCAAAAATGTCCAACACAAACGCAAACAGAAGGATCGCCCCACCTTTTAGATCGAATCATTAGGCTGCCAAGCCTAAACCATGCTATCACCAGCGATTATATGGAAATTGTGGATAACCGGCACTGTTTGGCACCTCAAAATCTATCTTAAGCTGTTTAAATACAATTAGTTGACGCGGTTTCCACATTTTTATGCCAATTGTCAACATAGGGTCTATCTACTACGGATATCATACGGTGCTGGCCCAAGCTATTCGTTTACAGGGGCCGATCCTGAGCCTGGGCCTTTCATATTACATCTGCCGTGAAAGACCGCCCCTTCCTCGATAATCAGATTCTTGGTGGTGATGTCGCCCTCCACCTCGGCCTTGGATTGCAGTTCGACTTTGTCCTTGGCCAGAATGTTTCCGGAGACCTTACCCCCAATGACCACCATTGAGCTGGCCACGTCCGCCTCCACCCTGCCGCTGTCTCCCACAGCCAGAGAATCGGTGGCGGAAACCCTGCCCCGCACAACACCGTCAACTCTAAGCCCTCCATGGACCTCTATGGTGCCCTCAATGACGGAATCCTTTCCGATAATGGTGTTCAATCCGCCGCCTCCTCTGTCTGTTTTGTTCTTCATGGTCCCCACTCTACTTTCCGCTCAAATAGCTATCTGGGTTGATCGGAATGTCGTCTTTTCTGATTTCGTAATGCAGATGGGGAGCGGAGCTTCTGCCGGTGTTTCCGGAGAGAGCGATGATCTGACCACGAGTGACGATGTCTCCCACCTTCACCAGATTCTTGGAATTGTGGCCGTAGTAAGTCACATAGCCGTTGAGGTGATCGATGGCCACCAGATTCCCATAGATTTCGTCCCAACCCGCCAGGATGACCATTCCGCCAGCTGTGGCTTTCACGTCTGTGCCCGTCTTGGCTGCGAAATCCACTCCCGGATGAGCGTTGCGGAAATCCGGCACGTCCATGCTGAAACCCTGCGTTATCCATCCTGCAATGGGAGCGCCCCTGGGAACGCCGGTGAGGGAGTCGGCTCCGCCCTGCACTGAGTCTGCTGCGGAGAGAACTCCTCCTTCCCGCTCCGTCAGGGGAGAGATCATTTCCGAAGCCTCCGCGTCAGCGGTGGTGTCGTATTCATCCGACCGGCTTTCGGCCGAATCACCATACTGAACTCCTGCCAACTCAGCCACCTTTCCCACGAAGGCCTTGTAATCCCCAAGTTCCTTCTCCAATTCCACCACTCTGGCATTGTATGCTCTGAGCTTAGAGTTTTCCTGCTTCAGTGATTGGCCCAGGAGCACCTCATACAAAAGCTTGCCCTGAAGCACGCTCATTGCTATGACGAAGACCAGAAGGAACGCGAACCCGCCGGTTATAGCCCAGGATGCCCACAAGGAGAGCGTGAACTTGAGGCTTTTCGGGCTTCCTTCCGGCACGATAAGGAAGGTCACATGTTTCTTCTTCATCTTGGGCTTTCGCTTTTCTTGTCAAAACCCGGGGGATTTTCCGGCGAGGCGAAGAAATCGGCTGGCTGCTACAGAGTTATTCCCACAAGCTCCAGAATTCGGGAGAGATCGTCCTCCGAATAGAATTCCACCTCGATCTTTCCTCCCTTTCTTTTACTGGTCACCTTGACCGACGTTCCGAAGAACTGCTTCAGCTTCTCCTCGATGTCCAGGAAAGCCGGAGCCGTTCCGGTTTTCGGCTTGGGAGCGGAAGGCTTCTTCTTCCCGTAAGCCAACTCTTCGGTCTTGCGCACCGAAAGCCCCTCCTCAACCACTCGGCGAGAAAGCTCTATTCTCTCGCTGTCTGTCGATAGGGAGAGTATGGCCCGGGCATGTCCTTCGGACAGAGCGGCGTTGGAGATGAGCTTCCGTATTTCATCCGGTAGGCTCAAGAGCCTCAGCGTGTTGGCCACCGAGGAGCGGTCCTTTCCGACTTTGTCGGCCAGCTCTTGTTGAGAGATATTACATTCCTCCAGGAGCCTTTTGTATCCGTTGGCCACGTCGATCGGATTCAGATCCTCCCTCTGAAGATTCTCGATCAACGACAGCTCCATCATCTCTTCTTTGGAGA
This sequence comes from uncultured Ignavibacteria bacterium, assembly GCA_964588675.1. Taxonomy (GTDB): domain Bacteria; phylum Zixibacteria; class MSB-5A5; order MSB-5A5; family SM1-73; genus SM23-73-3. The sequence goes on from CAZPRG010000015.1 coordinate 6,207, forward strand.
GTTTGCCCGCCATTACGGCCGAAACGATTTTCAGGCCCAGCTTCTTGACCGCCAGAAGTCTCCTCTCGCCGGCCACCAGCTCGAACGCGTCTCCGACCTGTCTGACCACCACCGGCTGGATGATTCCCTTCTCCTTTATGGATGCCGACAGCTCGGCCAGCTTGGCCTCGTCCACCGCCGTGCGCGGCTGGTAGGGGTTGGATCTGATCTTGTCAACGTCAAGTTGAACCAGACCCCTCTCCGGTTCCTTTTCGGTTTTGACCTGCTCCGGAGGACGTTCGGGAATGAGCGCCTCCAGACCTCTCCCCAGGGCTTTTCTATTCATGTTCCACCTCTGCGGCCTGCGTCATCTCGGGCACCTGCCGGCTGTGATCGAGCATTTCCGCTGCCAGGCTCAGATAATTCTCCGCGCCGGCGGAGCTCACGTCATATAGAATTATGGGTTTGCCGAAGCCGGGCGCCTCGGAAAGCCTCACGTTTCTGCTTATCACGGTCTGATAGACCTTGTCTCCAAAGTACTTTCTGGTCTCCTCCGCCACCTGACGGGACAGGTTCAATCGGGAATCGTACATGGTCAGGAGCACGCCTTCGATCTCAAGTTCGGGGTTGAGGTTCTTTTGAATCAGCTCGATGGTGTTCAGAAGCAGACTCAATCCCTCCAGGGCGTAATATTCGCATTGGATGGGCACCAGGATGGAATCCGCCGCGGTCAGAGTGTTGATGGTCAGAAGTCCCAGGGATGGCGGCGCGTCGATCAGGATGAAGTCGTATTTCTCCCTGATCGGCTCCAGGGCAGCGGAGAGCTTCTTCTCCCTGGCTATCTCGCTGACCAATTCCACCTCCGCCCCCACCAACCGAAGATGAGACGGCACCAGATCCAGGAAGGACAGCTGCGTCTTTACGATCACGTCCTCCACGGGCAGGCCTCCCACCAGCACCTCGTAAACGCTCTTCTCCAGCTTGCTCTTGTCGATTCCCAGACCGGAGGTGGAGGTGGCTTGGGGATCTATGTCCACCAACAAAATCCTCTTCTCCGCCACGGCCAGACAAGCGGATAGATTCACGGCGGTGGTGGTCTTTCCCACTCCGCCCTTCTGATTGGCAACGGCGATAATCTTACCCAAAACCTCTCTTCTCCTTCGGAAATTCGAAATCCCGAAATGACTGCGCTGTTTTTCCATACATAACAGCCTGCGGCCGAAAAAGCAAGAGAATTCGTGGCAAAATGGCCACCGGGTTATCCCGGCGACATGTGTGACCGTGGGCTCCGACCGTCGGTTGTCAGCGCCGACGGTAGCTTTGTCAAACGGCCCGAAAAAGTACTTGATTTTCGCAAGCCAGGGTCATATTATAACGCAGACAGTATGGGTAGACACACGGGTCGGGCGTGAACGCGGATGCGGTCGAAGCTGCAGACACAGAAGCATTCTGGTGCCTGTTTGAGAGTGCACGTCAATCAGTACTTTTACGGATATATGCTCAACGTCAAATCTGGAGGTCGCGGGATGAGCGCTCTATTGCCGAGAGCCGGGGGCAGGCAAGTGGAACTGAGCCGTTGGCAGATGATCAGGAGATTTACTCTGTCTGCCATCCTGGCGTCCGCGCTGGTGGGTGCAAGCTGCGCGCCTATACAGAGGGAAATCAGCCTCAAGAAAATCGAATGGGAACAGATCAATCTCGATGAAACGCCCGGCCCGGAGGATTATCCCGGCGCCAGCGCCGTGTTTCTTCTGGATGAGGGAGAGTTCGCCGCCAGGGAAAACTTCATCTTCACCCATCACGTGATAATCAGAATACTGGACGAGGCCGGGCTGGACTATGCCAACGTTGAGATTCCCTTCTATGCGGAGAGCGAAGTGCACAATCTACAAGGAAGAACGATTCGCGGGGACGGAAGCGTGGTGGAACTCAAGCCCGAGAACATACACGAAAAGTCCATGTTCCCCAATTTCGTTCTCTATTCCGACGACAAAGCCAAGGTTTTCGCGTTGCCGGGCGCCGAAACCGGCTCGGTTGTCGAGTATTCCTACTCAATCGTGTACAACGGGCCGTTTCCTTCCGCCTGGGAATTCCAGAGAGAGGAGCCGGTGCTGCTTTCCAGTTTCACTCTCGACGTTCCGTATTTCGCTCAGTACAACTATCTGCTGTCTCAGAGAAAAGGAATCGAGGTGGAGAAGTCCGTTTCCCATCCTACGGGAAGAGTGAAGGCCGTCTTCAGCCTGAAAGACGCACCGCCTATCACGCCTGAACCTCTGATGCCGCCGCTTTCCGAGGTGACCACGAAGGTGTATTTCTCCCTCACTGCTCTGTCCAGCTTCGGTATTACCGTCCCCATAGAGGGGGACTCCTGGGAGATTCTGGGAAAGAGCTACTGGCTGGCCACGGAAGAGAAGCTGCAGGCGGACAAGGCCGTCGCGCGACAAGTGAAGGAAATCACCAGCGGATGTAGCGACGATCCGGAGAAAATCGCCAGGATATATGATTTCGTGCAATCGCAGATTCGCTACGTGGCTATTGAGATGAAGGAGGGCCGAGTTATCCCTCATGATCCTTCCGAGGTTTTCGTCAACCGATACGGCGACTGCAAGGACAAGGCTTTCCTGCTGATGACCATGTTGAAGGAAGCCGGCATTGACGCCTTTCCGGCCCTGGCTCGCACCTGCAGTGCCGGCGAGGTGATCGAGAGCTTCGTTTCCCGACAGCAGTTCAACCACATGGCTGTGGCCGTTCCGGCCAGGTTCTTCTCGCAGAGTGAGGATTTCACGCCGGTGTTGGTCAAAGGAGATAAGGAGTACAGCGCCGATGACGACTTCGTCTTGCTGGACGCCACCTCCGCTGCCGTTCCCTTCGGCCGTATTCCCTGGTATCTGGAAAATACCAAGGTACTGGTGGTGACCGAGGAGGACAGCCGACTGGTAACGGTCCCCAGCTCGCGGGCGGCCGACAATTCCACGATTCACGATTGCCAGGCGGAGATTCTGGAGGACGGCTCACTAAGCTGTTCGGTAAGAAGCACCCGGTCAGGCCAGGAGGCAAGCAGCACTCGCTCTTTCCTGCAGTCGCTTACGAAGACCGAACAAAGGGAATGGCTCGAAAAGTCCCTATCCCGCAGTTGTCCAGGCGCAGTTCTCAAGGAGCATTCCGTATCTCAACTGTCGGACCTGGACCAGCCGTTAGTATTGGAGTATAAGTTTGTGGTCCCCCAGTATGTGCAGGGGATCGACACGCTTCTGGTGTTCTCGCCGGCAGTCCTGAGAAACCCCATGTTCGACGAATTCACACGGGAGAAAAGACAACACTCCATCGCGCTTGACTATCCCAGATCCGTGATCGACGGCATCAAAATCAGGATACCCGAGAACCTTAAGATCAACAGCCTTCCGGAGCCGGAAGAGCTGTCGTCCGACTTCGCGGATTTCTCGTTTTCGTGTTTCACCGATGGCGAGAACATGGTGGTGAGTAGACAGGTGGCCTTCAAGAAGACTCATGTCAGTCCAGGGCAGTACCCTGACGTCAAGTCCTTCTTCGAATCGGTCCTGACCTCCCAGCGGAGAAACGTCTCCCTCTCGCCGAAATAAATCTGCGATTCTGTGTCATGTTCCGCCTAATACCCACCACAAGCGGTGAGGCACCCGACCGAGGCATCAAGGAGAATCCAACGCAACTTGCGGCCGACGTTGGGGTTGAAATTTGTAGCCGCCCGTACGGGCGGATGTCGTTAGAATTCAACGTCTACGAGCGTCTGAAAGCCCAGAACCCTCAGTATCGGGGCTCGAAACGCCTGCTTCCGGGCGCCCGGTTGTCCCTCTCCCCCTTGGGGGAGACAAGGGCCCGTATGAGAGGGTAGGGTGAGAGACTTGTAGAGGTTTCTGTAGCCGCAGACTTCAGTCTGCGAGAAGGATTGGGTGAAGAGACTAATTCAATGTATCGCCGTGTCCGAACGCTCATTCATCGTCAATCCAATGGAGGAATATGAAATAGGTATATTTATGTAAATTATAATATGTAGATAATAACTTTACACGATTTATGTCATAATTCCCATCTGTCAGCTTCAATTAGCTAACCCTATGTACCACAACCAACCACCTAACCAAGTCCATTTCGGCAATCTCAACACGTATTACATCCTCTATCCGATACTGAGGCGCCAGCTTGGTCTCCGCCATTTCCCTTTTCGCACCAGTTCCCTTGTACGATACCAAGATGCCGCCGATCTTAATAAGAGGCCCGCTCAATTGCACCACGCTACTCAGCTCTCCTACTGCCTTAGCAGTGATCACATCGAAACTCCGCGCAATATCTGCATGTTCGGAGAGCGTTTCTGCCCGTTGATCCAAAATGCGGACCTCTTTGAGCTCCAGGGTTTGGAGGAGCTTCTGCAAGAACAACACTTTCTTGTGAGTCGATTCCACCAGGGTCAGCCGGATGTCGTCCCTGACGATCTTGATGGGAATCGAGGGGAATCCTGCACCAGCACCCAGGTCCAGAAGACTCGCATTCATCGGTATGTCGACCGCCTTGAGGATCAACAGGGAGTCTACGAAGTGCCTGAGAATACGATCGTTCCTGGCATCGCCCTTCGAGACCAGATGGATTCTTGCGTTCCACTCAAGAAGCAGCGAAGCATAAGCATCGAACTTCTCGATCATCTCTTTCGAGACATTCACGCGGAACGAGGAACAGATGCCCTTGAATCGATCGATTTCTTCCGGAGAGAACATTGTTGGATTATCAGGATCGAAGAGAAAGTAAGTGTTTCACGTGAAACAAAGACCAAGGCCCGTCAACGGATTTAGCGAATGGAACGGATGATGGCAACTCAATGCGCGTACAAGAATGTCGGCTTAAGCGATGCATCCGTTGACAGTCATTCGTATACACAAGTTGGACCGAGGGAACGAATTAACCAAACACTATCCGTTTAATCCGATGCATCCGTTGACAGTCTTGATCTTTCCTTTGACTGTCTTGCACTGAACTGTTTCAAGTAGACCATCAAAACCGCAATGTCGCCAGGCGACACGCCGGATATGCGACAGGCCTGTCCGACCGAGATTGGCCGGATCTTCTTGAGCTTCTCCAAGGCCTCTGTCTTGAATCCGATCAGACCGTCATAGACAAACCGATCCGGAATCCGCATACATTCCAATTTCTTGGATTTCTCAACTTCCTTGATCTGCCTTGCGATGTACCCTTCGTACCTGATCTCCAATTCCACTTGTTCATGGACCGACCTAGGCACCCTTTGCGCTTCCCAGTCAACGGCTTGTAGATTTCGATACGTGATTTGAGGCATCTTCAACAGCTTTGCCAAAGACATCTTCCGGTTGTTTTCGATGTCCCCCAAGACGTCTGAAAAGGATGACACGGAGACAAAGACTCTTTTCAGTCTGGCTTTCTCTTTTTCAACCTCGTCTTTTCTATTAAGATAGACAGAGTGAACCTGTTCCGGCACCAACCCGAGCTGATAACCCATTTCGAGCAGTCTCTGGTCTGCGTTATCCTCTCTGAGGATCAGCCGGTATTCGGCGCGGGAGGTGAACATACGGTAGGGTTCCTCGGTCCCCTTGGTCACCAAGTCATCGATGAGGACTCCGATGTACGCTTGGTCTCTGTCGAGGATGAAAGGAGCTTCTCCTCTGAGTTTGAGAGTCGCATTGATCCCAGCCATGATCCCTTGGGCAGCGGCCTCTTCATAACCGGATGTGCCGTTTATCTGCCCTGCGAAGTAAAGATTCTCCACCAGCTTGGTCTCCAGGGTGTGTTTGAGTTGAACCGGCGGGAAGTAGTCATACTCAATCGCATAGCCGGTTCTCATCATTCGAACATCCTCCAGGCCTGCCACTGTCCGGAGCGCTCGGAGTTGAACGTCCTCGGGCAGGCTGGTGGCGAATCCGTTGACGTAGAACTCCGTGGTTCCGAGCCCTTCCGGCTCCAAGAAGAGTTGATGTCTGGGCTTATCCGGGAATTTGACCACCTTATCCTCGACGGAAGGGCAGTATCTTGGACCAATGCCGTGGATCTTTCCGCTGTAGAGCGGGGATCTGTCCAGGTTATTCAGAATCAACTCATGTGTCTGTTGATTTGTGTAGCTCAGGTAGCAAGGCAGCTTATTTTCCGGAGGAGCTGCCGTCCGGAGGGAGAATGGTCTCGGGTCTTCGTCCCCGTCTTGAACGGCGGTCTTCGAAAAGTCGATGGTCCTCCCGTCGATACGTGGAGGCGTGCCGGTCTTCAAACGGCCCGCTTTGAAGCCGAGCTTGATTAGATTCTCTGTCAAACCGAACGATGGAAACTCTCCGGCTCTACCGGCTGGAAAATGATTTAACCCTATATAAATCAATCCGTTAAGAAAAGTGCCACATGTCAAAATGACAGCCCTGGCATGATATGCCATTCCGGATTCGGTTATGACACCAGTGGTCGTTCCGTCACTGACCAGAACCTCTACCACGGAATCTTGTTTCACGGAGAGCCGGTCCTGGCTCTCCAGAGACTCGCGCATGGCCAGTCGGTACATGGCTCGATCGTTCTGAGTGCGCGTGGACCACACAGCCGGACCTTTCTTGAGGTTCAATGTCTTGGTCTGGATTGAGGTCTTGTCCGCGATGAACCCGATCTCTCCGCCGAGCGCATCAATTTCCTTCACCAGTTGCCCTTTTGCTTGGCCGCCGACTGCCGGATTGCAGGACATCTGGGCGATGGTCTCCTTGTTCATGGTGAAAAGGAGAGCCTTCTGCCCCATCCGTGCCGCAGCCAGTGCGGCCTCACAGCCGGCGTGCCCAGCGCCGACTACGATTATGTCAAACTCTTCTTCGTAAGTTAACATGATGTTTCACGTGGAACCGGTTGCATCGGAAGATCGATATGCCTATGCTGATTCAAGTGCTATCTAGAGAATCCCAAGAGTGTCTGTGGCAAAGTGCCGGCACGACGAGGTTGCCTATGACGTCTCATACCGTTCCCAGTGAAGAACCTCCGACAGTGCCTTCTTTGGTGGAGCTGGAGACCACGTCACAGGTTCGCCCAAAGCAATCATCAACAGAATGCGTTTGGTCTCCGGTATCCCCAGGAGTTCTTTCAAATCACCCTCGAGGGGACGTATCTGTCCTTCAATCCAACAACTTCCCCAACCTAAGTCTATGGCAGTCAGTAGCATATTCACAGTTGCAGCCGAACCATCCTCAATCCAATATGGATGCGAACCATCAAGAACAACTGCAATTATGGCAGATATCCCGCCAAATTTGCCGTCTTCGTGTGTTCCATATTTCCTTCCCGAAAAATGAAGACGACCCAGTATGTTGGCGATTATATCCTTTCCGGTAATCACTATGAAATCCCACATCTGCTTGTTTATACCGGACGGTGCCAGCCGTCCCGCATCGACGATTTTCTCGAGATCGGATTTCGGAATTTCTTTCCCTGTGAACGTCCTGATCGTTCGTCTCTGTCGTATCGCCTCGAAAACTTCCATGGATCATCCTTTCCCTGATCTTTTTTCATTTCTGAACCGGGCTGTTTCACACGCCATTCGGTCATGCTTCTTCGAAACGAGAAACCTAATCGGCGCTGAATAATCCAATATACGAAAAACAGCGCGCTTGTAAAGGCCGTTTGTTGCGCATGCTGACGCTGTATAATTCTCATGCAAACTCCTTCACTGAACTCAAGGGCAGTCGGGGCGCAGACGATAAACTGACTTGTCGACAGGTGGAACTTCTGTCGCGTAACGCAAATTCCAAAAGGAGGGGCATCCATGAACGGCGCCATGTTCAACAGCCTGGCTCGCTTCGTCGACAAGCGCTATCCTCAAATCTCTTTCACGGATCTGTGCCGGAAGGCATCTCTGAGGACCAACGTGTTCGCGGAGCTGACCTGGTATCCGGACGGCGATCTTGTGAACCTGATGAAGACTTTAAGTCAAGCGACCGAAACCGAGCTCTCTACCTTGTGGAGGGACTTAGGACGCGAGACCTTTGATTACTTCGCCGACATATTCGGCGATTATATGCACAACGTCAGAACCATGGTCGAGCTGATCACCGCCGTCAACAAGATTCATCATCATATCAGAAACGACGGCCTGGGCACTCCTCCCCGCCTGGATTTTCGAGAGGCCTCCTCGGATCACTTCGACGTAAGATATTCCTCCGATAGAAAGCTGGACGATTTCTTTCTTGGAATGCTGGAGGGAGCGGTCAAGCACTTTGGGGCGGAGGTGACCATTCTGGGAAGGAAGGAACGGGGCAGGCTGACCGTGACGGTTGCGATCAAGGAAACGGAATTGGCCGGGGTGTGATCCGGAAGTCTCCTCGATCCGGATGTGAAGACAAACAAGCCGGCAGATTCATTTTTCTCACTGCGATGGAAACGCTGAGGGCGAACCATTTGGGTTCGCCCTTTTTGTTGCGACTATCGAGGTGATGAAATCCGTTGCGTCAAGCACTCTACTTCCCGATGCAGAACTCCGAGAATATTCTGTTCAGAATATCGTCCGTGACCGTTTTTCCGACCACTTCGCCGACCGCATCCAGCGCGGCTTTGACGTCCAAGGCCACGAACTCCGCACTCATCTTCCTCTCCAAGCTTCCCTTCGCCAGAGACAGGCTTTTCTTGGCTCTATTCAACGCATCCCTGTGCCTGATGCTCGAAAGCATCACCCCTTCGCTTCGATCCCTGGGCGCAACTTTGGACCTGGACGCTATCAGTTCCTTCAACTCCTCCAAACCATCTCCTCTCAGAGCGGAAACCTTAAGTAGCTGGCCGCCGACCGATGCCTGTCTGATCCTGTCCTCGTTCTTTCGCATCACATCGTCTGGTGCGATGTCCGTCTTGTTGAGAACGAGCAGAGACCGTCTGTCCTTGATCTGATTGACCAGCTCCAGGTCCTCGTCGTCGATTTCGGCTGAAGTGTCGAACATCACCAAAAGAAAGTCTGCTGCGTCCCTTTCGATTCTGGTTCTTTTAATCCCTTCCAGTTCTATCATGTCCTGGGAGATACGATACCCCGCCGTGTCCACCAGCCTGACCGGAATCCCCCTGAAGTTGGCGAACTCCGAGATGACATCCCTGGTGGTTCCGGGTATAGGGGTGACGATGGCCCGATCTTCCTTGAGAAGCGCATTCAGCAGGCTGGATTTACCAACGTTGGTCTTTCCCACGATGACCACATTCAGCCCCTCTTTGAGGATTCTCCCCTCATCATAGGTAGCCAGCAGCCGACCTATGTCTTCTTCAATGAGATCGATTTCGCCAGCGAGCTCATCTCCATCGATAGGCTCCACATCTTCCTCGGAGAAGTCTATGTCCACCTCCAGCCTGGCCAGAATGTCGATCAATCTATCCCGATAGGAGCTGATCTTCTCAGATAGACCGCCTTTCAAGTGCTCAAGCGCCAGTCTGAGGCCCAGATCGGTCTTGGCGCGGATCACCTCGGCCACTGCCTCCGCCTGCGACAGGTCGATCCGGCCGTTGATGAAGGCCCGGAGCGTGAATTCTCCGGGTTCCGCCAAGCGGGCGCCGCACTTTATAGCTTGTTCCAGTACTCTGCTCACCACAAGCTGCCCGCCGTGGCAGCTTATTTCCACCAAGTCTTCTGCGGTATAGCTTCTCGGAGAGCGAAATACGGCCACCAGCACCTCGTCCAAAACGTTTCCGGTATCAGAATCGACAATCTCGCCGTAGCTGACCTGATGAGAGGGAAGCTGGCTGAGGGACTTTTCGCCTTCGAACAGCTTATCGGCGATTTCTATCGAGTGCTTGCCGGATAGGCGCACGATCCCGATTCCGCCCTCACCCAGCGGGGTGGAGATGGCGGCGATGGTGTCGTCAAGCGTCGAAACAGCCGGTCTCTCTTTCCTGGCCATGACACGAATATAGCCGTTTTTGGGTGCCATGTAAAGAAAGGATGAGTCACAAAGGAAAAGGGGCGGGATGAATTCCCGCCCCTATGGGTTGGAGGACTTCGCAGAGGACAGCTTAGCTGCAACCGTTATCCACGTCGCCCTCGCTTTCTTGGAGATTAATCCACTTTGCAGTGTCCGAACTCTCCCGGTCGACGGAAGGTGTTTGTCGATGGTGATGGGGCTGTGTGCATGCAGAACCAGAACCTAGCTTAAGCTAGGTTCTGGTTTCCCAACACAGACAACCACTGAGTCAGGGGCGGGATGAATTCCCGCCCCTATGTGAGTTTGCGTCCCGTGGAGTTGCATTTATGGGGGGTCTCGTTCTTGCCAGGGGGTAACAACGAATAACGTTAAAGCAGCATGTCCGTCAGCCAGATCAGAACGATTATCGATATCAGAGCGTCGATCACTACCATAATGGAGTAGCGCACGTCCCGCCATGTGACATCGTGCGAAAACGGTGATTTGGTCAAGAGGAATTTGAATTTCTCGCCCGTCCGCGAGATGGCCACCTTCTGCCATCCCTTCACCAACAGCCTCAGGATCAGGATGAATACCAGAACCATGATGGCGATTCTAAGTCCGTTGAAGTTGCTCATCTAAGTCGCTGGGCTTCGCTTATGAAGTGGAGACCCGAGGGTTTCCCCTACAACTCTCAATAATAGAAACCAGAACCTAACTTAAGTTAGGTTCTGGTTTCCTCATCTACATCTGTCTACACAAGTTGCCTGCCTGCTTCAATTCTTGGCGATGGCCGATATCTTAGGAATCCGGCGCTTGACCCTCTTTCTCCTCTCCATTCGGATCTTCCGAATTCTGGTCTTGGTTGCCGTTCTCCTCGGACGTGACCACCCGAGCTACGTCCACCACCTTGTCATTGGCATCCAAGTTGATGAGTCTTACTCCCTGGGTGGCTCGTCCGATCACGCTTATCTGTTTGACCGGCTGCCGGATGATAATGCCCTTTTGGGTGATGAGCATCAACTCATCGTCGGTAACCACTTCTTTTATGTCCACCACCTTGCCGTTTCTCTCGCTGCATTTTATGTTGATTATGCCTTTTCCGCCCCGGTTCGTCACCCGGTAATCGGTTATATCCGATCTTTTGCCATAGCCGTTCTCCGTGACCGTGAGCAGAGTGGCATCCCGCTTAATCACCACCATACCGATGACCCGATCTTCCTTTGCCAAAGTGACTCCCCGCACGCCGTAGGCGGCTCTTCCCATGTCCCGAACCTTGTCCTCGTGGAAGCGTATGGCTTGTCCCTCCTTGGTAGCCAGGACGATGTCGGAGGTTCCGTCGGTCATTTTGGCCTCGATCAGGTTGTCGTCTTCCGGGATGTTCATGGCGTTGATTCCGCCTCGTCTGGGATTGCTGAAAGCGGACAGCAGGGTTTTCTTGATGATCCCCTTGCGGGTGGCCATCATCACGAAATGCTGGTCGTCGAAGGCCCGCACCGGCAGGAATGCAGCCACCGTCTCCTCCTCGCCCAGATCCAGCATGTTTATGATGGGCTTGCCCTTGGCCAACCTGCCGCCCACCGGAATCTCGTGCACCTTGAGCCAGTGGCATCTTCCCTTGGGAGTGAAGAAGAGAATGTAGTTGTGGGTGGAGGCGATGAACAGGTGTTCCACGAAGTCCTGCTCTTTGGTTTCGATGCCGATCACCCCTCTTCCACCCCGGCCCTGCCGGCGGTAAGAAGTGACGGAGAGCCTCTTTATGTATCCGCCGTGGGTTATGGTGATCACCATGTCCTCTTCCGCAATCAGATCCTCGATGGTGAATTCCTCTTCCTCCTCGGCCCTGATTTCGGTCCTGCGCTCATCGCCGTATTTCTTCTTCAGTTCCAGAAGCTCCTCTCTGACTATGTTCATCCTCTTGACCTTGCTGGTCAGAATGCCTTTGAGCGTCTCGATCAACTTGATCGTATCCAGGTACTCCTTCTCGATTTTGTCTCTCTCCAAGCCGGTGAGCCTCTGCAGCCTCATGTCCAGGATGGCCTGAGCCTGTATCTCGGAGAGCTTGAACTTGCTCATCAAGCCGTTTCGGGCATCTTCCACTGTCTTGGACGAGCGGATCAGTTTGATCACGGCGTCTATGTTGTCCAGCGCAATCTTCAGACCTTCCAGGATATGAGCCCGGTGCTCCGCCTTCTTCAGCTCGAACTGCGTTCTCTTGGTGACGACCTCATGCCGATACTCCAGGAAGTGGACCAGCATCTCCCTGAGCTTGAGCACCTTGGGCTCGCCGTTCACCAGTGCCAGCATGATCACCCCAAAGGTGGTCTGCATCTGGGTGTGTTTGAAGAGCTGGTTTAAGACCACGTCCGCCGGAGCGTCTCTCTTCAGCTCCACCACGATCCTCATTCCGTCCCGGTCCGATTCGTCCCTCAGATCGGAGATGCCTTCGAGATGTTTGTCCCGCACCAGTTGAGCGATCCTTTCCAGGAGATTGGATTTGCTTATCTGGTAGGGAATCTCGGTCACTATAATGCTCTCCTTGCCGCTCTTCTGCTTCTCCACGCTGGCCTTGGCTCTGAGGATAACCCTTCCCCGGCCGGTTTTGTATGCCTCGACTATGCCCGCTTTTCCCTGGATGATTCCGCCGGTGGGAAAATCCGGACCGGGGATGAATTCCAGCAGCCTCGCATCCTCCAGTTCGGGATTATCGATCAGGGCGGTGAGAGCATCCACCACCTCGCCTAGGTTGTGGGTGGGGATATTGGTGGCCATTCCCACGGCGATGCCCGAAGCGCCGTTGCAGATGAGATTGGGGAATTTACTGGGAAGCACCACCGGCTCTTGCCGGGTTTCGTCATAGTTGGGCACAAAGCCCACGGTTTCCTTCTCCAGATCCTCCAGCATCTCCATAGCCACCGGTGAGAGCCGCGCTTCGGTGTATCTCATGGCTGCCGGAGCATCACCATCCACCGAGCCGAAGTTGCCTTGCCCGTCGACCAACATGTAGCGCATGTTGAAATCCTGCGCCATGCGGACCAACGTCGGATAAACCACCTGCTCGCCGTGGGGATGGTAGTTGCCGGACGTGTCTCCGGCGATCTTGGCGCATTTTCTGTGCGGCCTTCCCGGCGCCAGGTTGAGATCGTTCATGGCCACCAGGATTCGGCGGTTGGAGGGTTTAAGCCCGTCTCGCACGTCCGGCAGCGCGCGGGCGGTGATCACCGACATGGAATAGTCGATGTACGAGGATTTCATCTCCTCTTCGATGTATACCGGAACGATCTTCTCTCTTTCCATTGCCATGATATTAAACCTCACTCATACAAGGAACTTGTCATACTGAGCGGAGCCCTGCACCGTTTAGTGCGGGCGGAGCGAAGTATCTCTTCCTCGGATTCTTCTTCCGCCAATGGCGGGATCAGAATGAACTTCTAAATCTCGCCCCCGCTGTCCCCCTCTCCACGCCTGTGGAGAGGGGGATCAAGGGGGTGAGGTAATATACTCTTTTTCTAACGGTTATGCAATAGCTCAGGGGAATCAAAAACGCTCTATTTGTGCGGCGGGATGAATTCCCGCCGCTATGAGGTTCGGTTTTTTCGTAACGGCCACACGGACCTGCTCGTTTGGGCAGTCCTTGCGGGAAGCGAACTACTCTAAAATAACCCCAACTGCTCGGTGGGCGTTTTCTCTTTCTCCGCGAATATCTGAATCTTGCCGTAGACCCCGTCGTGTCCCGGCGTTATCTGCAAGTCTTCGTCCCTCACCCTTTTTATTCCCTCCAGGACCCTACCTGGGGTGTTCTTCTCCAGTTCCTCCGGCGACAGGTCCAGCAGAATTCTGAACTCGGAGCCGAAGATGGAGACTAATCTGAGATACTCGTTTTGAACCCCCTTAGTCTCAACTCCTTGACCCAAGGCCTCGGCTATGATTTCCTGCAGGGGAATCAAATGCTTGCAGGGGATAACGCCCTCCGGCACGAATCCCTCCGGCCGGTCCGACAACTCCTCCACCCGATGCATCACCCCCACGGTCAGCTTTCTTCCGCATACCGGGCAAAGGTTCTTGTGCTTTCTGGACTCGGCCGGCGAGAACAAAATGCTGCAGTTGCGATGCCCGTCGAAATGATATTTGCCCTCCTCCGGGAAGAACTCGATGGTGAAGAGAAACTTGGCTTTGTCCTTGGTCTGGATAACCTTCACAATGTCCCTGAAGGTCATGGTGCAATCGAAGACGTTGGCCTCCCGGCCGATTCGGTTGGGGGAGTGGGCATCGGAATTGGAGATTAAGGCGATGTTATCCAGCGCAGACCAGCGCCAGTTCATCTGGGGATCGGAGGAAAGCCCGGTTTCGATGCAGGAGATGTGCTTGAGTTGTTCCTCAAAGCACTCCTCCAGGGAATCAAAGCCGGAGTTGGCTCCGAACACCGAAAACCAAGGGGTCCAGGCATGGGCCGGGACGATGAAGCACTCGTCCGTAATGTCGGTGATAATCTCCACCAGCTCCTTGACCGGAAATCCGAAAATGGGCCTGCCGTCCGAGCCCAGCTTGCCGAACTGGGAAAGCTCATCGTTGATCTTCTCCACCACCTCGAAGCTGGGCGCGAAGATCATGGTGTGAACCCTTCTGGACGACCCTCCTTGCTGAAACATGTTGCTCACCTCCGCGGTGAGCATGAAATGGATTTCGTTTTGAAAGGAATTGCCGACGGAGTTCTTGAATTCCTTCTTCAGCGTGAACAGCCCGTACCCCGTGGGCTGCAGCTTCTGCTTCAGTTCGGCGAAATAGAAGGGATGGGTGAAATCTCCGGTTCCCATCAACCCGATCCCTTTGAGGTTTGCCCACCGGGCAATGTTCTCCACGTCCATGTCCTTGGAGGTGGCCCGGCTGTATTTGGAATGCACGTGAAAATCGGCTATGAATTTCATTTCTAACTCCGGGAGAGGGAAGGTCAGTTCAATAGATAAACCAAGTATACTTCTCCAGCCGACCCCTGTCAACTCAAACTTGGTCAAGAGAAATAAGAATCAGCAAAAAGCAAGGTTCTTTCAAACGGAGAGGACGTTCTAACAGATGTTGACATCCTGCTGCTTGTCCCGCTATGCTGCTGGGTCGACTATTCCTCACCGCTGTGGTCTTTGCTTCGGCTCAAAGGATCAACGGGAACGGAGGATCGAATATGTATGTCCCGTTGAGGGAAGGGTATCTGAATGCGGTTTTTTCTGAAAATCTCGTCGATTGCCTTATTCAGATCGCTGATCACCTCCGGCCGCCTCTTGGGGTCCAGTGTCCACACCAGGAGCTCGAACTTCAAGGATGAATCCCCGAACTGGGTAAACCAGACCTCGGGAGCCGGGTCCTTCATGACCTCCGCATTATTCCTCGCGACCTCCAAAAGGGAGTTGGTAACCAGCTGCACATCCGACCCGTAAGCCACTCCCACCGGAATGTGAACTCTAACCTTGGAATCGCGGTAGGACCAGTTGGTGACCCGGGAGCTGATGAATTCCGAGTTGGGAACGATAATGGCGATGTTGTCGATGGTAAGAATCAAAGTGGCCCGGAGGTTTATGTTCACCACGTCGCCCCACACGTCGCCGACGGTTATCCGGTCGCCGATCTCGATGGGACGCTCGAACAGGATGATCAGCCCGGAGATGAAGTTGGCGGCCACGTTCTGCAGCCCGAATCCGATGCCCACGCTCAGCAATCCGAAAACGACCGCCAGGCTGGTGAGATTTAGCCCGATGGACTGCACGGCTATGATGATTCCCAGACCTAATAGCAGATAGTGAGTCAGCTTCAGAATGACCAGTTGTATTCCCGGGTCCAAGCGGTGCTTGGCGAAAAGCTCGACCTTTAGCAGTTTCCTCAAACCCTTGGAGATCAGCACAAAAATTAGAAGTATGACGATGCCCAGCACGATGGACATGATGGTGAGGGGCCTCTGGTTGACGTGAACCAGGGGATATTCTATGATTCTGCCTAATTCGCTCATTACCGTTTTCAGCGTTTCCATTTATTCCCCTTTCCCTGATTTGAGCCAATCCGTACTTTCAAAGCCAATATGAACCTAGGATCACGGCTTGTAAAGGATTTTCTGAGAGAAGCCAGGAGGAGCTTGCTATGGATTGATTTCCTATAGGTTCGGTTCAAGCGAGCTCAGCAGTTCGCCGACCGTGAAGTGAGAACCTGTAACGCAAACGACATCGTCCATCTCGGCTCTGTCGAGTGCGGAAAGATACGCCTGTCGCACCTTGGGAATAATCTCGTAAGCTAATCCGGCCTTTTGTACCAATTCCCTTAGGACTGCCGGATCAGCAGCTCTTTTGTATTCCGGCTTGGTGAGGACGATAAATTTGGCTTTTCTTCCCAGTTCTGCCAGCATGGAACCGTGATCTTTGTCCTCCATGACGCCGAAGACGAAAACGATCTGTTTGTTGGGGAGAAGCTCCTCCAGCGAGTCAATCAGTGTTTTCATGCCGGGCGCGTTGTGTGCCACATCCAACAGGACCAGAGGTTCCTTTCTAAATATCTCCAACCTCGCTCGCCAGTCGACCTGCTTCAAGCCGAACCGGATAGCGGATTCATCTATGCCCCAGCCGAGCTTACGCAGTTCCTGGATGGCCGTCAACGCGGTACAGGCGTTAAGAAGCTGGTGCTTGCCGGCCAGATTCAACCGGAGGTCTTGATAGGCGGAAGAATTCGAGGAGAAGTTGAATCCTGTGCCAAACAGCGAAGCGTCAAGCACTTGGCAGTCCGACACGTCCTGAACATGCACCAGCTCAGATTTCCTCTGTTTGCAGACCACCCTGATGGCATCCAGCGCTTCGGGCTGAGTCACTGCGGTAACTGTGGGGACGCCTCTTTTGACTATTCCGGCTTTTTCATTGGCTATCTGGGCGATGACTTCTCCCAGCTGCTGGGTATGCTCCCGCCCGATGTTGGT
>CAZPRG010000016.1:0-22467 GCA_964588675.1 uncultured Ignavibacteria bacterium
CATGCGGCCCAGATAGACGTGAGGAAATCAACGGACGATCCCATCTTCGATGCCCAGGTGAATATCATTGGCACCTTAAACCTTCTGAACGCCTGTGTCCGGCACAAGGTGAAAAAGGTCGTCTTCGCCTCCACCGGCGGGGCCATCTACGGAGAGCAGGACTATTTCCCGGCAGACGAGAAGCACCCGGCCAATCCCCTATCCCCCTATGGGGTAACCAAGCTGACCATCGAAAAGTATCTTCACTTCTATTGGGAGAACTATGGGATTCAGTTCGTCTCCTTACGCTACGCCAATGTTTATGGCCCCCGGCAGAATCCCCTTGGAGAAGCTGGAGTGGTCGCCATCTTTTCTCGAAAGCTCCTGGCAGGTGAGCAGGCTGTCATCAACGGAGACGGAAAGCAGACCAGGGATTTCGTCTTCGTGGATGACGTGGTCCAGGCCAATTTGCTGGCGCTTGACTATCCTAAAAACGACATTTTCAATATCGGCACCGGAATAGAGACCGACGTCAACTCCGTGTTCCGAATACTCCGAAGCAACACCGGGTCGAAACAGAAGGAGATTCATGCTCCCGCCCAGCCTGGTGAACAACAAAGAAGCGTGCTGGATAGCTCGGAGGCCGGGAGAATACTGGGTTGGAAACCGCGGGTAACGCTGGACGAGGGTTTACGCCGGACCGTGGAGTACTTCAAGAGAGCGGGCGAGCTCGCTTACTCAAAGTAGCTGCTAATTGGAGCGTGCCCACACCGACGGCACTCGAGACTCTTTTCCACCGCCACCGCCAGACGCTCGACGGGCAAAGGAGAACCTACACATGGCCCCGGCAAGCTTAACGTTCTTGGGATCATCCTCCGGCATGCCCTCCCCGACCCGTTTCTGCTCCTCGCTTCTCTTGCAGACCGAAAGGATCAATCTGTTGGTGGATTGCGGTGAGGGAGTCAGCTTCTCTCTGCTCAAATACAAGATTGACCCGCTGTTGGTGGATTCGATCTTCGTCTCCCATTCTCACGTGGACCACTTGGGAGGGCTTTTTCTATTGGTGCAGCTGATGTACCTGCTGCGCCGGGGAAGATCCTTGAACGTCTATCTGCCGGAAGAGGCCATACCCGGGGTGAAGCAATTCCTCGGCACGTGTTACCTTTTTCCGGAAAAACTCAACTTCGGGCTTTCCCTTCTTCCGATTACGCCGGGCTTCGAATTCGAAGCGCAGGACGTGAGCCTCAAGGCTCATTCCAACCGTCATCTTACCGCAAACCAGACAGCTATTGAGGATCTGGGGCTGGACAACCGGATGCAGAGCTTCAGCTTCATCCTCGGGCTGCCGGGAAAGAAGATCGTGTATTCGGGCGATATCCAGTCGGCAGGGGATTTGGCCGAGATTGCTGCGGGAGCCGATATCCTGATCACCGAATGCATGCATCCCGATCTTCGGGAGCTTCTTTTCCTTGTGGCAGACAAGGGGGTGAAATCGACCATCTTCACTCACATACCTCCGGAGTTGGAAGACAGGCAGAAGGAAATCCTGGAGATGGCACCAAAAGTGGGCTTAGGCAGGCTCAGTTTCGCCAGCGACGGTCTTCGCATAAGTCTCTGATCCATAAGCCCCTCGGCCGGTCCCGATGACCTCTGGAGTTGGCTCGCACGAAGCTCCCCATTTAGGTCAGACTCTTCTGCGGCACACGCGGGGAATAGAACAGATGCAAACGGTTTTGATGCCCGGACGTAATATTCACTGTTTCAGGGAGTTGTGAGGGCCAAGCGGCCCAGGTCGACATCTGCGACCGAGGATAAGGCTTGTTTCCACCTTGTATGTACATAAGCCCTTGATTGATAATGCCTTTTGATTTGAGATTGGGAATTGCGGTCAGAAAGTGTAAAAATTCACACACGATGTAAATCTCACTTGACAAGCCTCAGACGTTGTTTTATACTTAAGTTGGAAAGGAGTTGGTGAATTTATGGTATCGAAAGGGGGTTCGAGATGACATGACCAACGTAATAGTTCGGAACGACGAGACCTTCGAGAAGGCTCTCCGCAGGTTCAACAAGTCCTGTGAGAAAGCCGGCATCCTGGCGGACGTCAAGAAGCACCAGCACTTCGAAAAACCCTCCGAACGTCGCAAGCGCAAGTCGGCTGCGGCAAGAAGAAAAAGTAGGCGAAGAGGCGAATAACCGTCAATGGACCAACAGGCAAAGCCCCAGGTGGATTCATCTCTGAAGACGAGGATTGATCAAGATCTGAAGGACGCCCTGAAGAAAAGAGATACGCTGAGGCTTAGTGTTCTCCGAATGCTCAAGTCGGAGATCGCATACAAGGAAATAGAAAGACGATCGAAGCTCTCCGATGACGAGGTGATATCTGTTCTCTCTTCCTCGATCAAGAGGAGAAAAGAGTCCATTGAGCAGTTCCAAAAAGGAGGAAGAGAAGATCTGGCTTCCCGGGAGAAGGCGGAAGCGGAGGTGGTGTCCGGGTATCTGCCCGAGCAGCTGAGCCGGGAGGAGATCCGGGACATAATAGGGCAGGCCATAGAACGGCTGAAAGCCGTCGGGCCTTCCAGCCTAGGGCTGGTCATGAAGGAGGTCATGCCCAAGGTGAAGGGAAGGGCAGAGGGGAAGATGCTGAATCAGATGGTCTCTGCTGAGCTTCAAAGGATCGCAGATTCGCAAAAGACCGGATAGTTTTAAAAAGAGAGCCGGATCATGTAGCCTTCGAGCAAACGTTTTTGCACTACGCTTCGGGTGCAAAATGAGCATTGGAAGGATCAACTACCTCACAGGCGGCGCGCTGATCGAAAGGAAATCGAGATCGGCGTGTCGTCTTTTTTTGCCCGGTGATGCAGCCGGCCCGGTGGCAGAAGATACAGCCGGGCAGCGGCACCCGGGGGGCTTCGCCGGCGCAACCATCCGGTGCAGCCGACGAGAGGAAAGCGAGGGGAGATATGAACTGGATTGATATCGCGTTGGTGGTCTTGCTTCTGGCGGCCATCGTCATCGGCTCCCGGAGGGGACTTTTTAGCGGGATCATGGGAACTCTGGGGCTGATCGCCGGCGTCATTTTCTCCATCAACTATATGGATCAGATCACCGCCAAGTTCCTCTCGCACATGCGGGTCTCGCCGGTGATGGTGGTGTTCGTGGGATTCATCGTGGTGTTCGTGCTGGTGTACGTGGGCATCAAGCTTTTCGGCTATTTGTTTTACAAGTTCGCGGACCTCAAACCCTTGGGCAACCTGGACAAGGTGGGTGGAGCGATCATGGGGATCTTCCAGGGCTGGATAGTCCTGGGGGTTTTGCTGTTCCTGCTCATATTCTTGCCGTTGCCGGACACGTTCGTGGCCAAGCTCGACAGCTCCTTCTTCGCTCCCGGAATGAGAGGCGTGGTTCCCATGATCTACGACGAAAGCACGCCCCTGCATCCCCAGCATCCCAGCTTGGTGGGACAGGTGAGGAGTGCGTTGACCGTCAAGCCCGGGAAATCGTCGCAGGATTGGGGAGGATACACGGGCGGCATGCCCTCGGTTTCCAGGATCATCAAGTCCATGGAGGATTATTTCGGATCGTAACCTGGCGAAAGATGGCCCAAAGCGCAAGATCGCTTCCCAACAGGAACGGCGGCGGCTGATTCTTGGGACTATCCTGTTGGGATTTCTTTTTTTCATGCATTAACCGGTTGGAGTCGCATGGACGAGCATACGCTGAAGGTTCTCGAATTCGACAAAATCAGAGAGCTGCTATCCAAACGCTGTCTTTCCGAGATGGGAAGGGAACTGGCGGGTTCCCTCTTCCCCACCAAAGATGTGCAGATAGCAGAGAGGGAAATCAAGCAGACCTCCGAGTTAAAGGAGATTCTGCTCTTCCAGGAACGCTTCCCCCTATCTTCCATGCAGGACGTGCGGCCCTCACTCAGGAAGGTGAAAACCCCGGGCGTGTTTCTCGAACCACAGGAACTTCTGGGGCTGGCGGGGATGGTGGTCATCTCCGGATCGTTGATCAAGTTCTTCAAGAACAAAAAGGAGAGATACCCTCTCACAAGCTCTCTGATTGCGGAGTTGAGAAGCTTCGATGAGCTGTTGGCCGCCATCAACTCGGCGGTCGAGCCTACTGGAGACATCAAAGACTCGGCATCGGGAAGACTCTCCGACATTCGTCATCAACAGAAGACCTTGCGGAACAGGATATTGGACAAGCTGGAGAAAATGATCGGCGCCCGCAAGGTCAAAGGTCCCAGGCAGGACGACATCATCACCATCCGGGACGGGCGTTATGTGGTTCCCATGGATGAATCCGATTTCTTCCAGAGCCGGGGCATCGTCCACGACCGTTCCCGAAGCGGCGCCACCTTGTTCGTGGAGCCCCTGGTGGTGGTGAAATGGAACAACCAAGTAAGAGAGCTGGCCCTGGAGGAAAAAGCGGAAATAGAGAGAATCCTACTGGCCATCTCCGACTTGATTCGGGATCAGATTGACGATCTGGACGTCACGGTCCGGGTCATGCAGGAGCTGGATTTCATACATGCCAAAGCTCAGCTTTCGTTCGATTACGACGGCAGTGCGCCGCTTTTGAACCAGCAAGGGCAGGTGAGGCTCTTGGGAGCCAGGCATCCACTGCTTCAGGCCTCACAGGACCGGGTTAACGCAGTTCCGCTTTCCTTGACCCTAGGCCAGGACTACACCATCTTGATAATCACCGGCCCCAACGCCGGCGGAAAGACCGTCGCGCTCAAAACCGTGGGTCTTTTGACCGTGATGGCGCTGGCCGGCTTGCACATACCTGCCCAGCCCGATTCGGAAGTAGCCGCCTTCAGCAAGGTCTATGCGGATATCGGCGATGAGCAGTCCATCGAGATGTCGCTGTCCACATTCTCGTCTCACATGCTGCACATCAAGGAAGCCGTGGTCAACGCCGACCGGCAGAGTTTGATCCTTCTTGATGAGCTGGGTGGCGGCACCGATCCCAAAGAGGGCGTGGCTTTGGGCGAGGCCGTAATCGACGACCTGGTGAATAAGGATGCCCGGGCGGTGATCACCACCCATCAGGGCGCACTCAAGATGCTGGTTCAGGACTATCCTCAGATCAGAAACGCCTGCATGGAGTTCGACAAGGAAACCTTGGCCCCCACCTACCGGTTCAATATCGGCTATCCTGGTTCCAGTTACGCCATTGAGATAGCGCAGAGGCTGGGCATGCCCGAGAGCATCGTCGGGAAAGCTCGGGAAATCCTGGGCAGCGATGAGAGGGACCTGGGAGTGCTGCTGGAGGATCTGGAGAAAGATCTGCAAAAGGTCAGGGACAACCGCCGGGCTATAGAAGAGCAGAAAAAAGTCACCCAGGAATTGATGAATCTTTACCAGGACAGGATGAAAAAGCTGGAAGAGCGGGAGAAGGAACTCAAGACTAAAGCCCTCCAGGAATCGAAACTGATGGTGGAGTCAACCCGGGCCGAATTGGAAAGGCTGGTGGCCCAGATCAGAAAGACCCAGGCTCAGAAGGAAGTGGTCAAGGAAGTCCACAAGGCGGTGGAGGAAAAGAGGGCATCGTTGACCGAGGAGTTGAAAAAGTTCGAGTCCAAGGTTGTCAAGAAGCTGGGCATTATCCAGCCGGGTGATGTGGTTTGGATTGAGCCTTTGGCCATCCGGGGAGAGGTGTTGTCCAAGGACCAGGAGTCGAAGAAGTTCAAGGTCCTGGTGGGAAGCGTAACCTATGAGGTGGAGGAGGAGAAGCTCACCCGGATCGAGGATCAGGAGAAAGTCGAGCCAGCGGAGGAATATGTCAGCACCTCATCCTACAGTCTTCCGCAGGTATCGCCGGAGATCGACTTAAGGGGGCTTCTGGCCGAGGAGGCTTTTGAAATTGTCGACAAATATCTCGACAACGCTTTTCTGGCCGGACTCACCACCGTCACCGTGATCCACGGCAAAGGCACCGGCGCTCTTCGCAAGAAGATCGGAGAATTCCTATCGCGTCATCATCGGGTGGAGAGCATCAGGCTTGGAGAGTGGAACGAAGGCGGGGCCGGCGTGACCGTTGTGAAGCTAAAGGAATAGACGATTTCCCAGGATCGAGTCCACCAGCAGCCGTAGTTCCTTCCCACGTCCGACTGAAACTCAGCCGGCAGATCCCACCGTCAATTGCTCGTGCCCGTCCGCTTCGTATCGGCCCTGCTATCCAACGCGTGATGCAAAGGGCTCTCCATGATGCCGGACTCCCCATCTGTCCTCTGGCGGGATCTACGCGCTCGATTCTCCCATTGCGGTGTAAAGTCCCCCTTTGTGCGGATAGGTCAGCAGGTAAACCGCCTCCGCCACGGTGACCTCCAGGTCTCCGTTCACACCTCCCTTCTGCGGCGGCGGATCGTCTTCCGAATAGCGGAATCGACACAAACACGGCCGCTGGCCCTGGAACACACACCAGCCACTCTCGGCAGGATATGTCAGTCGGGTAATCACCTCACCTTCGCGGAGATCAGACGGGGGCTATGGTAGGCTCCAATGTTTCTACCGGTTCTCCTGATGCGCAAATCGCGGTCCCCGTACTCCGGGAATTATAAACTGCGGACCTTTTGAGACTTAAGCTATCGGTTCTACTAACCGATAATAGAAAGGAGCCGGAATCTCTATCGAAAAACCGACCCCGAAAGGTGATCAGCATGTCAGGTCCACACTCGCAGAAAGAACCCGAGACCGGGAGAAGCGACGGCTTGATCGGACCACAGGTTTCGGAACAGGACAACGAACAGAACTCGAAGCAGAAAGGTCCGGAGATCGATCTGGACGACACTCTGGCTCAGATGGAATCCATCTTTGAACAGGTGAAGACCGCCCAACCCAGACTGGATGAGGACAGACCCGGAGGCGGCGAGCCGACCCGGGTGAGAAGGGACGATCTGGAGGCCCTGCTGGACATCAGCAAGGCTATCAACTCCACCCTGGTGCTGGACGACATCCTGCAGATGGTGATGCGGCGGGCCATCAAACTGTTGCGAGCCGAGCGCGGATTCTTGATGCTGCTGGACGACGAGGGCAACCTACAGTTCAAGACCGCCCACAACATATGCAAGGAGTCCCTCTCCAAGGAGGACTTCCGCATATCCATGTCCATAGCCTCCAGCGTGGCCAAAACCGGCAAGTCGGTTTATACATCGGATGCCCAGCACGACGAGAGATATTCCAAGCAGAAAAGCGTGGTGGAGCTGGATCTGAAGTCCATCATGTGCGTCCCGCTCAAGAGCAAAGAGAAGATCATCGGGATACTCTATCTGGATAACAGCTCAAAGAGCAACATCTTTCTGCAGAGCGATCTTTATCTCTTCGAGCTTTTTGCCGGGCAGGCAGCCATCGCCATCGAAAACGCCAAGCTATACGAGAACCTGTTGGCCATGAAGATCTACAGCGACAACGTGGTCAACAAGACCCCGGTGGGGATAGTGGTGGTGGACAACGCCCTGAACGTAACCATCGCCAACAAGACCTCGCTGGAGATATTCGAAAAGGCCGGCTGGAAGGGCGATTCCGAACGCCAATCTCTGAAGAATCAGCCGCTTCTGGAACTGGTTCCCCCCGAGGAGAAGACCAGGTGGAAGAAGGTCTGCTACCAGGTTCTTTACACCGGCGAACCCTTCGAGGAGGCCAAATCCTATCATCGGTTCGGATCCGAGGAGGTAGCC
Organism: uncultured Ignavibacteria bacterium; assembly: GCA_964588675.1. GTDB lineage: Bacteria > Zixibacteria > MSB-5A5 > MSB-5A5 > SM1-73 > SM23-73-3. Next base: position 7,667 of record CAZPRG010000016.1, read on the forward strand.
CTTTCACTCAAAGTGAGCCCGCTAAACGGCCGGGATAATCGCATCCTGGGTTTGATTCTGGTCATCGAGGACATCACCGAGAAGGTAATCGCCGAGAAGTACCTGATCTATTCCCAGAACCTGGTGGCCAAGGGAGAGATGGCCGCCACCATAGCCCACGAGCTGAACAATTATCTTACCATTATTCTGAACAACGCCGAGCTTCTGCCGCTTAACCTGGACAAAGGGGATTCGCGCAAGGTAGCCAACAACACCAAGGCCATCCAGGAGAGCGTCCAAACCATGAAACGGTTCACCGACGGGCTGATGGATTTCTCCAAGCTGGAGAGCCGGATAACCGAGTACAATCTGCGGACGCTGATCGAGGATCTCATCTTTTCCCTGAAGCCGCAGAAGCAGTTTTCAACCATCAGCTTTGAGACTGACTTCGACCCTGACCTGCCCACGTTGCACATGGACGTGGGCCAGATTCAGCAGGTGTTTCTCAACGTGCTCAACAACGCGGCCGAGGCCATGGCCGGACATTCCCAGACCCAGGGGAAAATCACCATCACCGCCACCAGCTCCAGGAGAGAGAAGCTGGTGGAGGTCAAGATTTCGGATACCGGTCCGGGCATCCCTTCCGAGCTTCTGCCCAGGATATTTGAACCGCATTTCACCACCAAGAAGGATGGGCACGGATTCGGACTGGTCATATGCGAGAGGATCATTAAGAACCACAAGGGCGAGATATCGGTGGAGAGTTCCCCAGAGGGGACCACCTTCACCATCACCCTTCCGGTCAAGAAGCTCCAGACTTCCGGGACCGAGCCGGAATGATTCCGGCCACAAAGGCGAAACACAGAAACTGACCTGCTTCGACTCTGCCCCTATCCCCATGCCGGTCGAAATGCCTGAGAAAGACGATTCGCACTCCTTCTCGCGTCGCTACCAGATACTAGGCGATCTGGGCGAAGGCGGCATCGGGAAGGTATATCGGGCGCATGACAAATGGCTTCACAGGGACGTGGCCCTCAAAACCCTCTCTTCTGGGACACCTGACCTCACAGCCATCCGCGACCTCCAAGCCGAGTTTCTGCTGGTGGCCCAACTCAGACATCCGGGTGTGGTGGAGGTCTTCGATTTCGGACACGCCGAAGCCGTTGTCCGGACCCGCGAGCGATGTCCATACTTCACTATGGAGTTCGTGGAAGGAAGCAGCTTGGCGGAGGCCTGCGGCGATCTCCGTGATCCTCAGTCTTCCTCATCCGGCTTCCGGAAGCTGAGCCGTTTGGTCCGGCAAATCTGCGACATCCTGGAGTTTCTCCATCTCAGAGGAATAGTACACTGCGACCTGAAACCCGAGAATATCAAGATAACCCAGAGAGCCTTCGCTCCCAAGATGCTCGATTTCGGGCTGTCGGAGAAGGCCGGGTCAAGGAAAAGTCCCGGGGCTAAAGGGACTCTCTCCTACATGTCTCCGGAGACGCTCCGGAAGGAACCGCTGGACCAAAGAACGGATCTGTATTCTCTGGGAGTGATACTCTATCAGGTGGTCACCGGTCGGCTTCCTTTCTGCTCCGATGATCCCGTCAAGATCGTCTCCGCCCATCTGCAGACCAAGCCACAAGCCCCCTGCGAGCTAAATCCCCAGATACCATCCCAATTGAACGATCTGATTCTGAGATTGCTGGAAAAATCTCCCGCCGACCGTCCGGCAAACGCTGGGGAGGTCAAGGAGATGCTGAATGCGGCGATCGGCCGCTCCTCTAAGAAAAAGGATGCGGCGGGTTGTTGGGCCGAGAGCACCCTTTCAGCTCACGTTAATAGCGGTCCGTTGGTGGCCAGGGACTCCGAGCTGGCCCGCATCAGAAAGCACATGCAGGAAGCAACCGCCGGACAAGGAGGATTATTGTTCCTCTCCGGCGAGCAAGGAGTTGGCAAGACCGCTCTTCTCCGGCAGCTTGGGACCCAGTGCCAGCTTCAGGGCATCGTGTACCTGGATGCGAGCTGCCTGGAAGGCCAAACTCTGGCCTATCAGCCGGTCATGGAGATATTGCGCAAGCTGGAACCATACGTGGAGAGCAGATGCCCGGAGAGCTTGCAGAACGACTTCAAAGAGTTGCTGAGGTGGTCCCAAGGCGACTCCCTGGTTTCGGGAGCCCAGGCATCTTTTCACAAGAGGATGGCAAAGCTTCTGATGTCGGCGTCGGAGCAGTTTCCCTTCGCCATAGGCCTGGAGAACCTGCAATGGGTGGATTTGCCCAGCCTTCAGTTTCTGGAATGCCTCCGGCGCGAGATAGAGCAAAGCAGGGTCTTTGTCTGCTGCACAGTATGCGAAGAGAAGCTGATGCCGACCGCTCCGGCGGCTGACTCCATTAGCCGCAGTCTAGCCGGAAGGAACTCCGGCCATTTGAGGTTAGAGAGACTGGGGACCGCCGGAACCGAGTCCCTAATCGCCTCCAAGTTCCCCCGCAATCGGTTTCAGCCCGAGTTTCTCTCCTGGGTTCACGACAGAACCTCCGGCAATCCATTCTTTGTGGTAGAGCTGCTGAGGTACCTGCTGGAGAACAACTTCATTTCCTTGCGGGGCTCGATTTGGGTCGCGGATACTGAGAGTCTGGTACAGTCGCAGATTCCTGATACCATTGAATCCGCCCTCGTGAGAAACCTGGAACGCTACGATCGACAGACGGTGAGGTTTCTTGCGATCCTGGCCGTAATCGGAAAGAGATTCTCCCTTCGTTTGCTCCAAGGTTTGAAGCTGTTGGAGGGGACATCGCTTTCCGAAACCTTGTCTCTCTTGGTCCAGGATCAGCTGCTTTCCAAGAAAGCGGAAGCAGGGGAGGGCCAAACTTGGTACGAGTTCGCCAATCAAAGTCTGCAGACTCTTCTCTACCGGCGGCTGGACCAGAAGCAGCGAATCGACTGGCACCGGAGAACGGCGGTTCTGCTGGAGAGCAAGATGCCGGACGGGGACGACCAGACCATTTTCCAGATGGCACATCATTTCCTGGAGGGCAGAATGCCCGAGAAGGCTTATCACTACGCCCTCCAGTGCGCCGAAAAGATGCAGCAAAGATTCGCCAACGACGAGGCCCTGCGATATCTGAAGGACGCCGTCGGAATATGCGACCTGATGGATGATAAGCAGAAGGCTCGGCTGAAAGAGGCCCAAGCCCGGATGAAACGGGCGGATTTCTGCATAAAGATCGGCGAACTCAACCAGGCGCAGAAGGATTACTCGGCCGTGGTGCGGCTGATGAAGAGCCGGAGAGACTTGAAGATGCTGGTGTCCGCATACAACGGTCTGGGAGAGGTCTGCCGGCTCAAGCACGAGCACAAAAAGGGAATCGCCTATCTCAAGAGAGCCATGAAAGTGCACCAGGAGCTCAACGACCCGCTGGAGCTGGCGCACACCCAGAGTTACATGGGTTTGCTCTATTGGATTGACAACCAGTACGACGAGGCATTGCGCTGTTTCCACCGGGCTTTGGAGATAGACCAAAGCTTGGGCAACAGGTTCTATGAAGCCAATACCCTGAACAATCTGGGGCTGGTTTATTGGTCCCGGCGGCAGTACTCCAAAGCTCTGGCGCACTTCACGGACGCTCTGACGGTCTATCGGGAGCTGGACAACAAAGAATGGTTGGCCCGCACCGAGAACAACATCGGGGCCACGCTTTTCGAGATGGGGGATTTCGAAAAATGCACGGACCACTTTCTGGAGTCTTACCGGATCAACGATCAGACCAAAAACGAGAGGGAGATGACCTTCAACCTGGAAAACTTGAGCGAGGCATATCGAAAGATGGGAGATCACTCTGCCGCGCTGGACTACGGCCTCAGGGGGTTGAAGCTGGCCAGGGAAATCGACTTCACCGACCGGGTGGGACGCATATTGAAAGGCCTGGCCGTGATCCACCTGGAGAAGGGGGAGTATCAGCAGGCCGGCCTGTATCTGGGAAAAGCCAGGGGAGTGGCGGACGATATAAACGACAAGGAGCTGAAAGCTCTTGTGCTGCTCGACATGAGCAGGCTTTCGGCGACTCTCAACGATCCGGCGGCGGCCTGGGGGCTGCTCAAAGAGGCGGAGGGGATTATCCTTGCCATAGGCGACGAGAAATCTCGGGTGGCCTTCTATCAGATCAAAAGCCGCTTGGAGAAAGAACAGGGACGATTTGACCGGGCCGCCACATCTCTGAAAGACGCTCTGGCATTGGCGGAGAAACTAAACGTGGGAGAAGAGATCTTCTCACTGGGACTGGATTTTGCCGAGTTATGTCTGGAGCAAGGAGACTTGGGCAAAGCTAAACAGTTGTTGGACCGGGCCGAGAAACTGGGTTTGCCGCGCTACCGTTCGCTCGAGCCTGGATTTCATTTGATTCATGGCAGTCTGCATCGGAAGGATGGCGATCCGGCGGCGGCACGAAAGGCATACCAGGCTGCCATTGGGCAGGCGGAGAAGGTGGACAACCGGGAGCTGTTGTGGAAAGCGCATCATCAACTGGGAAGGCTCCTGCTCTCATCGCAAGACGTCGAAGGAGCTTACCGTGAGCTCAAACAGGCGGCCGATATTTTGAGGCAAGTAGGCCTGGGAATCGCAGACGATCAACAGAGGCAAGGCTACTTCAGAGAGACGAAGAAGAAGGAGTTGCTTTCGGATCTAAAGGCCGTGGCCGGAGAATTGATCGGAGAAGCCAAACCCGGCTGAGACAAGACGCAAGACGAGAGCGATTCTCCCGTTATGGTCGGGCAAGTCGATGGGGCCCCTTTCGCAAAACGAAAGGCTATCAGCTTGGCTCGATGCCAAGACGTGATAGCCCTTCAAAAGGAGGTGCTGGTGGTTATCTAAATCCGAAGCGAGTTAGATTAACCGCGACCACCTGAGACACTCACTGGAGCGATCTTTTCCTCCAGGATTTCGACTTCCAGCACTAATTCCTTCAGTTCCATACGTCTCACCTCCTTCGAGTGAAAAAAACCTCAAATGACACTCATCTGGTTGTCTTGCTATTGCGACTGAAGCTGATCCCTCCAGCCCGCGACCTCAGGCTGACCGGATAACACCACCCTCGGAGTTCTACATCAGATGCAGACCTCTCCCTTCCCTCCACTTCCAATATGTGGGTATAACGCAGATGTGTCAAGCAATTTCTGCAAAAAAATCGCACACGAGGTACAAAATGTTGGAAAATGTTAAACGAACGACCGGGAAACTACGTATGAAAGAAGTTGCACTCGATAGGCTAGCCTTTACCCCCACAGGCCGAAACACTCACGTTGTTACTGATCGAAATCTCTTTTTTTGTGCCTCAGTGACTTACGGAACCCGTTTGGCTCCTAACCGTCAAATCTGCCGTCAGACCGACCCTCAGCCAGCTCCGAGGCATTCAGACGCATGGCTGACCGCCCTCTGAGCAGATTCTGCACAGGTTGTAACAAGGTCGACTAAACTATGTATAAGGGGACGAGTCATTCCGACGCTGCCCTGGGTTTTCTCATTAGCGCCCCAATTGCCCCTGAGCGGATTTGACAGGACCACCTTTATAGAGCAGAGTCGCGCTTTGGCGACCGAGCAGCATCCGCCCCGCTCACAATCTACCCAAGTAGATGGCGGCCAACCCCAGCAACATGTCGGCTTTAAGGAGATTGCTTAGGCGATAAAGATTGGGAGGTGAGGAATCCCGCCACATGGACCAGATCACGTAAACCAAAACCAGATCCACTCCCGGGAATACGATCAACAGGTAGACCAACGAGAAAAGGCGAAGCGTGTAAGGAAGCCCGGACAGAGCCACCAGAAACGCGAAGACCAAAGAGATGAAAGCTAGAGAGCCGGCTACCCCCACCCGGATAGGCAGGGTGGATGCTCCCCGGGAAGAATCTCCCTTCATGTCCTCGATGTCTTTAAGCACCTCCCTTCCCAGGTGAAAAAGAAAAGCAAAACCGGCCGGGATCAGGCAGATTGCAAAGTCTCTCCCGATTATCCCACCATAGACAAAAGCCGATGCGGATAGTAGAGCCACGGCCAGATTCCCCCAGAGGAGTCTTTTCTTCAGAGCCACGCTGTAGATCACCAGCACTGTGACCACCGCAAGAGCCAACAGCGCACTTACTAGCTTGATCCACAAGCTCAAGGCAACTCCCAGCGAGAAGACAATCAGAGAAAACCAGACGGCAGACCGGACCGAGATCTCTTCTCTGACCAGGGGACGGTATGGCTTGTTTACCCGGTCTATATCCACATCGAAGACATCGTTGATGGAGTTTCCTCCGGCGGAGATGAAAAAGGCGGAGATGCAGGCTAAGAGTACCTTCCACCAGGATTCGACCGGTCCGGCCACCGAGGCCCCTACCAGAACCGAGAGGGCGGCGATGGCGTCGTTTGGAGGTCGACTCAGCCGGAGGTATCCGATCACTTGTCTCATATCAGTGCTTGGTCTCAAACGTTGTATCGGTGATTATTCAAGGGGTGCGAAGACGCAACCAGACAATGGCCAACCCCATGGCTGCCATCACATCATATAGGCGTTCGAGTTCCGGAAAAGACTTATCGACAGAATGCCAATCTGCTAAAACCGGTTGATCAGGCGAAGGTGAATCTTTCCCTGGGTGATGGAGTCGCCCTGTCCCAGTCCGTAATCCAAACCCAACAATCCCGCTTTGGAGTCCACCCGCAGGCCCAAGCCATAGCCCAGCTTCTGGCCGGATATCTGTCTGAGGGACTGGCTCCCCGCGTCACGGACGCTTCGACCGAACTGGCCATAATCCACGAAGACATAGAACCTGGATTCACCCTCCAAAAGCAATCTGTACTCAAGATTGGCCCAGGCCACCGACGTGCCAAAGAACTCACCTTCCCGATAGCCACGGATGCTGCCTGCCCCACCCAGTTCGAACAGGTCCGAGACGGGCACGGATCGTTCGTCGGTGAAAAGTTCTCGCAGGTGAATTCCCGCGAAGAGAGTCTGCTTTTCAAGGATCGGCAGGAAATGATTCAAATCCAGGTGCAGTGCCACCGAAGAGACATTCGCCCGTTCGGGACTGAAGCCCTCAGTTTGATAGTTATCCTTGCGAGCCAAAGTCACTTGGCTCTGATATTGGATACCCGCTCTCGGATTGTCGCGCCGGTCCGCCAGATCCAGTTTGAAACTTGCGCTGGCCATATACTTGCGAGAGCCGGGAATCCGCCCCTCCCCTGCCGGGCCGGGAACCACCTTGGCCCAGCCTACTTCCAAGCCCCAGGCCAGCCTTTCTGCCGCATCAAAGGTGACACTCGCGGCCGCGGACAGCTTCAGATAGGTCGAGTCGTAATCCACCTGCTCCAGTGTCAACCCAACAGTGGGCGGAAAACCCAGCACCCAAGGCTCTCGATAAGAAAACAGCAGATGCGAGGAGTAGGAGTCCTTCCTGGACCATCTCCAGCGCATCATCCTCCCCGTGCCGAACAGGTTGTCGAAGGACAGATCCAGGCTGCCGAAGAGATTGCCTTGGCGTTCTCCGGCGCCGGGGGCATAACCCAACACTCCCTCTATGCTGTTGTTTCTCCGCTCTGTCAGCCGCACCCTCAAAATTCCCTGGCCCGGATCGTCGGTCGCCAGGAGCCGCACCTCTTCCACCTCCTGAATGAATGAAAGCCGCTCGACTCTATCCAGGCCCGCGTCCAAGCAGCTCTGGGAGAAAAGACCGAACACGTCCGTTCCCATCTCCCGCAGGATCACCTCTTTCCTGGTGGACCTCAATCCTTCCAGCTGAACCTCGGCCACCTTCACCTGAGGACCTTCTTCCACCATGAACGAAAAGGATACCAGCCCGCCTTCCGACATCCGGAAATTCCCAGGCGAGATTCTGCAGTAAGGAAAACCGTTGTCTTCATACAGGGAGAGCATTCTCTCTATGCTTCTCTCCACCGACCGGGAATTGAAAGCCGAATGAGGTTTCAGGCCGGTTTCGGCCAGAAGCTTGTCCGTGTCGAAAAACCGGTTCCCTTCCACCTGCAGATCACAGGAAACGCCGCTTGCCCGGGCCGCAACCTGAAAGAGGCCCAGCCCTGCCAGACAGAAAAGTGATACCATCCTCGTAAGCGTCGGGAAACACATGACACACGCCAGTCTCTTTCCTCGATTCTCTCTCATCTTCTTTCCCGCGATCGGAAGGCCGCCCGCACGACCTTCGCATCCAAGTCTGCTTACGCTAAAACAACGCCTTAACCTGCACGTTGCCAGAGTGCTTGGTCGGTGTGGAGGAGAACGATTCTCCGGAATACGCCACGCTGGCAATTAAGTGATCACTCAACTTGTAGTCGAAGAACAGCCGGCAATCATAGTTCTGCCCCGGCATTTTTCCCTCGGTCAGGACGTATGGCAGGCTCCGGCCGCCGGCCGCCGAAGTCAGATAGGTCCACTCAAGTTTCGCTCTCAGCCGGCCCTGGGTCAGAAGCGCCCATACCAGCTCCGGCGTGCAAGAATAAAATCTCACGCTAATGTCCCGGATCTGCTCCTCTCTTCGCCGGTGCTCGGCCGAGACCTTAAGCTCCAGGGTTTTGGCTTGCATTCGGGTGAGTCCGATAGAGGCCGCGTCACCTCCGATCCCGCTCTGCATGTCTCCGTTCCATGCTTCATGGATCTGCTCGCGCTCCACTTTGAACTCCAGGAAATGTCGGTCGGACAAGCGCGATTTGATCTGGAGCTCCTCCTTGTCCGTCTCTTGCTTCCTGACGGCTTCGGAGGTCAAGCCGTCGATTTCCCGGTCCGTCTCCCATCTAAGACGAACGCCCAGCGACCCGTGGGCAGGCATGAGATTGAGGTCATGACGAACCAAGAGGCTCTGCTGGAGTATGCCGGGATCGGACATGGGAAGCAGAGGATAAAGCAGGTAGAAGCCCAGTGATCTGTCGTCCGCGAATCGGCCGCGGAGGTTCACAAACGAGTCGGTGGAGAAAATCTCTCCGACCTTACGCCAGAATGAGCCTTCCCTGCCTGAAACCTTATGGGGCGAGAATACCAGCCGGACGCTCTTGTTTAGGTCCAGGCAAGGGCGGCCGTCGCCCACCCATTCGGAGAGCAGCACGAAGTTCCCCTCCGGATGCGGCACGTACCTGCCTTCTTCGTAAACGTAGTCCCCCTTCCCCTCCTCCACCTCCAGGTAGTTGTCCACCCGCGAGGCCGAGTGAATCTGGTTTTGCGAGTGGTAGAGTTTCACGTTGACCAGCTGATTGGAGGGGTAGAAATCAAGCCGGGTGACCAGCAGGTCCGACTCGCTGATGGGGGTATCGGAATTCTCGTACTTCTTGACCCTGCGGGTGAATTCCACATCGGATGAGAACATGCCTCTCCAGTTTTGCACCGAGAGGCGGTTGGTCCAGACCCAGCTGCGGGACCTGCTCTGGTCAACTGTGATATCATGCCTCAAATTCAACTCGGTGCCGGCTTTGATCGCGGTGGACAAGCCATAACTGGCCTGGCCGGTAAACTGATCGAAGTTGTCTGTTGGGGAAACATACTCCAACGCGGACAAGCTCCTTCTTTCCCTTCGCCAGGAAAACGCGGTAGCCAGCCTTTTGTATCTGCTGCTCAAGAGCGCAGAGTTTCTGGTCCACAGATCGTGATCGCTCGGTCCATCGGCCGCAGTCCTTACACTGCTTATTCTCTCGGCCCTCGCCTCCGCGGATATCCAACTTGACGGATGGACTTTGGCACCCAGGCTCGATCTGCCGGCGGCAAACGAATCTCCCTGCCTCAGTTTTCCGTAATCGAAATCCAGGCCGAATGAGCTCCAGGGTGCGATCGAGCCTGCCAGCTGGAAGGTTCTCTCGCCAGCCTCGAGCTGGTCTGCGCCCAGCCCCCAGAGTCTCTCTTCCTCCACGGAGTTGATTCTTCCCAAGGGCGCGAAATCCTGGTCCCTGGACCGATATTCGCCTTCCAACCGCAATTCGTGAAACTCCGACTTGAAGAGCGGGAAGTCGCTGTTTTGGTAAATGGATCTGATGGCCAGCGCATTTCCCAGGTTCCGCTCGTCGTTGACGTCCGACAGTGTGTTCCGGTCCCTTTCGCTTCGGGCCCATTCGATGGTGGTGGTGAGGGCGTCGGTGGGGACCAGGGACAAATTCAAATCGAAAAGAGACTGGCTCTGCGGCAAGGGCAGGAGCGCCACCGGCGAGAAGTCGCCGTGACCCGGATACACGTACCGGTAAACTCCTTTGCCCTGATACTGGTAGCTTCCCAGACCTGCTCCCATCCAGGAAAAGGTCACTCGGTAGGAACCTGAGTCGGCACCCACGTACCGGTAGTACGGGTTGCCCGTGGAATCGTAGGCCAAGTCATACTCTCCCTCGCCCTCTCCCACGAAAGTGGCTCCCTCCTTGGAGGCCGAAAGTCTATCGTTTCCCGCCTGGGCCAGGATCTGCCTGTCTTTCGCCGACAGGTCCGGTCCGGTGGGATGATTGCGGTCGTCCCTCTCCAGAATTCCGGAGGCCTTCAGTTGGATCATGCCTCCCAGCAATTTCCCCCCGAAATCACCCGCGTACAGGTCTCTTTGGTAGTTGTCGGCCGAGTATTCGAAATCCACGGCGATACGAGAGTCGGAGGTGATCGACCTGCGCGGGGTGAACTCGATTGTGCCCAGGCCGTAGTCAATGGTATAATCCCCGCCCGAACCCCGTTGCATCTCCTCCCCATCCACCCACACCCGTTCGGTCCCGGCCAGGATGGTGATATTGGTCTCGCCGCTTTTTCCGGCCAACCGGTATGGTCCCTGTTTATTATCCTCCCCGTAGAACCGGTTGCTGCAATACTCGCCTCCGGATGAGGCCAGAGCGAACGAGAACGACGTCTGCCCGACCGAAGCTTGTGTGGTCAAACCTTTGAGCTTTCTCTGGTAGGATGAGAACTCCGAACCGGAGTTCTGGAGATTATAGTCCCCCAGTGTCCCGGAGAAGTCAGACGAGGTCACCTGCAGGTGAACTTGATCCAGCTCTTCCAATCGCTTGGTAGTGCCCTCGGGACTGGCGGGTATGTTCTGGTCGGAAAGCTGAAGCGAAATCTCCAGGTCTTTGGCCGCCCTCCCATTGGCGGAAAGCCACAGGCCCTGTTTGACCGACGGATCGCGAGCCGACCCAACTTCGAACGAGAAGGTCTTGCTTCCGGACAAGGTCAGATCGGAAGAACTCGTCTTGGGCAGAAACGCCCATCTCCCCTTCTCCGTGCGGCCCTCGCTCGAGTTGGCACCGATGGGAACGGTCGATTCCTTGACTTGGTTTTGACCTAAGACCAGCTCTCGATGGAAATAGCGCGACCTCAAGTTAAAGTTGATATTCTGATAGCTAACCTTAAGTGTATCTGTCGGATAGATCGGTTCAACAAACACGACTTTGCCGCGATTATAGTCGAAAGCATAGTCTTGGTCCCTAGTCAGCAACCGGCCGTTTTTCTCGATCCTATCCGTCTCCTCGAAGATCAGCCGATCCTTCAGTTGGTAGGGGCCAGTGGTGCCGTCCCCCGTCAGACGAACGGTGACCACGGTACCCAAATCCGCCCCTTCTTCCTGGCCCGCGCGCGGCCTCCCGGGTACCAGGAAGAGAAACAGGAACACCAGAAGAATAATCAGCCCGGAGCGCGGACCTGCATCAGCTCTCATGCATGTGGCCAAACGAAAAAGGGACTTGGACTGCGATGATAGGCTGACACAGAAGGTTCGAGTCTGGCCACCGATTTCAGGCAGGGTTTGCCTCATTGGACGGTGTTCCTCCGTCGCTGAAAGAAGGGACCTCTACCTTATCAACTCAAAAACCAATATCCGGTTGTTTCCTGAATCCGCCACCCACAATCTTCCTGCCCGGTCCAGCTTCACATCGGTGGGTCGAAGCAGGTTGGCCATGCCCGGTGCCGAAGCCTGATACTCGGTGATCGCCTGTCCCTGCGCATCGAAAACCGCCAGGCTGCTGGCGCCCGCGTTGGCCACGTACACCTGCCCGTCGGCGTCCACGGCCACGCCGCCGGGCTGCCGCAGAACTCCCTCGCCCATGTTTCTGAGCGCGTTCCCGAAGGAATCGAACACCACCACCCGGTCGTTCTGAGAATCCGCCACGTACACTTCCCCGTCCCGATCCACGCAGATTCCCTTGGGATCGCGCAAGCCTGCCCCGCTCTGTCCGAAGCCTCCGAAACTGCCCTCGTATTGTAAGAATCCGTCAAGTTTGACCACGCAGTCCTCCTGTGTGTCGGAAACGTAGATCTCACCCGAGTTGGTCACGGCTATCCCCTCCGGCAGACCCCATCCCAGAAAATCGCCCTCGGGTTGGGGCTGGATCACCGCGACGAAATTCAGGTTCCCATCCAACCTCTGGATTCGCTTGTTCTGGGCATCCACCACGTAAAGGCTCAGACCGTTGTCCGTGTCCAGATAGGTGGGTCGGTTAAACTGACCGTTTCCCCAACCGTAACCGCCGGCCTCGGCCAGAAATCTCCCCTCCCGGTCGCACTTGACCACCCGGTCGTTTCCGGTATCGGCGATGAACACGTTCCCCATGGCATCCACGGTGATTCCGGTGGGCTGACTGAGAAACACGGAGCCCAGCCTGCTCTCTCCTATCACTCCCACCGGCTTCAGCCCCAAGAGAGGTTTCTGAGAGGAAACCTTTTGCGATCTGGTCCCTTTCATGCTCCCCACCGAAACACAACTGACGCAGCAGAGGACCACAAGCGAAACGAAACTCAGCTTAGGCACCTTCGTTCCTCCTTGACGCCTTCAACCGCCGGCGTTCCAAGGGCATCCGGCCGGACGGTTGTGGTATCCGGTTTTCTTCCGGGCACGCACATGGGAAGGGGGAAACGACCGGAAAAGAAAATCGCATCCCTTCCGATGCGATTACCAGCGTGCACAGCCTCTTGTTCCTCGGGGACTGCCTGCCATCTCACCATCTGTGAGAGACGTAAAACATGACGTTGGGATCATGGCCCAATGGGTTAGCTTTTAGGTCGAATTTGATCTGAGAGAACTGGAGGCTTCTCCTTCGATTGTAGCTTTTCACCGTTTTAAGGGCATCTACCACCGATACCACCCTGTTCACCAGAGAAAGCCCCACCATATAAAGCGCGCGCCGGGACATGTCCTTACTGCGGTTCTTCATGTCCCGGTAATGCAGCCTCGACTCGCGACTGTCCCATTGCCAGTACCACAAATCGGTTTCCGGATAAGGCAGCTTCTCCCCCCGATTGTAAAGCGGCCCGAACTGGTTGTACTGATCCAGGTTGTCGTAGTAGGCCAGCTCGTCGAAGAAGCTGTCGGTTTTTTGCTCCGGGTCGACCCGGGCATGAGAGGCGGCATAGCTTTTGTAATCATCCTTCAACCAGGCGCTGTACGTTCGGAATCCGAAGAAGCCCGCCCACAAGGAAGCCTCGGAAAACATGAATATCCGGCCTTTGGTGCCGGCCCCGGCGTAAACCTCTCCGGCGCCCGGAACAAGCAGCGACAGCAGCGCTGCCGTACGGACTGATTTGAGGCCTTTGCTCCCCTTTTCGAATTCTCCCGGCATCTGGAAGAAATCGTCGGACTCATCGGAGCCGGGATCGGCGGTTGCCAGCCAAGTCTGATCCAGGGCGCACTGCAAAGACGCGCCTGCCGGCGCCAGCAGCATCTTCTCCAGAGACGGTTGACATCTCACCAGAGTATTGCCAGCCTGGCAACCGGTGGCCAACCAGTGCCCGGAAAGGAGCACCAGCACAAAACACATGTAGCGTAACTTTCTCATTTGACTTTCTTTTCGCTCGTTCGCGAAAACCGTCTAGCTCTGCGCTAAAACTTAAGGCTCAGGGTCAAGCGCGGTATCACTTCCCGCTGTCGCTCCACCAACCTGGTCTTGACCTCGATCTGGCCGAACTTCTCCCCTTTCTTGTTATACCTTCTCACGGAGATGGCGGCGTCGAAGGCGGAGAGGAAGTGGTTGGCCAGCGAGAACATGGCGGAGTAGGTGGCCTTGTTCAAGAGATCGTTGGCATCGTGCCGCATGTTCAGGTACGCTTCTCGGTCCGCACTGGACGGCTCCATGTAATCGTCCCACCCATAGGAGAACTGTTCGTACTTGCCGATCATCTCATAGTATTGACCGGTCTTGGAGCTCGGCAGGTGGTGGGAGAAGTAGGACCGTTCCCCGGTGAGCGGATCGACGTAATAGGGTTGGGTGTCCGAGGTTATACCATATTCATCGTACAGCCACTGGGTGTAATCTTCCTCAGACCAGTGCAAGTCGGCATACTGTCTGTATTCGCTCTCCTTGTCCGTACCCTTGCCGTGGTAGTTGAAATAAAGCGCCCACAAGGCCACGTCCAAGCCGAAGAAAGCAACTGCTTTGATCTTGGAGCCCGCGTAGAACTCTCCCGTGCCGGGAATCAATAGAGAATAGAGGAAGGCTCTTTTCAGCGACTTGCCCTTGAATCCGTATATGTCCACGTTGTCTCCACCCATGGTAGTGGGGGTCTCCTGAGCCAGGAAAGGGGACTGACTGAACCGGGCCATCTTCATCGACTGCTCGAAGCGGCCCTGCTGGATGCTGTTGCGGAAAGAAAAAGGTTGCTCCGTGTTCTGGACAAACGTCTTGGCGTGGGGTGTGGAACAAAGAACCGCCAGGAACGTCAAGAGACATAGTGCGGTGCAAAGATGCAGTCTACTCATGCCTACCTCCTTTAGATTATACTCCGGTTTCATCTCATCCGTTTAATCCGTCAGATCTGCCGGCTATTTCACCAATGCCATCTTGAAGAACACCACCTGGTTTTCATCCGCCGATTTGGCTTCCACTCGACACAGGTACACGCCGCTGGCAT
>CAZPRG010000017.1:0-22237 GCA_964588675.1 uncultured Ignavibacteria bacterium
CGGCTCTCCCCTTGGTCGAAAGACTAGGAATAATTCAAAGTCTGCTTGTCGGCGGACCAGCATCCACCGAGAAGTAAATTCACCATCCGTTGCGATGAACCCTGGAAGCATCGTACCGATCTGCAGGAGGTTTCCGTTCCCCTCTGTAGCCGACCGGAACCAGCGAAAGGGGCACGATGTGATCTGGGAGATTCAGCAGCTTTCGAATTCCAGACACCCTGTCCTCCCGCGGATAGACGCCCAGCCAGACTCCGCCCAAACCCTGTGCTTCCACCGCCAGCAGAATGTTCTGGGTGGCTGCCGAGCAATCCTGCACCCAGTAGCCCGTGTGCTTCTCGGCTTTCAGATCCCCGCAGACTAAAATCGCCACCTGGGCTTCTTTCAGCATTTCGGAATAAGGGTGAACCGTGGGAATTTCGTCCAGTATCTTCCGATCGTCGATCACCACCAGGTGCCAGGGTTGCTGGTTTCCTGCCGACGGCGCGGCCATTCCGGCTTTCAAAAGCTCTTCTACAACTTTTTCGGAAACCTTCTGTGAGGTATACTTGCGTATGCTTCTGCGCGAGAAAATCGCCTCCATAGCATCCATTTTTCCTCTCCTTGTGTAATCTCGGATATCCAATTCATACTTCTACGAAAGGTCTTCGATTATGATCCTCCTGAAAGCTGCATCCGTCGCGGTTCCAACGTACAGCCCGGGGAAACCCTGGGATAGGTAATAGGTGAGCTTCTTGGTGAACACCAGCTGGTCTTCCACATAAAGGCTCATCTCGTCTTTTAACACGTCCACCCTGGTACGAAACCAGGCGTCATCAGGGATATACGCTGTACCTTTCTGCTGGCCTACGTAAGCCTCGGTCCACCAGGGAACGATGCCGTGAGCAACCGGGACGTAGGCCACGGTCTTGCCGCCCTCCGCCTGGGGCATGAACCAGACTAATTCGTAATTCTCCAAATCCCGGGCGCGCATCACCAGGCCAAACCAGCCTGCCTTCTGATCGCCCAGGTGGTGCCCCATGAATTTCAATTCCGCCCGCATGGAGTAATCACCTCGGGAACGGCCCAAGAGCGCCACCTTCCCCCCGACGTGATCCGCTTCCATGTTGCCGGTAACCTGAATAACCTGCTCGTCCTCCAGCTCCCCGATCTGCCACAGGGGCGAATTGGTTTGGATCGATTCTTTGGACAACTCCAGGAACTTCTCCATGCTTTCGATCTGCTTCCGCAGTCAGTTTGGATCGGATGACCAGTCTTTCAGAGCATCCGATATCTTAAACACCAACCTCTGCTTCTTGAGAAGAACCACGTCCTCATCCGGGTAAGTCACCGTTTCGTCGCGCTCGTTCAAACCACAGTCGAGTATTTCAAGCACTTCCGAACCGTTGTTGATGAATTGGTGAGCGATGTCTTTGCCTGCGGGCTTGGCCACAAAGTCGCCCTGCTTGACGGGAATCTCTTGGTCCTGGATTCTCAAGACGCCGCTTCCGGCCAGAATCAGGAAGAATTCCTCCTGTCTGGAATGGGAATGATACTTGACGCTCCTGGCCCCGGGTTTGACGTAGTCGACGTTGACGTATATCTCCTGGCTTCCGGCAGCCGCGCCCAGATATGCCGTTTTCATGGCCGATTGGAACTTTGGATCGTCCACGAATTCGTTCGGGACGTGATCTATGTTCAACACTTTCGACATGCAGGCTTTCTCCTCTGCCGAGTTCAAGACGGTTAACGGTCACTGCCGCCGAGCTTTTTCAATCTCTCCAAGCGCGCCGCTTCATTTGCCGCCAACCAGGGGTCTTTGGAAAGAAGCTGGTATGCGCGCCTGAAGTACGCTGCCGACTCCTCCTTTTTGTCTAAAAGCAGCAGGCACTCTCCGATCTCCTCGAAGACGTACCCGTCGGGTTGGACTTCCTTCTCCTCGATTTCCTTCTCAAGTTCCTGCTGGATCCGGAGCGCTTCCTCGATTCTTCCCAGCGACCGGTAAGTTCTGGCGATAGTCCATCTGGCTATTCTTATGCCCTCGTCGTCGTTTCTCTCCTGCCGGAACGTCAAAGCCCTCTGAAACATATCCAAAGCCTTGTGGTAGTCGCCCAGGTCGTGATAGGTCCAGCCGGTATTGTTGTAAAGTGAGCCCAGCCAATTCCTGGCCCTCTGGCTGGCTGATTTCTCCGCCAGTTCTATGGCTTTCTCGTTCCACTCCAGTTGCTTTTCCCGGGGCTCCACGATGCCCAGCATGTGCGCTGCATCGACTGCGTAGAAGTCCTCCCTGTTGGCCACTCCCAGTTCCCAAGCCTGCAAAAACAGAGGCGTAGATTTCTCCCGTTCGCCTGAGGAATTGTACACTCGCCCCCGCTCCAGAAGATATCTGATCCTGGGGACGATCATCTCGTCCGTGAGCATGGCCGCGACCGTGTCCAGGGTTCGGTGAGCCTGGTCGAACTCTCTTTGCAGACCCTCGGTCCGCGCGATCTGCGTCAGCAATTGAGCGCAGTACAATTGGTCGCCCGACTCCCTGGCCCTCGGAAGCAACTCGGTGAACTTGGCTTCGGTTGCGACAGGATCGTCGTAATCCCACCATGCGTCGAAATCGGGCAGAGTTGACGTTGTCTTCTCGGTGTCTGCTGCGCATCCCGCCAACAGCAGAATAACCAAAAAGATCAATATCCTCCTCATCTGGTTCTTCCTTTCTTCTGGCAGCCGCAGTCTTGAACCTGCGCGCCAGCCTTGCCTAATCGACGTCAGGGATCAAGATCGATCCGGTAAAATGGTCAAATTAGCGCAGAGGCTGCATATCCACCTATCTCATGGGGATGATAGTGCAGCCTCTCCGCTCACAATCGATCGAATCCTGGCTCAACACTCGGTTCCAAAGTCTTTCTTAAAGGCCTCGGCCAGCTTGGCTCCCCAGTTATCGAGGGGCTCCAATTTCCCGAAAAAGAATCTCAGAACCGGCGGCTCCTCCACGAACCTCAGTCCCTTGACCTTGTCCCGGTGCTCATGGAGCCATTTCACCCTGTCCACCACGTATTCCAGATGAGACATGGTATAGATTCGACGGGGCACGGCCAATCGTGCCAGTTCCAAATCGGAGTATACCTCATTTCCATTCTCATCCCGATCCATCGAAACGGTGCCTCTCTCCATGGACCTCACGCCGGAGGCGATGTAAATGGCCGCCGACAAAGCTCCCGCCGGATACTCCGATTGGGGCATATCCGGCAGGAACTTCTTGGCATCCACATGGCAGGCCAGACCGCCGGCCGGCGTAACCACAGGAATCTTCTCCTCCACGCACCGTCCCACGAAGAACTTCACCTGTTCCGGCACAGCTCCGGCAACGCTGATGTCCGTCATCTCCCTCAATCCCACGGCGATGGCCTCCATCTGTTCGAAGGAGATGCCGCCATAGGTCAAAAACCCTTCGTACAAAGGAAGCCAGGGTTTGATCAGCTCATAGTATTCCTTGTTGTTGGTCGCAATTAGGCCGCCCCTGCCGCTGCTGTTCTTGCGGGCGCTCATGTAGATTATGTCAGTCAGACCAACCGTCTCCTTGATGATTTCTGCTATAGAGCGATTCTCGTATCCCTTCTCTCTCATCTTGACGAAATAGGAGTTCTCGGATATCAGGGTTGTATCCATAAGCAGGGGGATGCCGTGCTCGTCGCAGATGCCTCTGATCTGCTTCAAGTTCTCCATGGAGAAGGGCTGCCCGCCCAGCAGATTGGTGGTGGCCTCCATCCGCACGAAGGGGATTTTGTCCTTTCCGTATTTCTTGATCACATCCTTAAGCTTCTGTATGTCCATGTTTCCCTTGAAGGGAATGGTGCTTTCGGTCTTCAAAGCCTCGTCGGCGTAAATCTCCAGAATCTTCCCGCCGGCGAGCACGAAGTGTGCCTTGGTGGTGGTGAAATGATAATTCATGGGAATGACGTCGCCCGGCTTGATGAAAACCTTGGCTATCAGGTGCTCCGAGGCTCTTCCCTGATGGGTGGGCAGAAGGTATTTCTGACCCAGCACGTCCTGGACGGCCGATTCCAGTTTGTAGAAGGACTCGCAGCCCGCATAGGCGTTGTCCGACAGCATCATGGCGCCCAGTTGATTGTCCGACATGGCGTTGGTGCCGCTGTCGGTGAGCATGTCGATGAATATGTCTCTAGTCCGCAGCGAGAAGGTGTTGTAGCCTCCCTCTTCTATCGCCCTCAACCTGGCATCTACCGGAGGCAGATTGACCTTCTGCACGATCTTGATCTTGTGCATTTCCACCGGGATCTCTCTGCCGCTTGACAGCCTGACCAACATCTGAACCTCCTTCTAAGTTGAACTTGGTGCATCTCTTTCGGGTTTGGCATGCTTGTTTCTTCGGGTTGCGACCTCTTCGCCAAATTTAAGCGATCGCTTCGGCGGAAGCAACTGCAATCTTCGAGGTGTGGGAAAAAACTCAAGGGTGGAGGAAAAGCGTGGGCGAATGCCGATCTTACCGATGCTTTTTGCTTTTGATGAAACCTTCGGGCCCTCGTTTCTTGAGATTCCTCAGATTCAGCAGCAGGGCGTCTCTGCGGAGAGTGGTCAGGGCCAGAAGCTTCTCGCATTGTTCGAAATCGTCGCATTCCCAGCAGCCGGCCAGACCCTTCCGGCTGCAACACTGTCTGATCTTGCAGGATGGATTTCCGCCCCCGTTTTTACAGGCCTTTCTGCACCTCAACCGGACCATGGCACCCAGGCAATCATAACACTCCTGGTAGTGCTTGAACTCTTTGAAGGGCATCTCCTGAGCCGCCAGCTCGAATTTGCTGTTTCTCAGAGCTTCCTTCAGGTCCCGGGCCAGATCGGGGACGTTACCCTCCTTCTTGAAGCAGGGACATTCTCCGCAGTACATCCCGCAGTATGCAACTAGATTCGGATCTTTCTTCGGCGAAGCCTTCATTCCATCTCACAGTTTAGCCAGACGTTTCTGATAGTCTCTTACGGTGGGAGGTTTTTTCCCTTTTCCGACCAAAACGGTATGGCCCTCCGCTCTCAAACGCGCGGACTGTCTTTCGACTCCTCCGGGATACTTGGGATTCAGTTCCCCGCCGGTCCTGAGAGTTCTCCAATACGGCGTAATCCTCTTCTTGCCTTCCGCCGCCGACTCCTCTGCGGCGTTGGCAGCAATCCAGGCGAAGATGCCGCAGGTTATGGGGCAGCCGATGGTGGCCTTATGTTTCTTGGCAATGGCGGAGCGAATCTCATTCACCGTGGTGAGCTTGCCCTTGGGAACCTTCCTCATGAGTTGGTCCACTTCCATCGGCGCAGGAATGGCACACGTGCCGGTGCCCCATTTCTTACTCATCTTACCCTCTATTCTGACCACCTTGGGCAAATCCTTGCTGTCTGCCAGTTTCTTCTGCCAGGATATGCGCAGCGTCATTCCCGGTACTCTCCCTTTCTTGAGGGTTCAGAACATCCCCTGCAAACCGACAACCACGTAATGGACCAACGTGAAGTTGTATACCTCATCCACGTCCACGCCGCCTTCCAGCACCCTGTATCCGGCCTTGAGCATCAACCTCCGAGTCGCGTAGTATTGCAGGGCCAGAAGAACGTCTTCCGCTCTTCCCTGTGGTGCAGCCAGACCATCACCTTCCAGCAGCATTCCCAAAGGTCCAGAAAACATCCACTCCATCTTGAAGTTGAGCAGCGGCACAAAACCCGTGTTCTTTTTCTCCGTCTTCTTCTGATTATCTTGCAGGCTGATGGACGCATCCCGGATTTTGGCGGTAAATCCAAGGGCAGCTCTCAAGGTTTCCTTGCGAAGGAAATCGTAGCGGTAAGTCAACCGATACGAGTCGAAGCGGTACTTGGCCCTCAGAGGAGTATTTGGCTCAAACTCAACCTGGTTGAATCGCACTAAACGATCGACCTGACCCCCGGCATCCAGACGCAGAGGAGCAACCAGAGCCGATATGTGGTGCCTGTCCCCGAAGGAGTAAGTCAGCCTTATCCTATAGAAGAAGCCCGGATCGGTCTTTAGCTCTTTTGAAAGAGAGAATCTGGTTCCGGTTCGGCCGGGAATTTGGACGTTGTTATATCCACTGAAGACGGCGCCGCTTTCAAGCTCGACGCTCCAGTCGGCAAAGGCCCTCGCTCCTGCAAGCACCATGAGCCCCACAAAGAATATGGTAGCCATTCTCTTCATGTGTGGCACAAAGATACTCCTTGGGCTGCGGGTTTTCAAGAGGTTTCTGGGAAAACTCAGAGTGGGTCAGGGGGCGACACTCGGACTCACCATAAGAAGCGTACTGGACCGATAGTGTCACTCAGATTCTATTTGGGCGAGCATCTCACCTACGTCCGTGGTGGGGAGCTTGCACGCGTAGTTCACGCACACATAAGCCGTGGGTCCTCCCTTCAGTTGCTTCTGTTCCTTCACGAACGGAGCGATGTTCTCGAGAGCCGGTTGGGCCCCGTTCGCAGGATGCAGAATCAAGACTTTTCGCGGCAAGAACCGCTCATGGACGGCTTTGATCATCTCTCGCGTGCCTTTCTCGTCCCGTCCGCCGGCGATCACGATCTCCTTTGTCGGACCCAGGGCGAAGTCCAGCCCGGCGAGAAACTGTGTGAACCCGGTAGGTGAGCGGCTGACCCGCCCCCCGAAACTGCGCAACAGGTCCTGGGCCTTCCGGTCAAGCTCTTGGCTGGCAGTCATCCGCGCCAACCGGACAAGATCGAGCACCGCTATCGAGTTTCCGGATGGCAGGGCACCGTCATAAAACTGCTTGCTCCTGGCCAGAACTTCTTCGGCATCGGTTGCCGTGAAGAAAAAGCCATCGTCCTTCCCGTCCCAGAAGAGCTTTATCATCTCATCCGCCAGGTCCAGCGCGTCTTTGAGATAACCCGGCTCGAAGACGGTTTCATACAGGTCCAAAAGACCCCAGATAAAGAAGGCGTAATCGTCGATGTAAGCCAAAATGGCGGCCTCTCCGTCCCGGTATCTGTGCCACAGCCGTCCGTCCGACCGGCGCAGGTTCTTCAGCAGAAAAACCGCTGCACGCCGGGCAGCCAAAGCGTACTCCGGCTCGTCCAAAGCCTGAGCCGCCCGGGACAGGGCCGCGATCATCAGACCGTTCCAATCGGTGAGTATTTTGTCGTCCTTGGAAGGATGAACTCTCCGGTTTCGAGCGGTCAACAGTTTCATGCCGGCCAGGCCAAGCGCATTCTTCAATTCCTCCGGCTGCATTCCTTCGTCTTTGGCGACATCCTCAAAGGGTTTCGGCACGTGCAGCACGTTTCGGTGTCCTTCGAAATTCCCCTCTGGGGTCACTCCGTAAAAGTGACAGAACAAAGTACCCGGCTCATCTCCCAGGACGTCTTTGATTTCCTTCTCCGTCCAGACATAGAACCGACCTTCCTCCCCTTCGCTATCTGCGTTCTCGGACGAGTAGAAAGCCCCCTCAGGAGAAGTCATATCCCTTAGAACATAGGTTAGTATCTGTCTGGCCACCTCGGCGAATCGATCCCTGCCTGTCACCTGGTATGCTTCGACGTATGCGATGGACAGCAGGGCCTGATCGTAAAGCATCTTCTCGAAATGCGGCACCAACCACTGGGCATCGGTCGAGTAGCGGTGAAATCCGTAACCCAGATGATCATACATCCCTCCGCGCCACATGGCGTCCAGGGTCTTCTCCACCATGTTCAGAGCCTTCTGATCGCCCGATCTCTTCCACCACCGCAGAAGAAACGCGAGATTGTGCGGGCTGGGGAATTTGGGCGCCTGACCGAAGCCGCCTGACCTCCCATCGAAGCTGCTCTCTAGAAGCAGATAGGCTTCCTCCATGTTCTTAACGCTCAGATCCAACGGCTGGGAAGAAGCCGAGAGGGTTCTGATCATCTCGGCCACCTGGCTGCCCACATCCAGGACCTTCTCCCGCTCCCTATCCCACAGAGCCACGATCTGACTTAAGATCTGAATGATCCCAGGATGCCCGAACTTGGCTTCCTTGGGCAAATAGGTCCCGGCGAAGAAAGGCATCTTCTCCGGAGTCATGATGACGGTCAAGGGCCAGCCTCCCGAGCCGGTCATGGACTGGCAAACGGACATGTAGATATGATCGATATCCGGCCTCTCCTCCCGGTCCACTTTGATGGAAACGAAATGTTCATTCAGCAGCGCCGCCACCTCTTGATCTTCGAACGACTCGGATTCCATCACCTGGCACCAGTGACAGGAGGAATAGCCGATGGAGAGGAAAATCGGCTTATTTTCTTCTTTCGCTTTGGAGAAAGCCTCGTCGGTCCAGGCGTACCAATCGACCGGATTATGCGCGTGCTGCAAGAGATAGGGGCTTTTCTGAAAGATCAGCCGGTTGGTGTTTTCGGTTTTGCCTGACGCCAAGTCATTCTCCTTGCGCGCGTGGGTTTGATGGATTGGGAGCGATGGGAAAAGCGGGGACGCTTCAGCGGGTGAACCGGAGTTGCACTCCGATCCCCTCGACCAGGAGGTTTGATGCGTGGTTTGGACGGTTGAGGCTATCTGCCCTGCCTGCCGAATTCGAGCATCCAGTATGGGTATAGCCGGGGAGGTCGGCTCAGCTCATCCAGCTTGGCCACCTCCTCCGGGGTCAGCTCCCAGTCGGCTGTCTTCAGATCGTCGGCCAGCTGTTTGGGTGTCCTGGCCCCGATGATGACCGAACACACTCCCGGCTTTCGCAGCAGGTAATTCAGCGCGACTTGCGCCACTGTGGCATTGTGTGCTTTGCCGATTCTGTCCAGCTCATCTATGATGTGGTAGCCTTTCTCCCAGTCGAACCGCAGGAAGGCGGATTCCGGGTGGCTCATACGGGCGCCTTCCGGGCAAGCCTGACCACGGCGGTACTTCCCGGTCAAGAAACCGGCAGACAGCGGACTCCAGGGAAGGATCCCCAGTCCCTGATCCAGACAAAGCGGCACCAGCTCGTTTTCCAGTTCACGGGCCATCAGCGAATAGTAGGCCTGCAGAGTGACGAAGCGCTCCAGGCCATTAAGCCGGGATACGGCCAGTGCTTTCATCAGTTGCCAACCGGCGAAGTTGGAGCAGCCGATGTAGCGCACCTTTCCCCGGCGAACCAGATCATTCAACGCGCCCAAGGTCTCCTCCAGGGGCGTGCGATCATCGAAGCTGTGCACCTGATACAGGTCGATATAATCGGTTCCCAGACGCTTGAGGCTTTCCTCGCATCCCTGCAGGATATGGTTGCGCGAAAGCCCCACGTCGTTGGGCCCCGGTCCGGTTCTGCCCCGAACCTTCGTGGCTACCACCACCTGTTCTCGCTTGGAGCCCAGTGCCCGGCCCAGCATCTCTTCAGCCAAACCCTCGGAATAAACGTCCGCGGTGTCGAAGAAGTTGATGCCTGCCTCAAGGCAGGTACCCACCAGCGCGTCCGCCTCTCTCTGGGCCAGTTCTCCCACCACCTTCCAATGACCGCGACCGCCGAAGGTCATGGTTCCAAAACACAGCTCCGAGACTTTGATGCCGGTATTTCCCAGAAAACGCATCTTCATGAAAGTCACCTGCCTTTCGACTTGATCACCTCTTAGTTGGTAACGGACACCAGGTCCGTTACCACAATAGGCCACGAACGAAGGATATCGGTCCCTCATCTTCCGTTTACTACGCTCAATTGATTCCCCCCTCCCCTCCTAGACGGGCCTTCGTCTCCCCAATGGGGAGAGGGACAAAAAAAGAGGGCGGGTTGCATCGACCACTCTACCAGTTCTCGCACAGAATCTCATAATACGCTGTAGGATGGTCGCAGGCCGGGCAGTTTCCTTCGGGCGGCTCGGTTCCCTCGTGGATGTATCCGCAGTTGCGGCATCTCCACTTCACCGGCTTGTCCCGCTTGAATACCCTGCCGTTCTCGATATTGGCCCTCAGACCCAGATATCTTCTCTCGTGTTGTTTTTCCGCAACGGCAATGGAGCTCAAGGCGTCCGCTATCTCGGTGAATCCCTCTTCCCGCGCCACCCTGGCGAATTCGGGATACATGGTTGTGTGTTCGTAGTTCTCCCCGGCCGCTGCCGCCTTAAGGTTGTCCTTGGTTTCCCCGATCACGCCAGCCGGGAAAGCCGCAGAGATTTGGGCGTCTCCGCCCTCCAGGAACTTGAAGATCCTTTCAGCGTGCTCCTTTTCGTTGTCCGCCGTCTCCAGGAAAACCCCATGTATCTGCTCATATCCTTCCTTTTTTGCCTTGGAGGCGAAAAAGGTGTAGCGGTTCCTGGCCTGCGACTCTCCGGCAAAGGCCGTCAGCAGATTCTTCTCGGTTTTGGTACCTTTCAGACTCTTCATGGTGTAACCTCCTATCTCAGACCGAAGGCCTCCGGGAAGCCTCAATAATCCATTATTCCCTTGGTCCCCAGGTCGAACCAGTAGAACTGCCCGATGACCGCCTGTTTCTCGGCGGTAAGCAGGTTGTAGTGCCTGTCCTCCTGTTCCGCCAGCATCAAGAACATCTTCTTGGCGTCCGGAGATTTTGCGTCCGTGGCACACTTGGTGTAGAATTCGTACGCCTCCCTTTCCGCCTTGATTCCGATGTCCAGAGCCTCCGCGGCAGTGGTGCCGTCTTTGATCTCCACGCGGATCACTTTCACCTGGCTTGGATCGAAGGGGAATTCCTTTCCGGCGGTGGTTTTCTTGAAATGATCCTCCAGCAAGTTCCGGTGCCTGTGTTCATCCATGGCCAGGAAGGTAAACTTCTTCTTGCCGCTTTCGTTTTTGATGGCCTCGGAGAGCTTGGTGTAGAAATCGAAGGCCGACTGCTCGTTATAGATGGCTATGGACAGAGCCTCCAGGGCGGTGGTCTCGGGCGTGACCTTTCCGGATGCTTCCCGGTGCTCTTTTTTGTTTTTCTCTTCCATCTGAATGCTCCTCGTGCGGTTTCTGTTAATCCTCCCACATCACGTTTTCGTCATACTCGTTCTCCAACCGGAGCTTGTGCTTGGACTCCTCCTGGGCCAGCACCGAGAATAGCTTCTTCAGTTCCGCATCCCCGGTCCCTTCCGCCATGTGATGATACATCTTGAAGGCGGCTTCCTCTCTTTTTATGGCCAGCCTCAGGGCCGAGGCGAAATCCATGTCCGAGGAAAACGTCTGGTCGTCGATGAAATCGCTGATCTTGAGGTCGGGGATCTTCTTCATCTGGTATTCGCCCACGTCTTTCTTGTCCACGCCCTCCAGTATCTCCCGGTGTTTCTTCTCCTGCTGGGCCAGCTCGGCAAACATGGTCTTGGCCGCGGGGTCCTTGACCTTCTGACCGTAAGTGGTGTAAAGATTGTAAGCCTCCGCCTCCTTCCTTATGGCGAAGGTGATCACCTCGTTGAAGTTGTTTAAGTCCATCGCTCCTCCAGTTTGAAGTTGAACTCTCCTGATGCTTGCTCCGTCCCATTCTCTTGTTCGATCTCAGCCGAACTGTCAGCCGAAACCGAAATGGTCGCCGGATGCATTCCCTATTCCTTTGCCAGCCACAGCCCGTGCACGCTGCAGTACTCTCTGGCCAGGGTCACCGATCCTTTGACCTCAAACTCGGCTTCCGGCTTCTGGCCCGGACCCAAGAACTTCCGGTAAACGCCGTTGTCCGTGTGAATCGCCACCCATTCGATGTAGTGCTTCTGTTCCATGGGATGAGGCACCGAGCCCACTTTCACTCTGACGCCCTTGTCTGTCTTCTCGATCACCGGAACGTGTTTTTCCTTGCCCTCATCCGTGGTCTTGGGGGCCATCAGCTTCATGGGTTGTTCGCAGCACACCAGCTCTCCTGCTCCCTCGTGCAAAAGTTCCACGATGTTCCCGCAGACTTCGCATTTGTACACTTGCAGTCGCTTGGTCATGGTCATGCCTCCTTAATGCTTTACGGTTGACGATTCCTTCATGAGATTTCCCCGGATGATTCGGGATCCTCTGGAACCCGCCGGGCTGATCGAATCCAGCTAATCAAAAAAGCCCTTCTTTAAGTCTCCGTCGTTGGAGTATCCTCTGCTCTCCCAGAATCCCCTGTATTTATCGTTATCCGAAAGCTCGATCCGGTCGATCCATCTTATCCACTTGTAACCCCATTTGCCTCCTGCCACCAGCTCAAAGGGAAAACCCCGCTCCGGCGGCATGGTCAGGCCGTTCATCCTGTGCGCCATTATTATATCGTTTTCCGTGACGTAACTCAAGGGAAAAGAGGTGGAATACCCGTCCGAAGCATGGAAGATCACGGTGTTGGCGGTCGACTCCACGCCCGCCTCGGAGAGCAGGTCCCTCACCAGAATCCCTTCCCACAGTATGGTGGCACTCCAGCCTTCCACGCAGTTCAGCGTCACCACCTTCTTGATGCTGGGTCGGCTGACCAGCTGGTCGTAGCCGAACGTCCTGACGCTGTCCACCAATCCGGTCACCTGGAGCCGGTATTTCTCCCGGTCCACGTGTTGGGGACCTTCGATTGAGTTCTCCACGAAATCACTCGCCACAGAGGAGAGCTTGACACCCTCGTACTCCTTCAGCTCTCCGGAAGTGGCGCTTTCGGTCGTGTCCTGGTCTGCTTTGTTCCCACAGGTTCCTATGGAAACCAGAACCAGCAACAAGACGGTCATTTTCAACGCCAGTTTGGTCATGCGCATTTCTCCTTTCCCGGTCACGTGAGCCGGATGGGCTCCGTTCACGCGCCTATTTCTTGACGGTTTTCTTGGCCTTTCGCAGATCCTCGGCCATGGTCTTGATCTCCGTCAAATCCCGCTGCATCTCGCTCCAACCGTACCACAGGGCGTAATCCGGATTGGCGTGAAAAGCTCCCTGGAAGGTGCGCATGCGGTGCTCCAGGAACATCAAAAACAGCCTCTGCTCGATCACCGTGGGAGCGTCGTGAAAGGTGAGCAGGTCGGGGAAGGGATAGGCGTATTGCTCCGGCTTGGGTATCACCCCATCCCGGTACAAGCCGGCCACGGTCCGTATTCCCTGGGCCATTAGATGGTCCGCCTCTTTGATCATCCGGTCTGCCTTCTCCACCTCCCCCTGAGCGAAGCTGCGCGAATGACAGCGGCTGCAGACCGCCAGCATCTTTCCTCTTTCCTTCTCCCAGTCCTCCTGGGTCAGCCGGGCCACGTCCGCCGCCTTGACCACGTCCAGTCTGGCGGTGGGATTGCCCTCCGGATCCAGAACTCCCAGCCCCTGCAGAACCGTGATACGATCCGCGGCCCAGGTTTCGTCCATGGGCATGGGCAGCCGCACCGCCAGAAATCCCCAAGCGGTTCTGACGGCGTGATTCCCGTCCTGCATGTGACAGGTCTGGCAGGTGGGCGCGGCGGCCTCTTCCGGCAGCTTTCCCACCTGCTTGAGAAGATACCGGACGCCGTGTTTGGAGGCGGAATACATCTCCCATTGGGGATGGTCGATGCCCATGTGACAGGTGCGGCAGGCTTGGGGCTGCTTGGCTTCCACCGTGGAGAAAATGTGCCGTGTATGGCAGGCATCGCACGAGGCCAGGCCGAAGCCGGCCCCCTGGCTTTTCAACTGCTTCACCTCCGCTTCGGTCTTCAATCCTATCTTATGGCAGCCCCCGCAGCCTTTCATCCCCTCCATCAACTCCATGGGCTGCCAGTGAGCCGTGGGCATGGCGTTCATCGCCGCCCAGGCTTTGGCGTGTTTTCCGCTGGTGAACTCCTGCACTCGCGATCCGTGGCACAGCCCGCACGTCTCCGGCGTGGGTATGTTCACCTGGTCCACGTCCTGGGCCGACATGTGCTGGTCCCCGTGACACACCGAGCAGTTTACGTCGTTTGAGCTGTGCTTGCTCAAGCGCCAGTCCGACACCACCTGGGGCGTAACCTTCTGATGGCAGTCAACGCAAGTTTGGCCGAAAGCGCTGGCGGACACGGTCAGGATCGAAAACGACAAAATCACAATGACAATCCTCATCCAGCACCTCCTTTAGACTTGAGAGGGTTGAAGGTCAACTTGGGTAACTGTCCTAAAACTACTCCAGGAGCTTCCGTTTCATCTCATCATATTCTTGCTGGGTGATCTCCCCCTTGGCGAATCGCTTTTTCAGGATGTCCAGGGCGCTCTCCTTATCCGATCCCGGGCCCGACGGTACGTTCCGGAGGATCAGATACACCAAAATGCCTATTACCACCAGAAGCAATATCCACATATAGCCTCCGCCATAACCGTAACCCATTCCGCCCTGCCAGCCCCACATGTGCCCGTGACCCACAAAGGAGAAGAAGAGCACCGCCAGAAGCGCCAGGAGTATTATGAGCACCACACCGTTTTTCATAATTCACCATCCTTTCTATTTCACGGAGTCGAACACCTTCTTCAGCTTGGCCTCGACCTCCGCGGCCGTTTCCTTCAGACCCAAATTCTGCACCATTCCCATGGCAGTCGAAGGTCTGATTACACCCAAAACCGTCTTGCCGTCCCCATCGTATACCACCACGTTACAGGGAAGCAAAAGGCCTATGTCTTCCTCCGCCAAGAGAGCCTTATGCGCCAAATCGGGGTTGCATGCGCCCAGGATCAGATAATAAGGAAAGTCTATTCCCAGTTTCTCCCTGAACTTTTGCCTCACGTCTATGGTGGTTAGTATACCGAAGCCTTCCTTTTTCAACTCCTGCGTTACCACTTCCACCACCTCGTCCGGGCTGAGCTTTACCTCTTTTTTGAATCCGTAGCTGATCATCCGACCTTCTCCTTTTCAGATCTTCAGAAGTCTCGCATTGATGGCCACGATCACCGTGCTCACCGACATCAGAAGCGCGCCCACGGCCGGGGAAATCACCACTCCCACGCTGTAGAGCACTCCCGCAGCCAGAGGAATGGCAAAGGCATTGTAGCCGGTGGCCCAGATGAGATTCTGGACCATCTTTCGGTAGGTGGCTCTGCCGAACAGGATCAGGGCCGACACGTCCTGGGGGTTGCTGTTAACCAGGATGATGTCCGCCGTCTCGGCCGCCACGTCGGTTCCCGCTCCGATGGTGATGCCTACGTCGGCTTGGGCCAAAGCCGGTGCGTCGTTCACCCCGTCGCCGGTCATGGCCACGAACTCGCCCCGGGCTTGCAGTTCCTTAATCTTCTCCAGTTTCTGATGGGGGAGAACCTCGGCAAAATAGCCATCCAGTCCCAGCCTCTCCGCAACGCTTCTGGCCACTTTCTGATTGTCGCCGGTTAGCATCATGCATTTGATGCCTGCGTTCTTCAACTTCCTGACGGCCGGGTAGGATTCCGGCCTTATCTGGTCGGACAGTCCGATCATGCCCGCCGGTTGGTCTCCCACCAGCACGAATACCTGCGTCTCGGCTTCCTCCGTCTGCACGTCGCCGGTGATCCGAATGCCGTTCTCCTTCAGGTAAGCTGCGCTCACCACCTTGACCGGTTCAACTTGCACTCTCCCCTCCACCCCTTTCCCCCGGATGGATTTGAATTCGGAAGCCGCAGGTATTTCCACGCCCTGCTCCCTAGCCTTCCTCACTATGCTGGATGCGATGGGATGCTCGGAATTTCGCTCGATCGCAGCCGCGTATCTCAATATCTTCTTTTCGTCCAGATCGTCCTTAAAGGAAATTATGCGGGAAACCCCGAACCTTCCTTCGGTCAGGGTTCCGGTCTTATCGAAAACCACCGTGGTGATTTTCCTCGAATTCTCGAATGCCGTCCGGTTGCGTATCAAAAGCCCGCTCTTGGCCGCCAGCGCGGTGGATACCGCCACCACCAGGGGAATGGCCAGACCCAAAGCGTGCGGGCAGGTGATGACCATCACCGTGACCATCCTCTCTAAGGCGAAGGCAAACACGCTTCCCAGGCTTAGCCAGACCACCAAGGTTACGCTGCCGGCGGTTAAGGCCACCAGCGTTAGCCAGAACGCGGCCCGGTCCGCCAGCCGCTGGGTCTTGGATTTGGCGTTTTGCGCCTGGTTGACCAGCTCGATTATCCGGGAAAGGTAGGAATCCTTCCCGGTCTTTTCGATCTTCACGGTCAACGACCCCTCGCCGTTGATGGCGCCCGCAATCACCTTGTCCTGGGGCTTCTTTTTGACCGGCCGGGACTCTCCGGTGAGCACCGATTCGTCCGCGAAGCTTTCCCCCTTGGCCACCAGCCCGTCGGCCGCGAATCTCTCCCCGGGTCTTATCAAGATCAGCTCGCCGGGCTTAAGCTCGCTTATCTTCACGTCTTTGACCTGATCGCCTTCCACCCGGTGCGCCTCGGAAGGCAAGAGCCGGGCCAGCTTGTCTAAGGCCTGGGATGCTCCCAGCACGGATTTCATCTCGATGAAATGCCCCAAAAGCATGATGTCGATCAAGGTGACCAGCTCCCAGAAGAATATCTTGCCCTGCACTCCGAATACCACGGCCGCACTGTAGAAGTAGGCCACGGATATGGCCAGCGCTATCAAGGTCATCATGCCGGGCGTCTTCTTGCCCATCTCCTGAAATAGACCTTTCAGGAAGGGCCAGCCGCCGTAGAAGAAAACGAAGGTGGACAGGGCGAAAAGCACATACAGGCTTCCCCTAAACTGCAGGGAGAAGCCCAGCCACTCTCCGATCATAGGAGATAAAAGCAGGATGGGAACGGTCAGAATCAGGCAGACGATGAACCTTCTCTTGAAGTCCTGGATCATCATCCGATGGTGCATGGAATGATCATGCCCGGCATGCCCGTGCTCCACGTGATGATGCTTTTCTCCTTCGGTCGTTCCGGCTTGCGGAGGATGGTGATGGGCGTGCTCATCCGCCATGTGATGATGCTGCATGCCGGCTTGGTGTTCGTGACCTTCGTGTCTTTCGTTCATTCTTCAACTCCCTTGCCCGATCCCGAATCCCATTTTGACCAACCAGGTGGAATTCGAGAGCGGCCTTCTCCCCTTTTGGATCAAGACTTTATCATCACCAAAAGCATCTTGAACTTCCTGAGCGCTTTCAGGGCGTGGGGCTGATTGGCCGGCATGATGATCATCTCTCCGGTGAACAGATGATGGGACTTTGAGCTAATCGTAACCTCCGCTTCACCCTCCACCAGATAGACTAATGCATCGAAGGGCGCCGTGTGTTCGCTCAAACCCTGGCCTTCGTCGAATGCGAACAGGGTCACCGTTCCGGTTTTCTCTTTCATTATCTCCCGGCTCACCACCGAACCGGCTTGATATTCTATCATGTCGGCCAGAACCATTACCTGTGGTTCAGGCTCCTCTTGGCCTGCTTTCTCATCCTGGGGTGACATTCGTTCTCCTCTTCTGTCCGGAAGGATTTCCCGGGTCTCACCTCATGCCGTGCCAGGGACCCGACTCAAGCTCGCTGAAGAAGACTTTCCTGTCCTCCTCCCCCTTTATCTCCTCTCCCGCCTCTTTAGCCAACCGGTGGTGCTTCTCGAACTCGGGCTTATTGCCGGCAGCGGCGTTTGCTCTGGCCATGGCCTCGTGGGCAAAGGCGATGTCGAAATCGCCGATGTCGTTCTCCTGACAGATATCCAGGCATCTTTGAGCATGGAACAGCGCGGATTGGGGCCGGTTCAAAACGGCATACACCCGGGAAATCTGCCACTCGCCTCTTTCCCGGTGAATGGGCGTGCCGATCTGGCCCCAGTGATAGCGGGAGGCATGAGCTGCGTGCATCATCTCGTCGTCTTCCTCTGCGGTTCTGTCTTTTTTCTCCAGGAGGTTCCATACGCCGTTGAAACAGTCGACTGCGAACTTCTTGTGGGCTTCCGGCAGCGAGTATTTCTCTTCATCAGCCATGCTTCCCTCTCCCGGTTTTGGGTTCTTCATCAAACCAGTTTACTCATGACGCGTCGATGGCCTGCAGCTCGTGGCTACGCTACTTCTTTGCGCCATCCGCCTGGCCTTTCTTGGCTCTGTAATCTTTGATGGCCGCGTGCAATGCATCTGCCGCCAGGTTGGAGCAATGCATCTTGACCGGAGGAAGCCCCTCCAGCTCGGTGGCCACGTCGTTGCGGGTCAGCTTCATGGCCTCATCCACGTGCATCCCCTTGGCCATTTCGGTCACCATGCTGCTGGTGGCGATGGCCGATCCGCATCCGAAGGTGCGGAACTTGATGTCGGTGATGACGTCGTCCTTCACCCTGATGTACATCTCCATCAAGTCCCCGCATACCGGATTCCCTACCTTTCCGTATCCGTCCGCATTCTCGATTACCCCTACGTTACGGGGATTGGTGAAGTGCTCCAACACCTTTTTGCTGTATCCGATCTGTGCCATAGAAATCACACTCCTTCTTTACAGTGGCGAAAGCTGCCTCAACCTTTGGACCGTCTCTTTCACCGCCTCCACCACCTGCGGAACCTGCGCCAGGTGGTTCGATCGTCCCAAGGTCAGAACCATGGAGCCATGTGCTTGTTCATGCTTCAATCCGATTGCTAAAAGCACGTGCGAAGGCTCCAGGGTCTTGGAGGAACAAGCCGACCCGGTGGAAATCTGGATGTTGTACTTCAGATCCATGTTCAGAAGTATGCTTTCCCCCTCTATGCTGGTGAATCTGAAGCTGGCATGATGAGGCAGTCTTTGGGTGGGGTGGCCGGTGAGGTACGATTCTTCTATCTTGGTGATCTCCTCTATGAGTTTGTCCCGGATGGCTTTCAATCTCTGACTCTCTTGATCCATCTCTGCCTTTGCGATCCGGGCCGCCTCTCCCATCCCGGCGATGGCGAAGACGTTCTCGGTTCCCGATCTTAAGCCTCTTTCCTGTCCTCCGCCGGGTAGAACCGGTTGCAGCTTGACGCCGGGTTTGACGTAGAGCGCCCCCGCGCCCTGAGGACCGTACATGTCGTTGGAGGAGAGGGTGAGCAGGTCCACTCCATCCTTCTGCACGTCCACCGGTATACGGCCTAAGGCCTGGATGGCGTCCACGTGCAGATAGAGACCTCGCTCATGCACGATCTGGCTTATCTTCGGGATCGGCTGGATGGTGCCGATCTCCCCATTGGCATACATCACCGAGGTGACCACAGTCTCCTTGGTCAGACTCTCTTTCAACTTGCTTAGGTCAACCAGCCCGGTCGAGTCCACGGGAATCGAGGTCAACTCGTAACCG
Organism: uncultured Ignavibacteria bacterium; assembly: GCA_964588675.1. Lineage (GTDB taxonomy): Bacteria > Zixibacteria > MSB-5A5 > MSB-5A5 > SM1-73 > SM23-73-3. Next base: position 19,034 of record CAZPRG010000017.1, read on the forward strand.
CTCTTCTGCAAATCCTTCATGGGATTGAGCACCGAGACATGCTCGATTGCGCTGGCCACCAGCTTCTTTCCCTTGGACGCATCGCGCAGGGCGGTCCCCTTGATGGCCAGATTATTGGCCTCGGTGGCGCAGCTGGTGAATATGATGCAGGTTTCGTTCTCGGCGTTGATCAGCTCTGCCACCTTCTTGCGGGCTTCCTCCACCGCTCTCTTGCCGGTCAGTCCCACCGAATGCAAAGACGACGGGTTGCCGTATTCATCTTTCAGGTGCTTCTCGGCGAAAGCCAACACCCTGGGGTCCATCGGCATGGCCGAGACGTGATCCAAATAAACTCTTTCCATAGACCAACCTCCTGGAGGAAGCCGCGCTCAGGCAGCCTCTTCGCTTGACGTCAAAACCACATGGTGGCGGACGCATCCAAGGCCAGATCGTTGAGCGTGGCTGCGCCCACTATTTTGACTCCCGGGATCAAATCCACCTTCTCCCATCCCAGCATCTGCTTGGAGGCTTCACACACCCAGATGTCTACCCCCATCTCCAGGGTTTTCTTGATCATCTCCGCCACGCTGGGAAAGGTTCCCAGTTTGATCTTCTCGGCGGCCCCGGGCTTGAGAATCTTCAGTCCCATACCCAGATAATAGACTTTGGGATTAAGGTCCATGGCCTTGGCCGTCTGCGCCAAGACCAGGGGAGAATACTGTCTTTCCGGCTGATCGCTGGTCTGCACATAGAGTATGAATTTCTCGTCTTTCATTTTCTCCTCCGCTCTCGGAAAAACTGAAGCGCACTTCTCTTACAGTCAGAATCACTTGGTGCGCTTTATGTAAAAAGTCAGGACGTTTCCCTCTTTTTCGAATTTCAGGATTTCATGGCCGGTTCTCTTGGCCCATCTTTTTATGTCCTCCTCTGCCGCCGGGTCGTCCGCCTCCACTTTCAGCACCTGTCCCACTTCGATCTTCTCGATCTCCTCCTTGGTCATGGCGATGGGCATGGGACAGAATAAACCCACGCAGTCCAACTCCGCATCCGGAACAATGTCTGGGCTCATACTCGAAATCTCCTCTATTCACCCGACAGTTCGACCAGTCTCTTCTTCACTTCCTCGACGTGCCCCGCCACCTTAACTTTGGGCCAGACCTGCCTGATCTTCCCCTTAGGGTCGATCAGAAACGTGCTTCGCACCACGCCCCAGAACTGCCTTCCATACATGCTCTTCTTCTGCCAGGCGCCGTAGCCCTCCAGCACCTTGTGTTCCGGATCGGACAACAGGGTGATGGTAAGTTCGTGCTTATCCGCGAACTTGCAGTGGCTCTCCAGAGAATCCGGACTCACGGCCAGAATCACCGCACCCAGCTTGGTGAACTGGGTTTTGGCCTGACTGAAATATGTGGCCTCCATCGTGCAGCCGCTGGTATTGTCCTTGGGATAGAAGTAAAGCACCACCCACTTGCCCTTGAAATCCTTCAGGCACACCTTCCGGTTATCCTTGTCCGGAAGGCAAAACTGGGGTGCCGCATTGCCTGTGTCTGCCATTCTTGGTCGCTCCTGTGGCTATTTCTTAAGGAAATCGATGATCTCGTTGATATCCGGCAGCTCGGCAATGGGATACACCTTGATGAAAACGATCTTTCCCTTCTCGTCCACGACGATGTTTGCCCTCTCGGAAGTCCCACCTTTTTCCCGGAAGATGCCGAACTGTTTTGCGACTCCGCCATGCGGCCAGAAGTCTGCCAGAAGAGAAGTGTGCTTCATACCCATGCTGTCCGCCCAAGCTTTCTTCGACGGTATGGAGTCGACGCTTAGACCGACCGCGACGGTGTTTGCCGCATCGAACTCGGCTTTGTTGTCCTCTAAGGATTTCATCTGTTGGGTGCATACTCCGGTCCAGGCCAACGGATGAAACGACAGCAGCACTTTCTTTCCACGGTGATCTGAGAGCCTAAACTCCTTCTCGTTCTGATCCTTGAGCACAAAATCCGGGGCCTGATCCCCTACCTTTGCTCTGGCTGTTCCTTCCATTGTCTCTTCCTCCTTTGCAGATTGAGATTGCCTAGTGAAAAAGCAGACTTTCGACCTTCTTGATCCTTTCCTCACGCGACACTCTGTTTTTCACCGGATTCCAGTCACCCATCAGTGCCTTGTGATATGGGGCTTTGTTCTGCTGGTAGATCACTCCCAGGGCCAATTTGTCCGTCTTCTTGGCCACGCTGACCGCCTCCTGGTAGCTTTCCGGCGTCCTATCCAGTATCTCCACCGACTTGTTGTATCTCTGATAGGTGTTATTGAAGCTGACACAGGGCTGGAGAACGTCCACGAACGAAAACCCCTCATGCAGGACCGCCTGCACCATCAGGTCGGCGAGATGATTCAGCTTCACCGGATAGCCCCGGGCCACGAAGGTGGCTCCCGCCTCCAGCATCAGGCTCAAGGGATTAAGCGGCTCCTCCACGCTTCCCTTGGGCGTGGACGGTCCTTTGAAGCCCTTGTCGCTGGTGGGCGTGAATTGGCCCGTGGTCAGTCCGTATACACCGTTGTCGTGCATGATCACGGTTATGTCCGCGTTCCTCTTGGCGGCGAAGATCAGATGGGATATGCCCTCCCCCATGGCGTCGCCGTCCCCGGCGAAGGTCACGGCCTTCAGGTCCGGGTTGGCCATCTTCATGCCGTGCACCGTGGACATGGACCGGCCGTGTATGGAATAAAGCCCGCTTAACGCCAGATAGTCGAATATCTTGCCGTGACAGCCGATGCCCGCCGAGATAACGATTCTATCCCGCGAGACGCCCTTCTCCTCCAGGGTCTTTACCGCCCTTTTGAACGCGCTCAGTATCCCGAAGTTGCCGCAGCCGGGACACCAGGTGTTCTCGGCATAAGTGCCCAGATCGTCCATTTATCCTTCACCTCCTTTGTACCTGAGTGTTTATCCGGCCTAAAATTTCCTGAACTTGTCGCTGGAGATGCCGCACACCGGGCACTTCTCCGGCGGGGTTCCCTCGTGCGTGTAGCCGCATACCGGGCAAATGTAGATTTCGCCTATCACCAGATCCTTGCCCTTGAGCGCCTCCTCTTTCGCCTTCTTGTACATCCGGGCGTGTATCTTTTCCGCCTCCAGGGCGTAATGGGTGGAGAGCTCCGCGCCCTTTTCCCCCTGCAGTTTGGCCGTGGCGTTGAAAACCGGGTACATCTCCTCCACCTCGTAGGTCT
>CAZPRG010000018.1:0-21404 GCA_964588675.1 uncultured Ignavibacteria bacterium
CCTTGTCCCACTTTCCCACCATGAGAAAACGACTTCCCAGCTCGCCGTGGAGAATTGCCTTATACCTTTCGTTCTCAATCTTGTCACAATATCTCAAAGCCTCGCACAACAATTCCACAGACTTGGCATAGTTCGCTCTTATCGACTCAATGTAGGCCAACTGATTGAGGGTCTTTATCATTCCTGCATAATCAGACTCTCTCCTGAAACCGGTTTGGGCATCTCTTATTTCGATTTCAGCATTTCTCAAGTCACCCAAAGACATGTGGATGGAACCCAAAATAAATTGAACTTCAGCCATCCTTTTCACGTCATTCATGTGTTTAACGAGCGAATGAGCTCTTAGGGCACTCTCCAACGCCTCGTGGTAGTTACCTGAAAAGCGCAGTACGCCAGCCTTGACATGGCAGAATTGGGATAGTTGCTGGGGAGAAAGCCGAGCTGTCTGCTGAGAAGACTCGAAATCTCTGATCTCTGCCAGAGCCTCTTGATACTTCTTGTCTTGCAGAAACCCCTCAATTCGATCCAATTTGGCTCTCAATTCCTCCGAGAACCTAGTAGCGGCTTCTTTCATGTTTGTTCCCACTGTTCGATTCCGATTTTACTTTCGGATCTACCCCCTTCTGAGAGATCGGGTCCGCTTTGACAAAACCATCCCTGTCCCGAATTATGAGGGCAAAGTTATTGCCATTCAGAACAACCAGCAAGAGAATATCACAAGATCGATGTCCGCTTGGTGGACTACAGAGTTCTTGATGTGGATGTTCCTTAATCGGAAGAGCCCTTGCATCATACCCAGCGTAGCTCAATGACGTGAAGACCAGAAGCAGCACGAAGCACAGCCCCACGAAGATGATTCTTTTTTTCATTTCGTTTTCGCCTCCTGAGTTACTGTACTCGAATGGTGGCAAAGCCACTTGGGTTCTACTCACTTTATTGATTCTATTGTTGAGGCGGTCTTTCGGGCAACCTCTCGGGACGGTTGTGTATCCATTTTGCCCTGTTCCAATTTAACTCATTTGAGCTAGCATTACGTGACGTGGCGCAGTTCAGAAGGAATGTCAACGCGGTGCCTGGTCCAGTCCAGAGTATCAAGACATCGACCCCAGATGTGTCCGCACTATGTGATTTGAGCAGGTCACTCCACGGGTCCGCCTTCACCTTGTACTTAGGATCATACTCCCCATAACTCAATGACGTGAAGACCAGAAGCAGCATTAAGCACAACCCCATGAAGATGATTCTTTTCTTCATTTCGTTTTCGCCTCCTCTTGAAACGACAAAAAATCCGCTTTCCCCACGAAAAGAATTCGGTATTTGAAACTATAAAAATAACCAGACCGACCCTGGTGTCAAGAGGAAAAATAGCGCTTCAAATGTCGATTGGGTATACTACTTAGGTCGGATTGAGAGTGTGAATGCTACGCGGACTGAGGATGTATGCGAATACAAGCAAATGTACTCAAGGATGTACACAAGAGACTGCTGCAGAGAAGCCTGTATGATCAAGCATTCACAGACGTGGGAAGGAGAGAACAGAGAAGGATATACTCTTTCATTTGCTTCAAATCAAGTTCCTGTACATCATCCCAACCACGCCTTGTGGCATGATATATCTAAGTATTTGACCTATTGCGGTTTTTTCGGCCGAACAAGCACTATTCTAACTCTTCCGCTTCTGGTACCACTGATCCGGCGAGAAGGGAACTCCCAGGCGGATCTGAAACCTCCTGAAGTCCCACTCTTTCTGCTCAGGCAAAGGATCGCTTTCCCAGAAGGGAAAGTCGATTCGAAGTTGTAGCGCATTCTTCAATCCGATGCCCAGGCCAATCCCGCCCTCGTAATAGGCCCGACTTTGGTTGGGAAGACCGCCGGCTGTCAAGAACGGAAACACTCCCAGGAGAAAAGGAGTGTTGATCCTTGGCTCAACTCCGCCTGCCAGCAGTCTCTTTCCAACCAGCCGGTGAAGCGGCAAACCGCGAAAGTTCCCGTGCGAAGCCAGGTCGTACCTCTCCTGAAACGGAGGACTTCCATCGATCAGACCGGAGGACAGCCAGATCAGCAGTCTCTTTCGGTAGACCTGGGCTGAAGCAGTCATCCTTCTGTAATGGTTCTCTCCACCCAGAGCTTTGATGCTCCCATCGACCTTGACATGTGCCACCAAACCTTTAAGGATTCCTTTGTTTCGGTTGAAATCGCTATAGGCAAAACTCAAGCTCACGAAAGTGGCTCTCCCCGTTTGCCAGATGTCCGGGCTCAGGTAACCCAGGCGATAGTACTGGCGTTCCTCCAGCGAGAGCTTCCATACCCCCCACCACCCCAGCGGATCATCGCGCCTTATGCTCTTAACGTATGCTTCTGCAACACGCTTTCCGTTTCTGTTCTCCAGAGAAAACCCGCCTACGTATACTGCGCGTCGCGTTTCGGCAAGCGACGTCGAATAATCCAGAAATGCGTTGAAAGCTCTGCGCAGCTTGCTATATGTGAGACCTGCCGTCATGTACTGCTGGGCGATACCTGACCGGCCCGAGATTAACGGTCCCTGACAGAATCCCCCCTTTCCTCTGAGGCCGATCCCATATTCCCATCCGTGATCCTCCGAACGAGAGAAGGAAGGCAGGAGCAGAATATGAAAGCGTTCGTCGTTGGAGAAGGCAAAGTCGAAGATGTTCAGCAGGTCAAACTTAGGGCCGACAGGCTTGGTGTTATTGTAACGATCAATGTCGAGTAGCTGGTGACGCGGATCGACGGATACCGCACTGATTCGAGTGGACGTGCTGAAGACCAAAGTATCGGACTCTCTTTCCCCATCCAGCCTTTCCGTCACCGTCCGTCCATTCCCCAACCGGGCTTCCACCTCTATGGGCATGACTGCCTCTCGCAGACGACGAACGACCACCCGATTGACGAACGATTCTTGCTCCCTCTGTTGTGCTCTATGGGAGGAAAAGGACCTAACTGCATAATCAAGTTTCTTGTTGGTGTACACCCACTGTTCTACAAACCAGCTTAAGTCTTGCCCGGTTATTTCCTGTGCTACCTGAATTAAATCGTCAAAAGTGGCCGTCGAGTACTTGTATCTGTCATAGAACTCTCTTAGGATTCGAAGGAATGTCTCATCCCCAACCGTATAGCTCAACATTTTAATGACAAAAGGACCTTTGCCATAGGCACCCCCTCACCCCCAACCCGCACCCCTCAGACTCCGGTCTAGGTCTTCCCTGGCAGCCGCGATGTACAACCACAGGGCCAGTCTCTCGTTGAGGTCTCCGAGAGGACCTGGGTCCGGCCAGTTCTCTTTGTGGTCGGAGCAAAACAGTTCTGCGGAATAACAGGCTAATGCCTCGGCAAACCACCCTTCGGGTCCCGTGCCGCAAGAAACGGCATTTCCCCACCACTGATGGGCTACCTCGTGCGGCAGAACAGTCTTGGGACTGGAGATTCTGTCCCAGATCCCGCCGCCCGCGGGCAAGAGCAGAATATCATCGCCGCTCGCTCCGCCCAGGAAAGAAGGCATGTTCATGAGATACACTTTCAATTGGTCTCTGGGGAATGGTCCGAGTCTGTCGGAATAGTAGTCTATAACACTCTTGACGTCTTGAATCGTCTTATCAGCTTCGCTCCTGTGGCCCGGTGGATAGTAACTGCAAACCTTCAGGCCATCGAACTGCTTTGCCAGCAACTCTCGATTCGCGGTGGCGATCCACAGAATGCCCGGGGATTTCCTCGCATCGTAGATATAGGTTCTTGTTCCGTCGGAGTTGTCCAGCGTGTCTCTGCATTCTCCGCTAGCTATGAGCCTGAAGTCGGCCGGAAACGTCATAGTAAGCCGGTAATCCGCCATGCGGAGATAGGTCTCCTCCAAGTAGGACCCGGTCCCGCAGGTCGAGATATCATTTACCTTCCCCAGAGAGATAGGAGTAGTCGTATCGGGGAATACGGCCCCTTCGTAATCGAATTCCGCCAGCTTAGGGTAGCACTCCGCACAAAAGAAGTCACCCGCCCAGCAAGCGGCCTGGTATTCATCCAGATCACCTCCAAATCTCAGCGAGAAATCCAGCTTCACCCGTACCTGCGAATTGGAGGGTATTGTATCCGCGGGCGATATCTTCACCAAGTCTTTGTTGGCCGTATCCGGTGTCGAATACGTGGCCGGCTGTCCGTTCGCGGAAACGCTGTCCAGGGAGAAAAAGGAGGGGTGAGAATTCTGATAGATGTAAAAGTACAGCTCGGAGTATGACTTCTCCCCGGTCACAAAGGAGACAGTCTCCGATACCTGAAGCGACGTCAGGCCCTCGTCCAGTCTGCTGTCGATTTCATATGACACCTGCGAGATGTCGAAGGCTACGCCCGCGAACGAGGAAGTGAAAGATAGGGCAAGCACCAGCGCACATATCGCCGGTGCAATCACTCTGCACGACACTCCTATCCCTCCGTTACCGGCCGACTGTCCCGATGCCGGAAAGTAACTCCCCTTTCCGGCCGAAGTCAAGCAAAACCGAGGACGTAAGTCGACGTTTTCTCGTTGTTTCGTTTTCCTGAAACGGCGGGCCCCGGAAGCCCTCCGTCGACTCTGAGATCGCTCGATCCTGGAACGACAGTCAATCCAACAGGTCCAGAATCACTTCGGCTGCGCACCTGGCGCACCACTTGAGACAGCTAAAGAATCCGTGGCAGTGTCTGCACCGATCGCAGCTCTGAGGAAGCATATCCGACCCTCCCCCGTTCACTGACTGAGGGTTGGTCGGCGGGTCGTTTCCTGCAAACGCTGATTGACCCGTTGAGACAAGCGGAAGCGGGCTTAGGGCAGCGGTCAGCATCATCAGATTGAGAACCGCCACGGTTAAGACTGTAATCCTCATCCATTTCTTCATTTTTTTCACCTCCTTTCCACTGGCATTCTCTCCTGATCAGGGGAAACGACTCGCAATCCGTTCGAAATCGTGCTCGGGTACGGCCTCGAGAATCTCCAGATTGACAACCCGTCCATCAATCGGGTCGATTCTCATTCTGGCCAGATTGAAGGCGTTCGCCGGCGATCCGCCGCAGTCGCAGACTCTGTCGATCAACTCCACTTGCCATACCAACGAAGAATCTTCTTGATCCCAGATCAAAGCCACCTTGCGGAGCGGGGTGGACCCTCGTGAGAAGGTTCTGTCAAACAACTGCCGCACCTCATTCAAAGACCAGGCTCTGTCGCTGGCCTCGCTGGGTGGCAGTATCTGGGGCCACATCTCCTGACTGTAACGAGCCGGTCGACGAGTCAGACTTCGGGGACTGACGAAATTCTGTATCTTGACCTGGAGATCGGCGGGCGACAACAAACCTTCCTGAACATCAACCAGTCTGGCATTCTCAACAAACCAGACTGTAGGCAAGAGTCGGTAACTCCACGATAACTCAGAGGTGAGTCTCCAATACCGCGGCTCTGGCCGGTCTTTTTCAGACTCAGAAGAAGTTGACGCATTCCTCAAGGGGATCACAAATACCTTGAAGTCGCGGCCTTCACGCGGATCATCCATCCCTTCCAGAGGTAAAATCTGCAGCACCAGTCTCTGTTCGTTTCCATTAATGAACACGAATAGGTTCTTTCCCCAGCTTAGCTCTATGGAGTTCGCCTTTTTCCCGCTAGCCTCGTTCACGAGATCGAAACTGGGAATTATCTCCCCTTTTGCCAAGTTGGCAGATTCTCTGGGGAATGTATCGAGCACATGATATCTCCAATTCAATACCACTACCGTCCAGAATGTGCCCCACAGAAACATGACGCCCACGAGGAAATATCCCACGATCCTAGTGATCTTTCTGACCGGTGTCCCCATCTATCACCCCCGCCTGTTTTTCTCCTCACATCCATTCTCCGCACGACTTGGAGTGTGCCCTTCCGGTCCACAGCTTCATTCCGGCCCCGTCCCGCCCGACGGTCGTACTGAGCGTCCCTTCGCTCTCCCACGGGACAGGGCCTTGTCCTTCAGGAGGAAGGAGGTAATCTTCCATTGCCCTTTGCTCTTGCCGACCTTCCCCTCTTGCAAGAATTATGCCAACTGGGAACAACCACGGGGATTCAGAGTGTAAGTCTCAAGTTGACTTGAAGATAGAGACAAATGGACAGAGATGTTCCGGGGCGAGAATAGCGGAGAAAACAAAAAGACTTTCTCAAAATGAGAATGCCCGAATTGGTACGCTCCATGTAACCTTATACAGTTAAGTAGGTTTCGCCGATTCTCAAAATGAGAACGGTTTTCTCAAGATGAGAATCGCGAACACAACGCGTTCAACTCCGCGGATTCCTTAGCCAATCCCCAATTGATCTCCTTCCTGTTTTGGATACTTGAGGGGCGGCCTGTGTCGACGTCTTGCCGACTCCTGCCGTAGTTCCTCTGTTGTGTAGGAGAACGTATCGAAAAGAACGGGTCTTCCTCCGGTAGAGAAAGACCCGTATCGTGTTTCGAATTGGAGCCGACCGCTCGCAAGGCTTACGAGGCTCAGCTGAAGCCCTTGCTGGTCGAGCAGGACGACGATGATTTACCGGCAGAGTCGCTGCTGGAGAATACGGAGAGCACCTTGGTCGGCTTGTCCGCGCCGCACTTGGGGCATCTCAGCTCTGAACCGTCCTCGCCCACCTTCTGCAGGGCATCGAACTTATGCTTGCATTCCCTGCATTGATATTCGTAAATAGGCACCTTGACCGACCTCCTTTTGGAAACGGAAGATTCTGCTTCAGGCTTAAGGCAATCCTAAATACGCTCATCCCGGACGGTTATTTGCCCATCTTCTGTGCCAGCTTCTTCAGTTGCTCCTCCGAAAGCGGCGTCCCGTATTCCGAATACTGCACCATGGGAGCCGGAGCGTTCTTCAGGGGCACCCACTGGTCGTTAATTCTGTCTAAAAAGACAAGATCCAGCTTTCCGTCGGCCACCGGTATTATCCCCTTTACCGACTGCAGCTTTCCGTCTTTGAACCAGGTCAACTTCATATTGCCTTTGGCCAGTCTCTTTGCGGTCTCGGTGCCGTGACACTCGTTGCACTCCCTGCCTTGCTTCATCACGGAGTGAGAGAAATGAGGAGCGAAGGTGACAAAAGTCTTGTTTTGATACTTCAGAGACTGGAAATTCCCGCTGGTGACTTTGCCCTGGTAATTTATCAGAAAGACCCAGTCGGTGGTGGTGATGGCTATCTTCTTACCCTCCGCCACCTGCGCGTCAAAATGACAGTTGTAACATGTGGCCACTCTGCGGGTGTGGCAGGCGGCGCAATCCAACTTCTGGCCGTGTACCGTATGAGCCTGGCTGGAACTCACCTCAGGGTGACACCCCTGACATTTCACCTCCATGGCTCCCGTTTGTTTCATGGATTCGTAGGCGATGCCGTCACCGTGCATCTCCTCCGGCGGATGACAGTCGGCGCACTGCATTCCCATGGCGAAGTGTACGTCCTGCTCGCCCTTCTCCTTGTCAATTCCCAGTATTTTACCCTGCCGGCTGTGGCATCCTAAACAGATGGCCTGGTTCTTAGCAGACTCGGCCGAATAAGCAAGCTTACCATCCTCTTCCTTCTTGTGACACACGTCACACCCCGGCGTGTGGCAGTCTTTGCAGACCAAGTCATCATACGGAACGCCGGTGAGGCTCTCGAAACCGCCGCTCTCCTTACCGTACCAGTGCCCCATCCCCTCGGCGGTGTAATGCAGGCTGCTTAGGAAAAAACAATCTTCCACCTTGGGGTTCTGCGCGCCTATCAGAAGGTGTCCGGCACCCAGAACTCCTAAAGCCACGATGCCCAGCATCGTCAAAATCAATCTCTTCTTGTTCATTTCCTCCTCCTGATGGTTGCCACTACATCTTCCTTCGTAACTAAACCTGCCCTCTGTCAGTGTCGAGGAAAGGTATCACCAGCTCCGTAGATCGTGTCTCAAAACAAGCAGATAAACCGCATCTGCAGACTCGGGATCCACCAGGGATGCATGAGTTTTGCCACGTTGCCTTTGGCGATCGGCCTCCTTGTCGGGATCTCGGTTGTGGCCGGTTCGAAATCCCTGAGACACATAGCCGGCCGAGAATACCGTTGCGGTCATCTTTTCGACCTGAGCTTGCGGTCGGTTTTCCCTCGGAAACCTTTGTCCATAAACTTGCCTACCGCGGTTGCCTTCACCTGTCCTGTCTGCACGATTTCCGCATTCACAACGTGCAGACGAGATCCTGAACGGTCAATCCAAGCCCGCAGGGTTGCCGGTTCGCCGGTTACCACCGGGTGCAGGAAACGGACAGTCAGTTCCGCTGTGACTTTCTCATGCCCATGCGCGAACATGCAGTTGGTCATAGCCCCATCCAGAAGGCAAGAAACAACGCCGCCGTGCAGAACACCCTCATATCCTTCGAGACCCTTGTCGCAGCCGAACGCTGCTTGGACGCTGCCGTCTTCGGAGACCGCGAATTTCAGTCCGAGTCCGCGTTCTCTCAGGGGCCGGCAGACCACGCAATTGGCATGCGCCTGCCCCCGCACTCTGGTCAATTCGGCTTGCTTGGCACCTTTGGCCATAGACCTCCTTTCCTTTGTGGAGCGGCCTGTGGAGAGAAGCAGGGACAGCCTGTTTCCAGGCCAGCGCAAGTGCTCAAATTCCTAACGGCTCGGAATCTTAGGTACGCACCTCCGCAACCATGAAAGCACCTGTCGGACTATCTCTTGACGAAGCGCTCAACTTCGGAGACGAACCCGAAAACCCCGGTTTCTGCCGCCTCCGTCTTTCTGGTGAAGCACTGATCCGAACGGCACCGTACTGAACGAGCAGATCACCAAGCTCTCTTGGAGAGAACAGATGGGCGGACGCGTATGGCTGCTTCCCCTCCGCCACCCGGCTGCGATTCAGAGGAGCCAACTTATTCAGCGTCCCGATGATCACCCTGCCGTGAGGTTTCACGCAGCGAAACATCTCATCCAGGGTTCTGGACGCGTCGGCCACGAACTCCAGCGTGGCCATGGCGGTGACGACTTCGAAGGTTTGGCAGGCGAATGGCAATTCCTCCACATCGGCGACCAAAAAGTGGATCTTGGGATCATCGTATGACCGCGCGACCCGGAGCACTTCAGGGAAAATGTCGATGCCCACTACGTCGAAGCCTAACGAGGCCAAGAAACGGCTCCAATGGCCGGTGCCGCATCCTGTGTCCAGCAGGCGTTCGCCTGCCTTGCCCGGCGGCAGGAACTCTCGTACCAGGGCCTTCTGGGCTCTATCGTGGAGGTGACCCTCCGGGGTCCGATACCAGCGATCGTACTCATGCGCGATGGAGCCGAAATCGAAAAGAGAATGTGTCTTGGCAGCCATATTGAGCTTTGGACCCGGTGGCTTTGGGCGGCGCCTAAGCAGTGACTTCTCCTTTGATTGCATTTTGCAGCGGATCATTTCAAGAGATCGTATAAAAGGTCTCGCCTTCCCTTATTGTGATCTTGACCTTCTTGCTCTCCTCCAGCGCCTGGATGTACTTCACCATCTCATTGGGATGAACTCCCAAGGCCACCGCCATATCGTCTCTCTTGGTGGGCCTTCTGGCCAAAAGCTCGATTATGGCTTTCTCCAAATCTTTATGATACGCCCTGCTGGTTGTCCTGTCGAAATCGGTGATGATCTCCACCGGCAGGGACGGATCGAACAGGTCCTTGATCCGAACCAGCTCCTGCTCGTCCAGCCGCCTGACATCCGGACGGCTGGGAGGTCTCAAGACGGTGTTGAGTTGGATTCTATCCACCCTCAAGTGACGCGTGAATTCGCTGATCTTTTTGATCTCCTCCTCAGAGTCGTTCACACCTTTGACCAGCATAACCTCCACAAATACTCCCCCTTTGTAATCCCAAGAGAACAGTCTTATCCCCTCCAACACCTGCCGGGAGGTCAGTCCCTTAACCGGGCGGTTGATTTTGTGATAAACCCGCTCAGAGATCGCATCCACCGAGGGAACCACCAAATCCGCCTGTGACAAATCTCTCCGAACTTCCTCCTTCCACAAAAGGGAACCGTTGGTGAGGACAGCCACGGGGATGCCGGTGAGACTTTTTACCCTGCCGATCATGTGGTTGATGTCGCTGTTGAGGGTGGGCTCGCCCGAGCCGGAGAAGGTTATGTAGTCTATATCGTCGTTCCGATCCACCACCTCTTCAATCTCATCCATCACCGCGTTGATCGGAACAAACGCCCTCCTCTCGGTGGTATGATGCGTGGTTTTTCCCAACTGGCAGTAAATGCAGTCATAGCTGCAGTGCTTGAAAGGAACCACGTCCACTCCCAGAGAGATGCCCAGCCTTCTGGAGGGAACCGGCCCGTAGACGAACCTCCTGGTATTTCTATCTTTCCCGTGCGTGGTCATCATTGGTCTCCAATACGGTCACCAAGCTGAGCTGCCCCATCTTCAACCTCGTCCTGAATTCGCTCCCAGATATTTCCGATCTCTCTCACCAGGTTAGAATTCGAATGCTCTACCACGGTCTTCCCCTCGACCATAGCCTGTGTGAAGAGGTTGTCGAACGGAAGCCTCCCCACCACTTGGATGCCCTCTGCCTGGCAGAAGCTCTCAATCTCTTTAGTGTTTTCCGCACTCAGATCGTGCTTGTTGATCAGCACAGTGGGTGATATCTTGAAGTGTCGGGTCAAATCCAACACTCGTCTCAAATCGGAGATGGCGGAAAGAGTCGGCTCGGTTACGATCACCACCAGGTCCACTCCGGTGATGGATGCTATAACCGGACAGCCGATGCCGGGCGGCCCGTCCACAATGACCAAGTCCAACTTCTCCCTCTGCGCGATGTCCCTGGCGTTCCGTCTGACAGTCGTAACCAGCTTCCCCGAGTTCTCTTGGGCGATGCCCAACCTGGCATGGACCATCGGCCCGTATCGCGTATCGGATAAGTACCACTGGCCGGCGACGTTCTCCTGCATCCGAATCGCCTCGGCTGGACATACCAAGGCGCATACCCGACAGCCCTCGCAGGCAACCGAATCAATAACTACCTTACTATAGCCGTGGTTTTGTTGACTCTCTTCGCATATCGCGTCGAATCTACACACCTTTATGCACTCTCCGCAGTTGGTGCATTTATCGTGATCCAATACCGCTTTCATGCCCCCTTTGAAATCGTGTGTTTCTCTGATCCGGGGATGCAGCAAAAGATGAAGGTCCGAGGCATCCACGTCACAGTCTGCCATCACCTTGCTCTCAGCTAACGCAGCAAAGGCGCCGGTGAGCACCGTCTTGCCGGTTCCGCCCTTTCCGCTGATTACCGTTATCTGCTTCATCTGTCCGCACCCGCCCGGGTCTCTATCGACTCCCATAATCGCCCGAAGATCTCCCGATAGCGCTCGCCGGCCTCCCACATGGGGACACCGCGGGAGTACCGGACTGCCACCTCTCTGTCGAACGGTATCTCAGCCAGCACGGGAACCTTCTGCCGGCTGCAATAGCCCCTCACCTTGTCATCCCCTATGCCCGCCCGGTTGATGACCACACCATGTTTGATTTTCAGCTCTTCGACCAGCTCGACTGCCAGTTTCAGATCGTGCAGTCCGAAAGGAGTTGGTTCGGTGACCAGCAAACAGAAATCGCTGCCGTGGATCGATTCGATTACCGGACAGGAGGTCCCCGGAGGCACGTCGATGATAACCGTACCGTGCGCATTCACGGACCTTTTTACCGCTCGGATCAACGGAGTAGCCATCGGTTCGCCGACGTTCAGCCGCCCCTGAACGAACTTGATGGAGCCGGCAGATCCCTCCTCCAAAACTCCGATTTCTCTTTGGCTCTCACTTATCGCGTTTTGCGGACACAGCAGAGTGCAACCGCCGCAGCCGTGGCAAAGCTCGGTGAAGGTAAGCACTTCGTTCTTTAAGACCACGATGGCGTTGTACGCACAAACCTTTGCACACTCTCCGCAGAATGTGCATTTCTCGAAATCTATCTGCGGAACGGGCAAGTTCACCGACTGGCGTCCGGCGATCTCCGGTTTGAGAAAGATGTGAGCGTTCGGCTCCTCCACGTCGCAGTCCAGGAATTGAACGGTTTGCGACTTCGCACTGGAGAGGAAAAGGGCCAGACTGGTAGCCACGGTAGTCTTGCCGGTCCCCCCTTTTCCGCTGGCAATAGAAACGATCATTTCCCGTTTGCTCTCCCTTCTATGCTTCGCCTATAAGTCTATCTCCGTTTCCCGGTTGTGCGGGAGATTCTTCCGTAGCCGAGAGCGACAATGTCTGAAGTCTTCCCGGTCCCCTTTATTGGCTTCCTGGATCATACTCCTTCACCTTGCTAACCAGGCTTATTCCCTCCTCACTGTTTCCCTTCTCCGTTACCTTGATTATTGAGTCCGGCAAACGCATCATCGGGCGTTTCAGTAGCTTTAGTTTCTCCCATATTTCCCTGGTCAGGGTCCCCTGTCCGAAATAGACTCCCTCGATCGTAAGGTCCACCAGGACGTACTCCGCTTCCGGGTGCCCCAGAAATCCACTAAACTCCAACACCGACCCTCCCTTCCGATTCTTGTTCCTTCCTTCTGAACCAGTCCAACAGAATTGGCAGAATGTTTTATTATGATCGCACCAAGGCGGATTCCGATTAAGCTTCCGACTATGACATGTTCTGACCAGACCTTTTCCGGCAGCTTGAGGAGCTTTCGTCAGGTCAAATGGTGCGGGAAGATGTCTGTTCGTCTTTCCTGATACTTGACGGCGATGGCTCCCTGTGGGCATTGTCTCACACAGGCCAAACAGGCAGTACATTTGCTTGAGTCAACTCTGGCAACTTCGTTCATGGAGATTGCATCGACGGGGCAGACCTCACGGCAAAGCCCACAACCCGTGCATTCCTCATCATCCACGACCGCCGCAATCGCCTGTCGAGTGATGGCTGCCTCACCTCTCATTCTTTGCCCGAGCACGTCCAGACGACGGGAGATAATCTCGGATCGGAGTCTTAGAAGTTGAAGCTCCCGGTCCTTGGTCGGTCCGGAGAGGTCGGAACCGATACCGGCAAATTCTCTCCTGGTCCGGCTTGTGAATCCCGTCTTTCTCGCTCTTCCCGGGCCGTGCCAATAGTCTTTTCTCATCTTTTCACTCTCCGTTCCAGACACCTGATCATCTATCTCTCCTGCAGGCGCCGTCATCAGCGCAGGGCGGAGTGGAACATCGCTCTTCCCGCCCACAACAGGTGGTTCCCTTGCGGGAGCCTCCCATGACAATAGAGCCAGGGGAAGAAATCATCCTTTCTAATTTGCTCGAACCGCAATGGGAGCAGACCAGAGGTTGCTCTCCAGCCATCGCTCTGTGCAGAATCTCCGACCGCCTGCCGCAGTCGATACATCGATACTCGTAGATTGGCATAAGGCTCGCTCCTCACGGGTGACGCCGCAGCGGACCAAGCGATCCTGACGCGCGATACCCGTCACAACTGCCTGGATATCGCCGCCAACGCTTCCCAGGCTTTTTACTCTCTGACCATGTAGGCTCCGCACTGAGGGCACTTCAGCTCGAAGCACGGAGTCGCTCTCACATGAGGAACTTTGGCTCCACAGGAGGGACACGCGCAATTTCCCACCGGTCCTGCACCCGGCCGGTTGCCTCCCATTCTTCCTCTTCCTTTGCCCTGTCCGGATCCTCCGCCCCTTCCGGTTCTCGGCCCCTGGCCCGCCGGTCCCGTTCCGTCTCCTCTTGGCATCTTAACCTGCTCCTCTCTCGAAACCCCACATGGGCCCGATTCGGTTATTCACTGTTTGGAAGGCGAACATTCCGCCTCATCATGCCCGTGTCCGGAGTGATCGCACTCGCTCTTTTCCATTCCATGCCCTCGTCCCAACCCGGGTCGGCACAGGCTCTCCCCTGCTTCCAGCGTGTCGGAAATCAGCCTCTCCACGACTTCGTCCACCCGGCCGCTGACGCCTACCAGGGTCTGGATGCCCTTCTCCGCAAACAGGGCCTCGGCTCGTCTTCCCATTCCTCCGGCCACGATGCAGGTCACTCCTCTCTCTGCGAGAAAGCCGGGAAGAAACGCAGGTTGGTGTCCGGGGTTATCCACACGTTCTCTGCCCGAGACTGTATTCGCGTCGATTTCCACGATGGTGAAGATGGGACAGCGTCCGAAATGCGCGGATACATAATCTCCGTCCGTCGAGATTGCCACTTTCATATCTTCTCACTCCTCCTATCAGCTCTTCCTGCCTTGTCTCAAGCCGAAGTGATCGGGCACCGAAGAGTCGGATAGCTGTTCAAGCTCCCCGTTTTTGTATTTCGCCAGATTCTCCCTGATGGTTCCCGAAGCCGCCTGGTATATGGCTATGTTTGCAGCTTTCAACGTTTGAGTGGCGTTAGGCCCCACATTGCCGGTAATCACCACCTGCACGCCTTTGTCGGCAATGGTCTGCGCCGCCAGAGGGCCGGCGCCTCCTGCGGCATCCACGGCCGGGTTCGCCAGGGTTTCCGTCTTCCCTGTTTCGGAATCCACCAGGACAAAATGGGCGCACCTGCCGAATCTGGTATCCATGGCGGCTTCCAGGCTGTCTCCCTGCGAGGTTATTGCTATTTTCACGATTTCCCCTTTCCTTCTTGCGAAGGGAGGAGCATCCATCCTGTCTCCTCCCTTCTTGTCGGCCTCACTTTTTCTTCTGCTCTCCCTTCTCCAACTCGCCTATCCGCTCCCTGATGGCAGTCAGTTCCTCTTCCAGAGAAGTCAATTCCTCTTGCAGGAATTTCTTCTCTTCCTCAGCCGAGGGTTGATGGTAGGCGGGAGGATAGGGCGCGTATTGGGATTGGAACGGGGCATAAGAGGGATGGCCATAGAAGCCGCCTCTCCACCAACCGCGACCGCCTCCGAATGCCCGCCCTCTGCCTCCGCCGCGGGGAAAACCGCCTCTGCCCACTCCGTACCAACCCCGTCCGGGGATGGGATTCATGTACCCGGGCATGGAATATCCCGCGCAGAATCCCGCGCCGCGACCTGTCATGGGTCCCGAACCCCAGGGACCAGTTCTGTCTCCACCTGGCATATCAGTCACCTCCTTTGGTTTTTGAAGTTTCCTTTGAACTCACGGTTCTAACGATCTGTTCAACCATCTCGGCGAAAGCCTTTGCCGCAGACGATTCTTTCCGATCCCAGACGAATGGCTTCCCTTCGTCACCGGACGTCACTATCTCCGGTTCGATGGGGATCTTGCCCAGAAAAGGAACGTTCATCTCTTTGGCGGCCTTCTCACCGCCGCCGGTCTTGAACAGGTCCGTGTTTTTGCCGCAATGCGGGCAAACGAAGCCGCTCATGTTCTCCACGATTCCCAACACCGGCACGTTGAGCTGCCTGGCGAAGTTCACCGCCTTTCGCGAATCCAGCAGGGCCACCTCCTGCGGCGTGGTGACTATGATCACCCCGTCCATGTCCTTGATCAACTGGGCAATGGAAAGCGGCTCATCGCCGGTTCCGGGCGGGGAGTCTATTATCAGATAATCCAGCTCGCCCCAATCCACTTCCCCCAAAAACTGCTTGATGGCGCCCATCTTCAGAGGGCCTCTCCATATGACGGGGCTCTCCCTGTCCTTAAGCAGAAATGCCATGGAGACCACCTTTAGATTGAAGGCGTAAAGCACCGGTTGAATCTTACCCGCATTCCCCAGCAACACCATCTCTTCCAATCCCAGCATCTTGGGTATGGAGGGACCGTGCACGTCTATGTCCAAAAGACCCACCCGCATGCCCTTATGCACCAATCCCAGAGCCAGGTTCACTGCGACAGTGCTCTTCCCCACCCCGCCTTTGTTGCTCATCACCAGTATCTTGTGATGAATGTTGCGGATGTTCTCGCCGAGGTCCGGTTCCTGTCGTGGTTCCACTTTTCCCTCGCTTTCCTAAGGCTGTTGTATTCTCATCTTCCTGTGCGTCCGAAGCATCTTCCTCTTCGCCAACCTTTTCCGTAACCTTGGCCCCTGCCCCAACCCACTGGTCCGATCCTCATGCTTTGGCATGACGGACAAACCGGCGGCACCGCCACTCCGGCGCGAAGGTCCCACGTGTGGTGGCATTCCTCGCAGGCGTATGCTCCGGTCATGACGAAATCGCCCCCCTCTATTCGAATGGCCTTGGCGTTGATGATGGCTTCCGCGACCTTTCTTCTGGCTGAAGCCACGATCCTCCCGAAAGTAGCCCGGGAGATGCTCATCTTCTTGGCCGCCTCCTCCTGCTGGAGTCCCTCCAAGTCAGCCAACCTGATAGCCTCGTGCTCGTCCACGGCCAGGACTACCTCCTCCAAATCAGCCAACGGTATTCCCCTGGGTTTGAAATATGTGGAGTTGGGTTGGGCTCCAACCCAACGGAATCTTCTCGGTCTGGGCACTGTAATTCCTCCCAAAAGGATTTTGAGCATATGCTCATAACTATCTACGGCAGAGGAGTGGGCCTTATTTAGTTTTTTCCGGGTTTTTTGACTTGATGGGAGAAAGACGCAACGAAGCAGGTGGGACGGTTTCTCGGAAGATATCGCGCAGGCTTAAACCTGCGAAAGGGGGACCCGACTGCATGCAGGCAGTGCTTATGCAACGAGAGCGGCAGTTCGACCGCGGTTCCGCTGCACGAAGCGACGTTGCGACTCTGATCAAACTCATTCAATCAGAGTGTGCGATGCCTGGTCAATATTCCTGTCTCGCGCTCATGGATTCTCTTGTTCGTCCGGGAACCACATGTTTTTCTCGGTTCTGATGACCGTGCTGTATGTGTGCAGCATCCCGTAATTCGAGCAGCGCACCGAGTACCAAACCAGGTCCGGGTCCTTCGAAAGCTGCTCCTCTATCTCATCCACCATCACCACGCTGGATTTCTTCTCCGAATGTATCTTCTGGATGAGATGGGCCTGATCCTCATCGGTTAGAAAAGAATAGATGGGGGAGAGGGCATGTCTGTCGACCATATCCACGATCTCTTCCGGATAGACCTCCCGGCTGGGCTCCACCTCCACCATTACCACGCTCAGCTGGCCGAACAGCCCTCCCTTCAGATCGGGGACTGACCCCGGATAGGTGGTGATTACCGGGACCTCCATCCGGAAAATGACCTTGGGCTTTTCCGCCAGGAGGGTGATCTTGGCCGAGAAGGTGCAAAGATATCTGACCAGGCATTTCTGTTTGGATACCGGCGTGATCTTCTCCACGAAGAAGGGATAATCGAAATCGATCCTCACCGATTTGGCTTCCAGCTCCTTTAGATAATCCGTGATATTGACGGTGAGCGTCTTGGTCCCTATCCTCTCCCGGTGTCTATGGATGATCTGAATGAACTTGTCGATCCACCGGGACTCGAATTCCTGGATGATCCGCGCGCGGATGGAGATGTTGGCTATGGTGAACTGACCGTCCGGCTGAACCTTGGATGCTGCCTTCACCGGGAAAGGCAGGTCCTTTATGCCCACGTCCGTAAGGAATCTCTTTTCTTCCGTCATTTCCAACCTCCTGTTTCTTGCCAGAAACGATCGGTGTTAAGTTTCGCTTTTCGGGGGCGGTGCGGGGAAACCGCCTCAGAACTCTACTCTGCCTTCCAGGGCGTTCGCCAAGGTGGTCTGATCGGCGTACTCCAAATCGCCCCCGGCAGGAAGTCCCCGGGCGATACGGGTGACTTTCACACCCAGAGGCTTGATCAACTTGGAGAGATAAACTGCAGTGGCTTCCCCTTCCGTGCTGGGATTGGTAGCTATAATGACTTCCTTGACCGTTCCATCCCTCAGTCTGGCTAAAAGCTCTTTTACCTTCAAATCGTCCGGTCCAACCCCGTCCAAAGGGGAAAGCACTCCGCCCAAAACGTGATACAGACCTCTGAATTGATTGGTCTTCTCCAAAGCCGCCACGTCGTTGGCTTCCTCTACCACGCAGATTATCGATCTGTCCCTTTTTTCATCCTTGCAGATGGAGCACGGATCATCTTCGGTTATGTTGAAGCATACCGAGCAGTAGCGGACCCTTTCCTTGACGTCCAGCACTGCCTGAGCCAGGCTTTCCGCCTCCTCTCTTCTCTGCTTCAGCACGAAGAACGCCATCCTCTGGGCGGTCTTCTTCCCGATTCCCGGAAACTTGGAGAACTCTTCTATCAGTTTTTCTATCGAGTCGACCATATCGTCCTTTGGTAAGAAGCCTCACATCGTCGTGGATGATTAAGGCAAGCAACGAGGTCTATTATAGAATCAAAAGCATGAGGTATCGGGCATTGTCAATGCGTGATCTACGATTCAGGTTCGACTTGCCACCGAGCGGGGGCGGACTCCTCGAAAGTCAACGGAGGATCACACGCTTCGCCTGAAGCCTTACCGCCCGCAAGAGCTAACACTCAGGATTTCTGTACTTCAAAAGGGCAGTCCCGGTATCTTCAACCCGCCGGTGAGCTTGGCCATCTCCTCCGCCTGCAGTTCCGCTGCCTTCTCCCGGGCCTGGTTCACCGCGGCCACAATCATGTCCTCCAACATCTCCACGTCGTCCTTGTTCACCACCTCGGGATCGATCTTCACCTCCAATATCTCCTGCTTTCCGTTGGCCATCACCTTCACCATGCCCCCGCCCGCCGTTCCCTCCACCGTCCTGTTGGCCAGCTCCTCCTGGATTTTGTCCATCTCCTGCTGTATCTTCTGCATCTGCTTCATCATGTTGCCGAAGCCTTTGACCATTTTCCTCTCCTTGCAGCTTGGTTACCGGGAATGTCGTTCTGCAATCGGCCGGGTTTAGATGATCTCGCCGTCGAAGGTGTCCAGGATACTCTTCACCAACGGGTCCTTCGCCGCCTCGCTTCGAGCGGTACCCGACTGGCTGTCATCCGGCTTATCGACCGCACCGGTCTTATCTTGGTTGAGCTCGAATTTGACCCTCAGCGGCTGTTGAAATACGTCTCCCAGGACCTTCTGGATCAGGTTGAAGTTCTCCTTCCTCTCGGCCTGCTTCTTGTGGAAATTCCTTCCGTTGTGGAATTCGACGGTAAGAGTATCGTCCGCCAGGTTCAGAATTTCACCGTCTTTGAGAAGGCTCCAAAGAGACATCTTGGACTTTTTTATGTTTCCCAAGACCAGGCCCCACTTTCTCTGAAGCTCATCCGTGGACAGCGGCTCGGTTACCATCGAATAGTCGTCTTCACAAGCGGCGGCAGCCGACGGGGCCTGCTCTTTGACCGGCCCATGAACATCGGCCGATGGGGATGATTGGGAAGCTGAGCCTTTGCCGGCGGCAGAATCGCTTCTGCTGCCGCACCCCGATTCCCGGCTCTTCAAAAGATCGAGCTTGCTTAGAACTTCCTCCAGGCTGACAGAGGATTCCATCTTCAGAAGCTTCATCAAGGTCATCTCCAGGAGAATGCGTGGATCGGAAGCTCTCTTCAGGTTCTGGTTCAGGTCAGCCACCGCCTTGAGCATCCGCAGAAGATCGGCTTCCGAAAAGTCGGAGTTTTTCTCTTTGTACTTCTGAATGAAGTTGTCCGAGAGGTCGAACAAACCTGTGGAGTCGCCCGGCAGCTTGCTTACCAGGAGGTTCCGCAAATGCTGAATCAGGCTATTTACGAATTCCGGCAAATCCACGCCGGAATCCATGAGTTGGTCCAGGATGGAGATGCCTTTGGCCGAGTCCTTTTGGGCTATGGCATCCGTGATCTCGAACAATCTATCCTGATCCACCAGTCCCAGAGTTTCGCTGACCAATTCGGCGGTGATCGTTTTTTGAGCCTGCTGGTCTGATCCGTCCCCGCCCCCGTATGCTATGACCTGATCCAGAAGAGATAGAACGTCTCTTAAGCTCCCATCCGCCCTCCGGGCCAGGGTGAAGGCTGCCTCCTGTGCAATCTCCACCTTTTCCTTTTGGGCGATCTCCAGGATGGTTCGGACCAGATCGGTCGTGGGTATCCGGCGAAAGTCGAATCGCTGGCACCGGGAGACCACGGTCTGAGGCACCTTGTGTGGCTCGGTGGTGGCGAACACGAAGATGGCGTGTGCCGGCGGTTCCTCCAGCGTTTTCAGCAGGGCGTTGAAGGCCGAGTCCGACAGCATGTGCACTTCGTCGATAATGTAGACTTTATATTTCTGCTGGGTGGGGACGTAGCGGATATTTTCCCTTAAGGTTCTGATGTCGTCCACGCTGTTGTTGGAGGCGCCGTCTATCTCCACTACGTCTAAGCTTCTGCCGATGGTGATCTCCCTGCAGGAGTCGCACTGGTTGCAGGGTTGAGGAGTGGGGCCTTCCTTGCAGTTTATGGCCTTTGCCAGAATTCTGGCCACGGTGGTCTTTCCCGTGCCCCGCGGCCCGGTAAAGAGGTAGGCGTGGGAGATGCGGTTGGTCTGGATGGCATGCTTAAGGGTGGTGGTCACGTGCGACTGGCCCACCACCTCCTCGAAGGTCTGAGGCCGATATTTCCTGGCCATCACCAAATACGTCATCTCTTCCTCCCTCCTAACAACCGTCTGCCTTCTTCCGATCACGAACTATGAACCATGAACTGTAAACCATTTCGCCCCCGGCGAAATCTCCCGTGCACCCACCTTCGATTCCTGCCCTCTGAGGGATCCTAAAGCAGCCAACTCCAACCAGGCTCTCCCGCGGCACACTCAAGGAATCACCTACCGTTGCTACCTTCCGGTCCTGGCGGGGTTTGGTGAGCTCGGGTTGCGCAGGACCTGATCTTCAACATCGCACGCTCAGTCTCCCACCAAAAGACCAAAGAACCTCGGGTGGGAATTCGACCCCGGTATAGCGGATTCCGGGTTACAGGGCACCGCTAACTCCCCGTCTAGCACGGGAAAATCAAGGATCAAAGTTATGTTCCGAGATCAGCCTCCTCTTGGCAACGCCACCCTGGGGTGTTTTGAAGAACTTCTCCCTTTCCATCGCGTCCTTCTTACTCTCGAACTTCTCCGAGTACACCAACTCTAACGGCCTGCGGTTTCTTGTGGATTTGGTGTGTCCGGCGTTGTGATCTTCAAGCCTGTTTTCCAAGTTCGTAGTGTAGCCAGTATATAACCTTCCATCCTTCAGGCTTCGCAGCACATAAACGTAATGTTACTCTTGGCTCATCCTCGATCAAAATGGAGCAGAGCGGGCTCGAACCGCCGACCTGTACCTTGCGAAGGTACCGCTCTCCCAACTGAGCTACTGCCCCATCTCAGTTTGCCGTTCTCGATTCACAACAACGCCAGGAACAAATCAATCGCTACCAGCTTCGCCTGTCTCGTTCCCGTCACGGGCCACTCACCGCCGACCTCCCGTACGGGCGCTCTCCCAACTGAGCTACTGCCCCATCTCAGTTTGCCGTTCTCGATTCACAACAACGCCAGGAACAAATCAATCGCTACCAGCTTCGCCTGTCTCGTTCCCGTCACGGGCCACTCACCGCCGACCTCCCGTACGGGCGCTCTCCCAACTGAGCTACTGCCCC
>CAZPRG010000019.1:0-20736 GCA_964588675.1 uncultured Ignavibacteria bacterium
TTGGACGCGGGAATCTCCCTTTAAAATCTGGGCAAAAACCGTGCCCCTTTCCGGACTTCATCCGGCAGCGTGTAACTCCCTTTATTTCTTGGACCTTCTATTGCCCGCCCCACCCTCCCTATTCTCCGACACGTAAGTTTTTGCGAGGTTGGGACGGCGGGGATATACGTCATCGGTTCTATGCCTCATACTCCGAACAAGTTGGAGGGAGTCGCATCAAACGGCGATTCATCACGATTGCTGTTCTTCGGTCCTGTCGGCGACCTACATCCTTTCCGGCGCCTTAATGCCCAACAGAGAGAGCCCGCTTTTCACCGTCACTTGGGCCGCCTTGACCAGAAGCATGCGCGCCGCGGTCAACCTTTGGTCTTCGGTTATGATCCTCTGCTTCTGGTAGAAACGATTGAAGGTGGAACAGACGTCGATGAGGTAGGAGCAGATACCGGCAGGCTCATAGTTGGCCGCGGCCGATTCGATCCTCCGGGGGAAATCCTCCAAGAGCCTGATCAAAGCCGCCTCTTCCTCTGTTGATAGAACCCGGTAATCCACCTCGGTTGAGATCGGCATTCCATATTTCCGCACGAGGCTGCATAAGCGGGCGTGGGTATACTGAACGTAAGGAGCGGTTTCTCCATCGAACGAAAGAGCCTGATCCCAGTCGAAGTCGATGTCCTTGTTCCGGCGGGTGGACAGATCGGAGAAGATCACCGCACCGATTCCCACCTCCCTGGACACCTGTTCCTTGTTTTCCAGTTCCGGGTTTTTCTCCTGAATGATCTTTGCGGCCAGCTCAATGGATTTATTCAGCACGTCCTCCAGCAGGATGATGTTGCCTTTTCGGCTGGACATCATCTCCTGCCTGAACTTGATCCAGCCGAAGTCCACGTGGACGCAGTCTTTGGCCCAGTCGTAGCCCATCAACTCCAGCACTTTGAAAACCTGCCGGAAATGAAGACTCTGGGCCGTTCCCACCACGTAAAGATTCCTGTAGAACCCGTAAGTATCGTGCCTGTAAATGGCGGCGGTTATATCCCGGGTGGCGTAAAGCGTGGCCTCGTCGCTTTTCTTCAGAAGGCACGGCGGAAGGTCGTACTGAGCCAGATCCACTATCAGCGCGTCCCGGCTGATCTGAGCCAAGCCCTGGGCCTTGATCTTGTCAATGGTCTGTTCCATGTATCGGTTGTAGAAACTCTCGCCGTGGTAAGCGTCGAACTCTATGTCCAGCATTTGATAAACCCGCCTGAACTCCCGAATGCTGGTGTCCCTGAATCTCTTCCACAGCTCGGTCGCCTCCTGGTCCCCATCCTCGAGCTTCTTGAACCAAGTGCGGGCCTCTTCATCCAACTGGGGAGACTTCTCCGCCTCCTGGTGGAATTTCACGTACAACTCGTACAGGGTGGATATGGGATCCCGCTCCAACTCACTCTCGTTCCCCCACGTTTTGTAAGCCAAGATCACCTTTCCGAACTGGGTGCCCCAGTCACCCAGATGATTGATGCGGATTACCTTGTATCCCAGTTTGGTGAAGACATGATACAGGGAGTTGCCTATCACCGTGGTCCTCAGATGCCCGATGCCGAAGGGCTTGGCTATGTTGGGAGAGGAGAAATCTATCACCACGGTCTTGCCGTTGCCTTCCGCGCTCGAACCATACTCCTCTCCCTCGCTCAGGACTCGACTGAGCACCTGCTCGGCCAGTCTGCCTTTGTCCACCCTGAAGTTGACATAAGGCCCTATGGCTGAGATTTCCTCAATCAGTTCCGTGGCTGTCAGTCGGAGGGCCAGCTCGCCCGCAATCTGGTTCGGGGCTTTCTTCAGCTTCTTGCTCAAGACATAGCACGGAAAGGCATAATCCCCCAACTTCTGATCCGGAGGCACTTCGATCAGCTCGCTGATTTCATCCGCCGGAAGGTCCACCTTCCCGGATATCATTCTGACTATCTCTTCGAGGAATATGCTCATTGTGAGGGGAAGTTACAAACAAACGCCCGGAATGGCAACTGGAAATTGGAGACCACTCGGCTTGGCGCCGGGTCTCGGAACTCGCCCCTGGCTCCCCTCGAATTCCCAGTCCTGACCACTCGATGGCGTCGAGGAATGTCTCGACGCTGGAAAACAGAGCGTAAGGACCAAACGGTGCATGCGGGTCATAAGGGCATTTCGCCCGACGGCGATTTGCCGAACTTCATCCTTGACTTTCGCGTAAAAGAGACTATGTTGAGATTGCCGCTTGAGATTATTTCCAACTTGTGATAAACCGATTTGCTCTCTGCACTCCTAAGGGGGAGAAGGTGCACCATGGTACGATGCGAGGGAGACAAGTGCAGTTTCCTGTTCAAGTTTCGGGATCGAGAAGCCAAACAAGTCTTTCTGGCCGGCGATTTCAACGATTGGAATGAGCGCTCGCATCCCATGCAGAAGACCGGTGAGGTTTGGAGTTTGACCTTGGAACTGCCCCCGGGGGAACACCGCTTCAAGTATCTGGTCGACGGATTCTGGCACAATGACCTGGAGGCCCATAAGTACGTCCCGAACGTGTGGGGAAGCGATGACTCCGTGGTGGTGGTGCCCGGACCGGCTTTGGACATGCGAAAGGAGCCATCAGACAACCGGCCAGATTCCAGGATTGGTTAAGCCCGGGCTGCGCTTCCGCCGAATCGATCTGATACTGATAGAAGCCTCAAGTGAAGCATTCCGCCTTCTGATTCAGCCCAAACCCACTCCCTGCTCCTCTGTAGTTTGCATTTGACAAAAACTGTCAGTTCTGATATGTTGGAAGACTGAACCGCGGAAGAATCAAAGGCCGGGTCTATCCTTATGCGCTTTCTGGAAAACATCACCATCGGGCAATACGTTCCTGTCGGCTCGGTGATCCACCGGCTGGATCCCCGGACCAAGCTGGCTTTGATCCTGGGGGTGATGATCCTGGCGGTCGTGACCATCGAGTACCGGACCTATCTTCTCATATCGGTTTTTCTGCTGTTTCTGGCCTGGATGTCGCGCATTCCCCTTCGCTACTTTCTTCGCAATCTGAGGTCGTTTTTCTGGCTGTTCGTGCTGACCTTCGTTCTGCACATCGTATTCGTTCCTTCGCAGGCCGGCGGATTCTGGGATTTGAAGTTTGTCAGAGTCAGCCAGCAGGGAGCCTTAAACGGCGCCATGTATAGCTGGCGAATCGCCATCTTCATCTTCTCCGCCGCTTTCCTGACCCTCACCACCCAGGCGGTGGAGCTCACCGATGCGGTTTTCAAGTCCTTCTCGGTATTGAAGAGGGTGAAGTTCCCGGTGGAGGAGCTGTCACTCATCACCATGATTTCCTTAAGATACATCCCCCTGCTCCTGGAGGAGGCAATCAACTTAAGGAAAGCTCAGATGTCGCGCGGAGCATCCTTCGAGGGCCGACTCATCCAGAGGGTGAAGCGTACGCTCCCCTTACTGGTGCCTTTGTTTGTGTCGTCCTTCAGAAAGGCGGACGATTTGGCTTTGGCCTTGGACGCCCGCGGCTTTCGAAGCGGTCAGAAGAGATCTTCCTACCGGAAACTCTCCTTCCATTCGGCCGATTTTGTCTTTTTGTTCTTGATTTTGGCGGTGGCCGTGCTATCTTGCCTGGTTAAGAGGGTGTGACAAGCGCGACCAATGGACAGGAATATCAAGCTGGAAATCGAATACGATGGATCGGACTTTCACGGCTGGCAGGTGCAACCCGGCCTCCGTACGGTGCAGGGAGAGCTGGAGCGCGGCGTTGGAACCATCGTCAATCATGAGGTCAAGCTGGTGGGATCGGGTCGAACCGACGTGGGCGTGCACGCCCTGGGACAAACGGCCAACTTCCACACCCAAAGCGGATTGGATCAGGAGGCGATGCTGAGGGCTTTGAACGGTGTTCTGCCGCGCGACGTTCTGGTGAAGGGGGTTCAGGAGGTGGAGGCCGGATTCAACGCCCGGTTCTCGGCAAAAAGCCGGATTTACAGATACCGCATCTTCCTGGGGAGAACCGCCATTTTGAGACGATATGTCTGGGAAGTGCTGTATCAGCTCGACAAGGAAAAGATGGCGGAAGCCACCCGACTGATTTGCGGAAAACACGACTTCTCGTCCTTCTGCGTGGCCGAATCTGCCAAGGATGATAACACTTGCCGGGTGAAATCTTCCGGGTGGGAGCCCGATGGCGGAGAACTGGTCTTTACCATCGAGGCAGACAGGTTCCTCCATAGCATGGTAAGAAGTCTGGTGGGGACTTTGGTGGAAGTGGGAAGAGGGTACCGCTCGGTTTCGGACTTTGGCGAAATACTGAAGGCTAAAGACAGGACCAAAGCCGGGCCCACCGCGCCCGGCTGCGGGCTGTATCTGCTGGAAGTGAAATACTGACACGAAAGCAAACTTTCGAAATCGGGTTTTTCGACCGGCGAGCATTCATGCAAACTTGATATTTGAAAGCCCACATGAACCCCGGAGGTAGCAACATGAAATTCTTCATCGACACCGCCAACTTGGACGAGATCAGGGAGGCAGCCAGCATCGGCATATTGGACGGCGTGACCACCAATCCCTCTCTGCTGGCAAAGGAAAAGGGCAAGGGGGACTTCAGGACCATCTTGAAGAAGATATGCGAGACCGTGGACGGGCCGGTCTCGGGCGAAGTGGTAGCCATGGATGCGGAAGGAATGGTCAGGGAGGCGCAGGATCTGGCCAAGATACACCAGAACATAGTGGTCAAGATCCCCATGTGCAAGGAGGGCCTTAAAGCCATAAGGATTCTCGACTCCAAGGGCATCCGCACCAACTGCACTTTGATCTTCTCCCCTATCCAGGCCCTTCTGGCTGCCAAGGCCGGCGCCAGCTTCGTCAGTCCCTTTGTGGGAAGGCTGGACGACGCCAGCCACGTGGGGATGGACCTGGTGGCGGACATCGTGACCATCTTCGAGAACTATGAAATAGAGGCGGAGATCATCGTGGCCAGCGTGAGAAACCCGCTTCACGTGGTGGAGGCCGCGGCCATGGGGGCGGACATTGCCACCATTCCGTTCAAGGTGATCGAGCAGCTTGTCAAGCATCCTCTGACGGATGTGGGAATAAAGAAATTCTTGCAGGATTGGGAGAAGGTGGACAAGTAGGCGTGCCGCCTGAAACCTCGGCCCGGCGCAACATCAAAAGCCGATCTGCGCAAAAGGTGATTTCGGATTTCCACTTGGCAGACGGAATGGTGAACTCAAAAACCGCACGTGGATAAAACATGATCGAGCGGTACACAACTCCCCGGATGAAGGACCTCTGGTCCGAGCAGAACAAGTTTCAGAAGTGGCTGCAGGTCGAGATATTGGCCTGCGAAGCCATGGCCAAGCTGGGAATCATACCCAAGTCGGCCCTGGGCAAGATCAGGAAGAAAGCCGGCTTCAACGTCAAAAGGATTTCCAAGATCGAGGAAAAGACCAAACACGACGTGGTGGCCTTCCTGACCAACGTGGCGGAGAACGTGGGTCCCGAATCCAGGTACGTCCATTTCGGCCTGACCTCATCAGATGTACTGGACACTTCGCTTTCCCTGTTGATGAGGGAGGCGGGACAAATCATCCTGAAGGATCTGGAAGACTTGAGCCGCAGCATCAAGAGGAAAGCATATCGGTACAAGCATACACCCATGATCGGCAGAACGCATGGCGTACACGCAGAGCCTATCACTTTAGGCTTGAAGTTCGCCCTCTGGTATGCCGAGATGCAAAGAAACACAAGACGGCTCAGAACTGCGATTGACTCCATCTCTGTGGGGAAGATCTCCGGCGCGGTGGGCACCTTCTCCAACTTAAGTCCCAAGGTGGAGGAGTACGTCTGCAGAAAGCTAAAACTAAGGCCCGCTCCCATCTCCAATCAAATAGTCCAAAGGGACCGGCATGCGGAGTTCTTGAGCGCGCTGGCTCTGGTCGCCAGCTCCATCGAGAAATTCGCCACCGAGATAAGAAGCTTACAGAGGACCGAAATTCTGGAGTTGGAGGAGGGATTCAGCAAAGGCCAAAAAGGCTCCTCCGCCATGCCCCATAAGAGAAACCCCATCACCTGCGAAAGGCTCTGCGGCATGGCCAGATTGGTCAGAACCAATGCCCAGGCTTCTATGGAGAATATCGCCCTGTGGCATGAAAGGGATATTTCCCATTCCTCGGTGGAAAGAGTGATAATCCCGGATTCGACCACCATGGTCGATTACATGCTGACCCAGTTTGACCGCATCATGCAGAATCTGTTGGTCTATCCCCGGAACATGATGGCCAATCTGAACAAGACCAGGGGCATGATCTTCTCCGGGCGGCTGCTTTTGGAGCTGTCCAGGAGGACCGACTCCAAGGAGGAGGCCTACAAGATAGTACAGGAAAGCGCCATGCGGGCTTGGGCCGAAGGCTTGGACTTCAGGGACCTGATCTCAGACGATAAAAGGGTGGGGCGATATCTCAGCCCCCAGCAGGTGGAGGAGTGTTTCAGCCTGGACCATTATCTGCGGCACGTGGATTACATTTTCAAGAGAGTATTCGGATGAACCGGGAGGGATACAGGTTTCTTATACCCACGCTGGTGATATCACTGGTTCTGTTCGCCGTCTGGGCCTTATGCTGCTGCCTGCTGGCTCTCATTCTGGCGATGGCCTTTTTTCTGTTATCGCTTTTCGTGGCCTTCTTTTTCAGAGACCCGGAGCGACAGGTTCCTCCCGGCGAGAATCTCATCGTTTCGTCGGCAGACGGAAAGGTCATTGCCATCACGCCATTCGAACAATCGGACTTCATCGACGGGAAGGGAACTTTGATCAGCGTATTCATGTCCGTTTTCAGCGTACACGTAAATCGCGCTCCCGTCTCCGGCCGGGTGGAATTCTGCGAGCATCATCCGGGCAAGTTCTTCCCGGCGTTCAAGGAGAAGGCCTCCCTGGAGAACGAGCAGACGCGGCTGGGATTGCAGAGTGAACACGGCAGGATCGTGGTCAAGCAGATCGCCGGTATAATCGCCCGCCGAATCGTCTGCCGCATCCGGCCCGGCGATCAGTTGAAGAGAGGAGAGCGCTTCGGAATGATCCGCTTCGGCTCCCGGGTGGATTTGTTCCTGCCGGAAAATGTGGAGCTTAAAGTCGAACTCAACCAGAAGGTCAAAGCCGGAGAAAGTATCTTAGGCGCATTCAGAGTATGAAAAACATCAAAGGCATATTCCCCGGAGTTTTCACCGTAGGCAACATGTTCTGCGGCTTCGTGTCGATCCTTTCCAGCTTCGACGGGGAGGCGGTGTATGCCACCTGGTTGATAATCCTGGCCGCCTTTTTCGACGCTTTGGACGGCAAGGTGGCACGGTTCGCCGGATCGGCGTCCCGCTTCGGGGTGGAGCTGGACTCGTTCGCCGACCTGCTCTCGTTCGGAATCGCACCGGCGGTTCTGTTTTACACGCTGGACATCTATCCTTTAGGAAAGTGGGGCGGGTTTTTGGGCCTGGTTTTCGTGATATGCGGAGCTTTCCGGCTGGCGCGCTTCAATATCCAGCAATCCAAGCTGGAGGACAAACAACCCTATATGGGTTTGCCCATCCCCACTGCCGCGGTGACTCTGGTGAGCTATACTCTCTTCTGCAACGAGATCTGGGGACACCTCAGATTTCCCAAGGCCCTAATCACCATGTTAATCGCCTTCTCCGGCCTGATGGTCAGCGGAATCGAATACGAGACCCTGCCCAAGTTCTCCTTCGCCGACAGAAAAAACAAAATCAAACTCCTGTATCTCTTCGTATTCCTGATTGCTTTGGTGATTAATCCCTGGTTGGCTCTGTTCCCCTTTGGACTGCTCTACATCCTGTCCGGCTTGGGGAAAGGAGTTTATGGGCTGTTCCATGCCGAGAAGCAGGAGGGCGCAGTTGGGCCGTAGAAGCAGCTTTTGAGCTCTGCTGCACCCACCGGAAACGAGTCGGATGCTTTTGGAATAAATGGGAGTATCCCACAAAGGAGCGCTGAAAGCCATGAATACCGAAAACAAGACAAAGACGGCCATGGTATACGTCAAACTCAAGGACGGGGTTCTGGACCCGCAGGGCGTGACCATCAAAAGCGCGCTGGAGAACATGGGCTACGACGGAATAGGGGACGTCCGCTCCGGGAAAACCTTTCGGATAACGTTTTCGCCGGACGGCAAGAGAAAACCAGAGGAAGTGATCGACGAGATATGTCGCAAGCTGCTGACCAATCCGGTGATCGAAAACTACAGATTCGAGATATCCCAATGAAATTCGGAGTGATAGTCTTCCCCGGTTCCAATTGCGACTACGACGCCTACATGGCCGTCAAAACCGTCATGCAGCGGGAGGTGGAGTTCCTGTGGCATCAGGATACCTCCCTGCACGATTGCGATTGCGTCATCCTTCCCGGAGGTTTTTCCTACGGCGACTATTTGAGAACCGGGGCCATCGCCCGCTTCTCCCCTATCATGCAGAGGGTGGTTCGCTTCGCAAAGGAGGGCGGTTTGGTCATTGGTATCTGCAACGGCTTTCAGATACTTCTGGAGGCGGGTCTTCTGCCCGGGGCCATGCTCAAGAACACCTCTCTCCGGTTCATCTGCCGGTTCGTCCATATCCGGGCGGAGAATCTGGATACCCCTTTCAGCAATCGATGCAAAAAGGGTCAGGCGCTGAAGATTCCCATAGCGCATTCCGACGGGAATTACTTCATACCCGAGGATGGACTCAAGAAGCTGAAAGACAACGATCAGATAGTATTCAGGTACTGCGACGTCCGCGGAGACGTAACTCCCGAAGCCAATCCCAACGGATCTCTGGAGAACATCGCGGGAATCTGCAACCAGGGCAGAAACGTCCTGGGCATGATGCCCCATCCGGAAAGGGCGTCCGAGTCGATTTTAGGCTCCCAGGACGGCACGTACGTTTTCGATTCCATAATCGACTTTTTCGAGAAAAGCAAGCAAACGGTGGCATGACTTGAAGGGACGCGAGGTCACATTTCTGCTGGTGGCGCTGGTTCTGGCAGCCGTAGTCGGCGGGCTGATCGGAGACATCGTGGGCACCTTCCTTCCGGAGGGGGCGGTGAAGACGCTGTTCCAGAAGAACCTTCCCATCGGTTTCCAGCCGCTGACCGTGGAACTTTTCGCCCTCAGCTTCACCATCGGCCTCATGGTGAAGATCAATTTCGTGAGCATACTGTTTCTCATTTTGGTGGTGGTCTATTTCCGGTGGTGGTTCCTGTAAGCCGGCTGTTCCGTACGGACAAAGAAAAGAGAACCGTCTATCCGATGTCGACGTATCAGACATTGGATCGGTTCCAGTTGAGCGGAGGTGATCCATGTTAGGAGGAATCGGAGCACAGGAGCTGCTTCTGATATTTCTGGTCATCCTGCTCCTGTTCGGGGCCAAGAGGATTCCGGAGATCGCCCAAGGCTTGGGCAAGGGGATGCGGGAGTTCAAGAAGGCCATGCGGGAGACTCAGAACGAGTTGTCCAAACCCCCGGCGGAGGAGAAGAAGCCGGATTCGGCCCAGCAGAAACCGGATTCCGAGGAGAAGAAGTAGCTGGCGCAAGTCACTGAAGCAGACCGCATCCATGCCGACTATGGAAATGTGAGAAGGTCGAAGAAAGGGAGCGGAACATGCCCATTTTCGTCAAGAAAGACATAGACAAAATCTGCGCCTGCCTTGGCGCCGAGAGCGTCCGCAAGGAGAAGGACAGCTATCGCATAAAGGTGACCGCCGAGGAAGGACGAAGAACTCTGATTCTTCAGATTTATCCCGAGGTGGCCCTGGGAAAAGGCAAAGGCCCCATGCTGGTGGTCTACACCTCCAATGCCCACCTGCAATTGCACAACTGCTCGGGCTACGTGGTGAGCAAGGAGCTGGGAGAGGTTACCTTTGTGGGCGAGTCTTCCGGGAAGATCTCGGGTCTGGTGGTGGAAAGCCAGGCAGCCTGCTCGCTTTATGCCAATGTCAAGCGTGAGCTTCTTTCCGGGGATTTCACCAAGCTGGGCGTGGAGGTGATGCTCTCCGGCGTAGCCTTATCATTGGCTGAGGAAATAATAGAAAAGAGCAAACAGAAGTAAACGGAATCTCCTTACTGACCCCTGCTTCACAAATCCTCGACGGCCGATCCATATTCTCACTCTCGGAGTAAAGAGCTCTCAGTCTCCCTCGCAGAAGCTGACGAATTCATTGACCCCACTGGTGAGTTTGAAGATTCACAGTATACCCAATCAGACTTAAGCGTGGGCAACTCCGCGCACATCGGAAGCGAGTCGGGGGCGTGAGGCTCTTGACCCACGACTGAGCACAAGACAACAGGAACTACCTCAGACCAGCTTCCATCTCTTGATCTGCTCAAGCGCTTTGTAATCGGTCATGTCCAGGTGAAGAGGGGTTATGGAAGCATATCCCTTCTTGATGGCCGCAAAATCCGTGTCCTCTTCCTTCCTTTCCCAGATCAGGCTTTGCTCCCCGATCCAGTAATAGTTCCTTCCCCGGGGATCGATCTTCTCGATGACCACGTCGCTGTATCTCCTTTTGCCCAGCCGGGTGATCTTGAATTTCCTGATAGGCTGCTTTCTGTCGGGAACGTTCACGTTGAGATAGATGTATTCCGGAAGGCCGTGCTTAAGAACGAACTTAGCCAGCCTGGCCACGAACTTTGCTCCGGGTGCAAGATGCCTGGGGTTCCACTTGACATTGGACACAGCTATGGAAGGGATGTTGAGTATGGTCCCTTCCATGGCGGCAGCCACCGTTCCCGAATAGGACACGTCGTCACCCATGTTCGGCCCGTGATTGATCCCCGAGACCAGTATGTCGGGCTTTCTCTTGAGGATGGCGTGAACCCCCAGCATCACCGCATCCGTTGGCGTGCCGTCCACGGAATAGAATCTGTCCGCGATCTTGTTTATGCGCAGGGGGCGCTGCAAAGTGAGGGAATGGCTGGTGGCGCTCTGCTCGCTGTCCGGCGCTACCACCCACACCTGAAAAATCTTGGATAACTCCTCTTTCAATGCTAAAAGGCCCCTCGCGTTTACCCCATCGTCATTCGTCAGCAGAACTAACAATGTATCTCCTCCTGTCTAATAGTCCAGGTTCACTTGGTTACGCGCTGCACCCAAGGACGGCCCCCCAACGCAGTCTGAAGGCTGCGGCTACCCTCACCACCCCTTCGCTTTCACACGAAGGAAGGAAAGGACCAATATGCTTACACCCATTCACCACCATAAACTATGCCACATCAACCGGATAAACCTTCCGGTATCAACCAGCGGATTAATGAAGCTCTTGCCGTCTTGATAAATGGTGCTGATGGGGACTTCTCCGATCCCAAATCCCTTTCTGGCTGCTTTGATCAGAATCTCCGATTCCAGATCGTACTTGCTGGATCTCAGTTGAACCGCCCTCAGAACTTCGATCGGTATGAGCCTATAACCCGATTGGCTGTCTCTGACCGTGACGCCGGAGAGAATCGAGACTATCACCGAGGTCAGCTGATTGGTCACCCATCGGGCGAAGGGCATGATCTTTAGGTTTCTTTCTCTGGTGCCGATTAGTATGCCCGAAAAGTCTTGTGCCTCCTGGATGAAATCCGGGATCGAGTCTGGGGCGTGCTGAAGATCGGCGTCCATGGTTATCACGGCCGAATAATCATGCGCCAGCACAAAGCCAAATCCCGTCTTCAGAGCCTCTCCCTTGCCTTTATTCCCGTCGTGCATCAGGACCGCTGCTCCTGCCAGCAGGGCCAAAGGGGAGGTCTCATCCTGCGATCCGTCGTCGATGACCACCACATCCTGCCGATCGACGAACTCGCGTACCCGCTGAATTAGTTCGGTTATGGTGCGGGAGGCATTGTAAGCCGGAATGACCACCGCGATTCTCTTCATGCCTGAAAACGTCGATTCCTCGGAAAACCTAATTTGGGTCTTCAAGGCGGTATCAAAAAAATCGGGGCGAGCCGATTTGAACGGCCGACCCCTTGCACCCCAAGCAAGTGCGCTAACCAGACTGCGCTACGCCCCGATTGACACCGTCAACATAGCCTTTTTTTCAGAAAAATCAAGACAAAAGTTCAAGCAGCGCCGAAATCTCCTTTCTGACTTCCCCCAGGAGTTTCTGAAGACGCATCTTCTCCGCCACTGCATCGCCCACGTCGCTCTGCTTCAATTCCCTGAGTTTCGACTTGGCGCCTTCGATGGTGAAGCCCTCTTCGTACAAGAGGTGCTTGATCTGGCTGATAAGATCGATGTCTTTCTGCTGGTAGGAACGGTTCCCCGACCGGTTCTTCTTGGGTTTGAGTTGGGGAAACTCCTTTTCCCAAAATCGCAAGACGTACGGCTTGACGCCGGCCAAGTCCGCCACCTCGCTGATGGAATAATACAGCTTATCGTTTACTTTGGTTTTCAAGTTCTCCCCTCGACACTTCCGCAGACCATGATCTTATGCTGCCGACTGCAAAATAGCATTTCCTATCCTAAAGTCAACTCCAAATCTCCGATTTTGGATCCCGGGTCATCAATTCCATCATGGCCCGCTTGGGTTTCTTGCCGTGGAAAAGCACCCGGTAGACCTGTCGGGTGATGGGCATTTCCACTTCATGCCCTAAACTCAACTGGTAGGCCGATCGGGTGGTCTTTACGCCCTCCGCCACCATGCTCATCCGAGCCTGCACCCGGGCTAAGGATTTGCCTTGCCCTATTTGTTCCCCTACGAATCGATTGCGGGAGAATCGGCTCATGCAGGTGGTCACCAGATCGCCCAGCCCCGATAATCCGGAGAAAGTCTCCCTCTTGGCCCCCAGTTTCTCGCCCAGCCGGATTATTTCCGCCAGTCCGCGCGAGAGCAAGGCTCCTTTGCTGTTGTCCCCCAGACCCATTCCGTCGCAGATTCCGGAGGCGATGGCGATTACGTTCTTCAGGGAGCCGCCCAATTCCACACCCACCAAGTCGCTGTTGGTGTATACCCGGAAATGAGGAGTCATAAAGGCTCGCTGGACCCGCCGGGCGATTTCCTCCTTGAATCCCGCCACCACCACGGTGGTGGGGATCTTCCGCGCCACCTCCTCCGCATGGCTGGGCCCGGAAAGGGTAGTGATCCTCTCGTGCAGCCGCACGGGCAGCTCCTGTTTCAAAACCTCCGACATTCTCATTAATGTCTTGTTTTCGATCCCCTTAGCCAGGTTCACCAGAATGGGATTCCCAAGCTCGTATCGGGCCAGCTTCCGGGCTACGCCTCTCACCGTATGAGACGGAAGGGCCAAAGCCAAGATGTCTGCCCGGGAAATGGCCGCATCCAGCCGGTTGGTGATTTCGACGCGATGAGGTATGACTATACCTGGCAGCTTCTCCTTGAGCTCTCTTCGACTGCTGAGCCTTTCTGCCTCCTCCGGGTCGAATTCCCACAGCTTAACACGGTGCCCGATTCCGTTCAGAAGCACGGACACGGCGATTCCCCAACTGCCCGCCCCCAACACCGTTATTCTCGTCATCAGCTTTTCACCTCGGATCAGTCTTCGTGCTTGTGTCCGTTTTGATTTTGTGCCGTCCCAACCGATTTTCGTTTCCCCGCAGCAGCCTTTTGATGTTACTCCGGTGATTGAAGAAGATGAATGCCGTCAACAAGAATATAGCAATCAGCAGCGTCGCGGGAACCTCCCTTCCAAGATAGTACTTTTCAATCAGTAACGCAACCAGCACCAAGCTCGCGGCGCAGAGCGATCCCAGCGAAACGTATCTGGTGGCCGCTACAATCAATACGAAGAGCGCCAGAGCCAGCCCCACCTCGACCGGGATGATGGAAACCAATGCTCCCAATCCCGTGGCGATTCCCTTTCCCCCTTTGAAATTGGCGAAGATCGGGAAAACGTGACCCACTATCGCCAAAATGCCCGCAAGGAGTTTCAGGTCGATGGGGTTCATGTGAATGGGCGCGAAGGAGATTTGAGTCAGCAAAAGCACCGCCGCCGCGCCCTTGGCGGCATCCAAAATCAGTACCACAGCGGCGGGCAGAGCGCCCACCACCCGGTAGACGTTGGTGACTCCGGCATTCCTCGAGCCGTATTCCCTGATGTCTATGCCTTTCCAAAGCCGGCCCGTGATGATACTGAAAGGCACAGAACCCAGAAGATAGCTGAGGACTGCTACAACTACGATGCCCAACACGGTCGTTCCCATTCTCCTGTTTCCCTCATTCTGAGACGCCGATCACTGGAACAAATCCCTTCGGATCTGGCCTGAAGATCGGGACAAACAGAGTCGCAAGAATCATTCCAGCCTGGCATACAGCACCCAGGTCTGCTCCTTGGAACCGCGATCGAAGTAAATCTCGAAGACCTGGTCGTCCTCAGTGAGCACGCGATAGTAATTCCGGTGCCTTCTCTGCCACCATCTCTTTCTTTTAGCGCCCGACTTGGGGAAAGAAAAGTCGGGCCAGAAGGCTATGACCTCCTTTATCGGGCACTCCTTTCCCCGCCAGACGAACGAGACAGGGTATTTGGTCTTCTCGTCTCTTTTTACCTCGATCTCTTCCGAATAGAACTCAGGCGTCATTCCAATTGGTAAAAGTGTCCGCAGTCCTCCTTCGGACTGTCAGTCCCTTTTTTTGATTTTCAGTCGAATCGGGACCCCCATAAAGCCAAAGTGCTCTCTGATTCTGTTTTCGAGGTATCTCAAATACGGCTTTTGCAGAAGCTCGGGATAATTGCAAAAGAAAACGAAGGTGGGCGGCCGGATGCCGGTCTGGGTGGCGTAGTATATTTTGATGTACTTACCCTGCACCGATGCCGGCGGCCTGGCCTTTATGTCCTTTTCAAGCTTGCCGTTCAATTCGCTGGTCTCGATTCTCTTTTGCCTTTCGGCGTGCACACCTGCGATCAAATCCATTGTGGTTTTGACCCTCTGGCCGGTTTTGGCGGAGATGTATATGAGTGGAGCGAACCTCAGCATGGGCGCTTTTTTTCTCAACTGCTTGGTGTAGATATCCGCGGTCCTGCCGTCTTTCTCCACCAGATCCCACTTGTTCACCCCCACCACCCAACCCTTTCGAAGGTCGTTGACCTGGCTGAATATCTTGAGGTCCTGGCTGATCAGCCCGGTCGGACCTTCGATCAGAATCAGCGCTACGTCACACCTTTCGATCGATCGGAGGGTTCGCAGGGTGGTGTAGTATTCCAAACCCTCGGTGACCTTGGATTTTCTCCTGAGACCTGCGGTGTCGATGAGGGTGAAGGCCCGGCCCTCGACCCCGAAGTCGGTATCGATGGCATCTCTGGTGGTTCCGGGCTTGTCGGAGACTATGAGCTTTTCCTTCCCCAGGAGAGAATTCACGAAGGATGATTTGCCCACGTTCGGCCTACCGATCACTGCGACCTTGATGC
This sequence comes from uncultured Ignavibacteria bacterium, assembly GCA_964588675.1. Taxonomy (GTDB): domain Bacteria; phylum Zixibacteria; class MSB-5A5; order MSB-5A5; family SM1-73; genus SM23-73-3. The sequence continues at coordinate 15,360 of CAZPRG010000019.1, forward strand.
TTTCCCTCTGCTCTTCCGGGGCGACATCATGAGGCAGACAGGATGTGATCTTATCCAAGAGGTCTCCGGCGTTTGTGCCGTTCAGAGCAGAAACCGGGACGGGCTCGCCCAAACCCAACCTGGTCAGCGAGTAGACCTCGCCTTCGTCCTTGGGGCTGTCGACCTTATTGGCCACCAGAACCACCGGCTTTTTCGTTCTTTTCAACTGCTTGGCTATCTCCAAATCGAGCGATTGGGCGCCCACCTTGGCGTCCACCAGGAGCACGATCAGGTCCGCCTCGAAGATGGCTATTTCGGCCTGAACCTTGATCAGTCTTTCGATCTGGTCGGTGCTCGATGGAACATAACCCCCCGTATCCACAAGGTAGAAACTCTTCCCGTCCCACGTGGTGAGGGCATAGTTCCGATCGCGGGTGATGCCCGGTTGATCGTCCACCACGGCGATGCGCTTTTTCAAAAGCCGGTTAAACAGGGTGGATTTGCCGACGTTAGGCCGACCTATTATGGCGACGATGGGTGTAGACATACTCAAGAGACGAAACGGATTGAACGGATTCGGCCACCCTCGTCCACGTTTGGGGACGACGGGAGGATTCCTTCTCCACTATTGTTTGAGAGACCTTCCAGTCTTGCGTCTTGCTCAGTTAGCCGGTTATCGTATTTCGAGAGGAAGATAAACCGGAAGACAGTGGAAGGCAACAAAAAACCGCCGAACCGGTTTTCCGATTCGGCGGTCTTGCGAGGCCGACCTGACGTCTTACATCTTGGCTCTGAATTCCTCAACCGCTTTGGCTACGCTCTTGACCAGATCGTAGTACCCGACTTTGACTTCTGAACCGTACTTCCTTTCGATATCTTTCGGTCTCAGATCATCCAAGAACAAACCGTCCTGGTTGATGCAGTTTGGCGGTAGCAGAATCAGATCGCCGAGATTCCCTTTCCTTCTCAGCGCCCCGATAATGTCTCTGCCGGTCAAGAGGCCGGTCACGGTGACGGAGTGCCCGAAGAAATCGTTCTTCACACAGACCAGTTGAACTTTCAGGCCGGGGATTGTGCTCAGGTGCTTCTGAACCAACTCGCTGATAAGATGAAAGGCCGATACTCCGGTCACTAGGGTGACTCGAAGATCCTTTCTCAGGCGCTTGGGCAGAAGCCTGCGCTTGGACTCGAAATCATCCAGAAGCTGACGGAGCATCCCCACACCGTTTTCGATCTGGGGGAATTCGTCGTAATATCGTCTGCTCGGAATCTCCAGCCCCGCCTTGGTAAAAAACTCGTCTGCGGCATAGACGAAACCCGTGCCCAACTTCTTTCGGAAGCGCCTCTGCAATTCATCGGCCATGTCAATGATCTTCCGGGAATAGACTTTCCCCACAGGTCGAATCTTGGGCAGTCTGCTACGAAACTTCGTCAAGCCGACCGGAACCAGGGCCAGCGACTTCACCTGGGGATAGAAGGCAGACAAGTCCCTCACGGATTTCTCCAGATACTCCCCATCGTTGATCCCAGGACACAAGACAATCTGAGCGTGTATTTGGATTCCAGCCTTGGTCAACATCTCGATCTGAGGCATGATATCCGGGATTCGCGTGTTCCCAAGAATCTTTCTGCGCAGTTCCTCGTCAGTGGCATGCACCGAAACATAGAGTGGACTAAGTCGTTGTTCTATCATGCGCTGAATGTCCTGCTCTGAAGTATTGGTTAAAGTAATGAAACTGCCATGAAGAAACGAAAGGCGGAAATCCTCGTCCTTGAAATAGAGAGCCTTTCGGAGATCCTTGGGAAGCTGGTGAACGAAACAGAATATGCAGTTGTTCTTGCAGCTTCTGTATCGTATCGGGTGGAACTCGAGGCCCAGATTCCGATCCGGCTGTTTGCGCAGCTTTACTCTTCTTATTTCGCCGTTCGGCGAACGAAGCTCAAGCTCCAGCCGGTCCTCCGTGGAGAAGAACCTGTAGTCGATCGCGTCCTGTACATGATGGCCATCTATCCGAAGAAGCTCGTCACCGGCCAGGATATTCAATCGAGAAGCGATGCTCCCCTGGGCTATCGATTTGATCTTCATCTTGGCATTCGGGAGACCCAGTGAGTGATTCGGTCAGTCTGCCGGACCTAGTCGGTACTGGGAAATGAATAACCTGAGATACTGGATAATGCAATTCACCACGGAGATCGTGGCTGCAATCAGAAACCACTGCTCTAACACTCCGATCCCTGCTATGTAAACCACCACTGTAAGAACCCACACCCCGGAATTCAGCTTGCCCCAGCGGTTCGACATCAGGACAAAACCTCTTCTCTTGGCCATCGCCACTGCTGCGATCAAGGTCAAGAAGTCCTTCAGAAAAAGCAGTGCCGCCGCCCAGACGGGAAATCCTCGGTGGATTATGATGAAGACCACGAAGATCGCCAAACCCAGCTTATCCGCCACCGGGTCCAGGATTCTACCCAGATCGGTTACCTGATTCAGTCTTCTTGCCAGATAACCGTCCAAAACGTCGGTTGCCACGGCTACGGCGATCAGAGCCAAGGCAAGAGCCATGCCCGAAACGGTATCTTGAGCCAGGAAGAAAAAGACGAAGGGAAACAGTAAAATCCGGCAGAGGGCCAGAAGGTTGGGAAGCAGGAAGAAATCTCTCGTTCTGATTATCATGTTCGGACCAGTATCGCGCCTTCCACTTCCGAGTTGCCTCGCGATGAACGGAACCGAGGCTCAGCGATCTTTCATTCATTGGTCTTGCGAGGAGTTACCGTCTGTGATCATCTCCCGTGCCTGCTTTAAAGCCAGTTGGCTCACTTTCTCGCCAGACATCATCCGAGCGATCTCCTTGACCCTCTCGTCTTTGGTCAGATTCCTGATTCTGGTCACTGTTCGTCCTTTGACGTTTTCCTTGAATACCTGGAAGTGATCGTCCGCCTGAGAAGCAATCTGTTGAAGGTGAGTGATCACGATGACCTGATGAGACGAGGCCAAAGCCTTGAGGCTTCTTCCCACAGCGGAAGCCACCTCTCCGCCGATTCCAACGTCTATCTCGTCGAAGATCATGGTGTCCACCCGATCGGTCTCGACCAGAGTGGATTTGAGCGCCAGCATTATCCGGGATATTTCACCGCCCGAGGCGATCTTGGCCAGCGGTTTCGGTTCCTCTCCGGGATTAGGCGAAACGAAGAACTCCACCTGATCCATCCCCGTTTCGTCAACCAGATGCCTCTTTCCATCGATCGTAACCAGACCGTTTTGGTCTTCCCGCTGGGTGATTCTTATCTGAAACTTTGTCTGGTCCATACTCAGGGCGCCCAAAGCATCCTGAATCTTCTTGCACAGTCGCGAGGCCTTGGACTTCCTTTTCTCGGAGAGCGAAATACACTGCTCTTGCAGCGTCTCGGACGCGGTTCCGATCTCCTCTTGAAGACTGCGGATGATCTGATCTTTGTTCTCAATCTGATCCAAATGTTTGGCGACTTGGTCCTTGTATGCCAGAATCTCCTGGATGCCCTTGTCGTATTTTCTTTTAAGAGTATTAAGCAGGTTCAGCCGTTCCCTGATCGCCTCCAGCCGCTCCGGATCGAACTGCAGCCGACTCTTATAATCCTCCAGAAAGCGGGCCACGTCTTCAAGACCGATCTGGCTGGACTGGAGGGTTTCGGCAGGCTCCTTCAAGCGCGAGTCGATCGCCGCGCCTTTTTTCAGATCCTTGGACAAGACTCCCAATCGTTCCAGGATGGACATCTCGGTTTCGTGGAGCTGGTCGTACGCGCCGGAGGAGAGCTGGTGAAGTGCCTCCGTGTTCTCCAGGACTTTGCGCTCCTCCGCCAGCCTGTCTTCCTCACCCGGAGTCAAACCCGCTCTTTCGATCTCCTGAATCTGAAACCGGTAGAGCTGCCGTCTTTCCTCGTCCATCCTCTTTGACGCTTCGAGCTCATCTAACTCCTTTTGTTTGGCCTTCAGCAAACGGTAGGATTGCCCCAGTCGGGATAGATCATCCTGCAGATGACCGAACTGGTCCAGGTACTCCACGTGTCGATCCACGTTCAGAAGAGACTGGTGCTCATGCTGGCCGTGCAGATCGGCCAGCCGGTCGCCGATGGACTTCAGGCTTCCCAAGGTAACCTGTCGATCATTCACGAAGCATTTGCTTTGCCCTTTGCCGGATACCTCCCGCCGGATCAGGAGTACGTCCTCGACAGTCACACCTGCCTTGCTGGCAAGCTCTCTCAACGTCCGGTCGTTCGGCGTCTCGAACACCGCCTCCACCCCGGCGCAGTCACACCCGCTCCTGACCGCCTCGGTGCTGGCTCGCTCTCCCAGGATGAGATCAGTCGCTCCCACGATGATGGACTTGCCTGCGCCCGTTGCTCCGGTGATAACGTTGAGCCCGGGACCGAACTCGACCTCCAGTCGATCCACAAGAGCGTAATTCGTTATCCGCAGACTTCTGAGCATCTCAAGACGATCTGTTATCGATGATAGAATCCGATGAAAGAAAAGCGGCAGACCTCAACCAGACCCACCCGCACTTGAACCCTTGAACCCTTGCGTCCTTGAACCCTATTCCCCCGTCTTCGGCCGCACTCCCCAATGCAGTTTTCTTCTCAGAATTTCATAGAAGGATCGGTCTCTGAATTTTATCAGCCTGACCGAGTGTTTGGCCTTGCGCACCAGTATGGAACTTCCGGATTTCAAGCCGAATGCCACCTGCCCGTCGACGGTCAACATGGCCTCACGAGCGTTGAGCTCCACCACTATCCTCAAGGTCTGGTTTTCGGCAAATAGCATGGGCCGTGACGCCAGGGTGTGAGGGCAGATGGGGGTGACGATGATGGCGTTCATCCAGGGATTGATGATCGGTCCTCCGGCAGCCAGACTATAAGCGGTCGATCCGGTGGGGGTGGAGACGATCAAGCCGTCGGCGGAGTAGGAGCAAATGAATTCATCCTGCGCGTAAAGATGCAAAAGGAAAAGCCTGGCCACCTCCCCCTTGTCGATCACCACGTCATTTAAGGCGTATTGATTCAACTTCTTCACGCCCTCTATCTCCGTCTCCAACACCATTCTTTTCTCTACGAAGTAATCCCCGCTCTTCAGCCGGTTCAGGGTGCTCTCTATGTCCTGGGAGTTTATCTCCGTTAGGAACCCCACCCCTCCCAGGTTTACGCCCAAGATGGGGGTTTGGTGTTTTGCCACCGCCCGGGCAGAAGAGAGCATGGTGCCGTCCCCTCCCAGGGAGATCACGATCTGGGCCGACTCCCACAGTTTTTCCGGGGGCATCAGCTCGTCTCTGTCACCCACCAGAGTCGCGAGTTCCTGGGAGAGAAACACCTGCACCTTGTTCCGCTCGGACCAGGAAAGGATGCTTTCAATCACTCCGCTGGTCAG
>CAZPRG010000020.1:0-19632 GCA_964588675.1 uncultured Ignavibacteria bacterium
TATCTGTTTGTGGTGTTCTGGGCAAGCTGGAAGCTGGCCTTCATCGCCCTGGCGCTTTTCCCGCTGGCCATGCTGATAATCGGGAAGTTCGGGCAGAAGGTGAAAAAATCCAGCGTCATCACCCAGGAGAAGATGGGGGCCATGACCTCCGTGCTGCAGGAGACCATCTCCGGCATCCGGGTGGTGAAGGCTTTCGTGATGGAGAAGTTCGAGATCAAGAAGTTCAGGGAAACCACCAGCGATTATTTCAAGACCATGGTCAGGCTGACCCGTGTTGGTTCCCTCTCCCCTCCCCTGACCGAGATTCTGGGCGTGTTTGCAGCCGCTCTGCTTTTGTGGTTTGCCGGCAGGGAGATTTTAAGCGGGACTTTGGACCCCAGCAGGTTTTTTCTCTTCCTCTTTGCCATGCTCTCTTTGATGCAGCCCATCCGCACCATAGGCCACTTGAACATCGACATTCAACAGGGAATGGCTGCCGCCAAGAGAATCTATGAGGTGCTCGATACCCAGCCCAAAATCAAGAACGCGCCGGATGCCGTCAAGATGGAATCCTTTGAAAAAGAGGTGGCTTTCGATAACGTGCATTTCAGCTATGACGGCAACAAGCAGGTATTGTCGGGAGTCGGCTTCTCGGTCGCAGCCGGGGAAGTGGCAGCCCTGGTAGGTCCCTCCGGAGCAGGCAAGTCGACGCTGATGGATCTGTTGATACGATTCTATGATCCCACCGGAGGACAAATCAGAATCGACGGAATCGACCTGAGGAGGATCGATATCGATTCTTTGAGAACCCTGATGGGAATCGTCACCCAGGAGACCATTCTCTTCAACGATACGGTGTGGAACAACATCGCTTACGGCCACGAGCAGGCCCCCAAGGAAGGAGTGGAAGCCGCGGCCCGGGCAGCCAACGCGCATGACTTCATCCTGGCCATGCCCCAGGGATACCAGACCTTGATCGGCGACCGGGGGGTCAAGCTTTCGGGCGGCGAAAGGCAAAGATTGGCCATTGCCCGCGCCCTTTTCAAGAACCCGCCCATACTGATATTCGATGAAGCGACCTCTTCTTTGGATTCGGAGTCCGAGGCTCTGGTTCAGGAGGCCATCGACAGGTTGCTCAAAGGCCGAACCGTCTTCGTCATCGCTCACAGGCTATCCACCATTCAGAACGTGGACAAGATTGTCGTTCTGGATCACGGGAAGATGGCACAGATGGGGAATCACGAGAGTCTGATGAAAGAAGGCGGGCTGTACAAGAGACTCTATCAGATGCAGTTCAAGCTGTGAAGATGCTGTAGGGGCGGAGCTTCAGCTCCGCCCGGAGCGCGGGCGAATCTGAAGATTCGCCCCTACATCTTCGCATACGAGAGAGCGCGGGATGAATTCCCGCGCCTATGACCGAGTGATGGGGTGTATTCAATACTCATAGGGCAGGGCATTCAGCCCTGCCTACAGCCGACGATCAAATACTCGTAGGGACAGGGCTTGTTGAGCTTGCGAAATCCCGCTTTGGCGGGATCCCTGTCCGAGGACAGCAAGAACGTGTCGGGTAGCTAGCTCCTCCCGCTTGTAGCGGGACTCGCAACCTGACCTACAACGGTCTGAATTCATTCCGGACGACCACGAGGGCCGTCCCTGCGATCTGGTGAGACGGTATAACGTATCAAGTGTCTCCATGAAATTCATCTGCGACGATAATCTGGGCAAGCTGGCCAAGTGGCTCCGAACCTTGGGATACGACACCCTATTCTTCGATCCCATTGAAGACGGCGAGCTGGTCGCCAGGGCGCTCAAGGACGACCGGGCGGTGCTCAGCAGGGACACGCATCTGTCCCGCTTCAAGCTCAAGCTGGGCGAGAGACTCATACTCATCCGCAGCGACAAACCCTTGGAGCAGTTAAAACAGGTACTCGAACATCTCAAGCTCAAGCCGAGCAAAGAATTGCTTTTCTCTCGCTGCCTGCTGTGTAACGAGCCTTTGGAGGACGTGGAAAAAGAGAAGATCAAGAACCAGCTGTATCCGTACGTTTACCAGACGCACGATGAGTTTTCCCGCTGCCCCAAATGTGGGCGGATCTATTGGCCAGCCACCCACGTGGACAGGATCCGGGAGAAACTTTCGAAGGCTGGGATACTCTGATTCCCCCCGAGACGGCTGTTGACACGCCACACTTGGCCCATCGAGGATAGATACTGCTCCAGGCCCAGTTCTCTATGAATTCCGGGAATCCGGGGCACTCTTATCTTTTCCAGTAAGGTGCCTTCTCCCAATGATTTAGCTGCCACAAGACAGATTCTCCCCTACGGCACGCCGGCCTTCCCGCCCAACCTGCCATAATTCTGCGTCTTAGCGTGTGGAATGCCAAGAATCCGCTTGCTTTTTCGGTGAATGCTTGTATTATAAGGGAATTCTAAAGCTCACACGGAGGTAACCGATGGCAAAGACTTCCAAGAAAGGCGAGAAAACCAAAGCATCTGCTGCAAAGAAACCCAAGAAGAGCGCACCCAAGAAAGCCAAACCCAAAAAGGCTACGCCCGGACCGAAAAAGGCCGGCAAATCCATGCCCAGGAAACTCGAAGTCAAGAGGGCCAAGCCGCAGGTAGTCAAGGAGATAGCCAAGCCCGGGGCCAAGTTCATGTACTACTTCGGCGACGGGAAGGCTGAAGGCAACGGCAACATGAAGGACATTCTCGGGGGCAAGGGCGCCGGGCTGGCGGAGATGACCAACACCGGAGCACCCGTTCCCGCCGGATTCACCATCTCCACCGAAGTATGCCGACTGTTTTACGAGAACGACATGCGGCTCCCCAGAGACCTGGAAAAGGAAGTAAGCAGGTACATGGCTCGGGTGGAAAAGTCCATGGGCGCCAGGTTCGGCGATCCTTCCAACCCGCTTTTGGTCTCGGTCAGGTCCGGGGCCAAATTCTCCATGCCCGGCATGATGGACACCGTGTTGAACCTGGGATTTAACGACAAGACGGCCGAGGGCATGATCAAAAAAACCGGAAACGCCAGGTTCGTTTACGACAGCTACCGCCGGTTCGTCCAGATGTTCGGGAACGTGGTTTTGGCCATCGACAAGTACGACTTCGAGCAGATACTGCAGAAGAAGAAAGATGGAAAAAGGATCAGACAAGATGCCTCGCTTCTGGTGGACGACCTCAAGGACCTGGTCAAGGCGTTCAGGGCCAAAATAAAGCAGAAAAGCGGCGAATCTTTCCCGGTCGATCCTTATGACCAGCTGCGCATGACCATCGAGGCGGTCTTCAAGTCGTGGAACAATCCACGGGCCATAGCCTACAGAAGACTGCACCGCATACCCGGGGATCTGGGCACGGCGGTGAACGTACAGGCCATGGTTTTCGGCAACATGGGCGACGATTCGGGAACCGGCGTGGGATTCACTCGCAATCCATCCAACGGAGAGAATGAATTCTATGGAGAGTATCTGATCAACGCCCAGGGAGAGGACGTGGTGGCAGGCATCCGCACTCCCAAGCCCATCAACCAGCTGCAGAAGGAGATGCCCCGGGTCTACAAAGAGTTGAGGAGCATCACCTCCAAGCTGGAGAAACACTATCAGGACATGCAGGATTTCGAATTCACCGTGCAACAGGGCAAGCTGTACCTGCTTCAAACCCGTACCGGCAAGAGAACCGCTCCCGCTGCGGTGAAGATCGCGGTGGACATGGTAAAGGAGAGGTTGATTAACAAGCAGCAAGGCCTGTTGCGGATAGAGCCGGCGCAGCTGAATCAGCTGCTGCATCGCAGGATCGATCCTTCGGCCAATGTGCAGGTCATAGCCAAAGGTCTGGCCGCCTCTCCCGGGGCCGCTGTGGGCAAGGTGGTCTTCAGCTCGGAGGAAGCTGTTCGGTGGAAGGAGGAGAAGCAGAAGGTCATCCTGGTCCGGCACGAGACCAACCCGGACGACATCTCGGGCATGGCTGCGGCCGAAGGGATCTTGACCGCCAGAGGCGGGATGACCAGCCACGCGGCGGTGGTGGCCCGGGGCATGGGAAAATGCTGCGTGGTGGGCTGTGAGGCCATAAAGATAAACGAGCAGAGAAAGCAGTTCATGGTCGACGGCTTGATAGTCAGGGAAAGAGACGTCATTTCCTTAAACGGCGCCACCGGAGAGGTGATGGTGGGAGAGGTGCCCACCATCGAACCGGAACTCACCGGCGAGTTCGGCGAGTTCATGAGCTGGGCCGATCAGACCCGGAGGCTGAAGGTCCGCACCAATGCGGATACTCCCAAAGACGCCCAGCAGGCGGTCAAATTCGGCGCCCAGGGCATAGGATTGTGTCGCACCGAGCACATGTTCTTCGCCGAGGAAAGACTGCCCATAGTGCAGGAGATGATCCTGGCGCGCACTTCCGCCGAACGACAAGCCGCGTTGGACAAGCTGCTTCCCTTCCAGAAGGGGGACTTCAAAGGGATCTTCGAGGCTATGCAGGGCCTGCCGGTGACCATTCGCACCCTGGATCCTCCCCTGCACGAGTTCTTGCCGAACCGGGAGGAGTTGACCGAGGAAATCAGGGAATTGAAAGCCGCCGAGCAGCCTGACCAGGAGAAGATCGAGGAGAGGGAAAGAATCCTGAGCCGGGTGGAGGAGTTACGTGAGATGAATCCCATGCTGGGTCTTCGTGGCTGCCGGCTGGGAATAGTCTACCCGGAGATAACCGAGATGCAGGCCCGGGCCATATTCGAGGCCGCCTGCGAGCTGACCAAAAAAGGCAGAAAGATCTTCCCGGAGGTGATGATACCGCTGGTAGGCCACATAAACGAATTCCACAACCAAAAAGAGGTGGTGGATCGGGTGGCGGAGCAGACCATGAAAAAATACCGGGTCCAGCTCAAGTATCTGGTGGGCACCATGATCGAAATACCCCGAGCCTGTCTCACCGGGGACGAGATTGCCTCGGAGGCCGAGTTTTTCTCCTTCGGGACCAATGATCTGACCCAGATGACCTTCGGATACTCCCGAGATGACGCCGGCAAATTCCTCAGGTATTACGTCGACCACGGCATCCTGGATCAAGATCCCTTCGTAAGCCTGGATCAAACCGGCGTGGGACAACTGGTGGAAATGGGCACCAGAAAGGGCCGCTCGGCTCGAAAGGATCTGCACGTGGGCATCTGCGGAGAGCACGGCGGCGACCCCGATTCAGTGAAATTTTGCCACCGGGTGGGCTTGGATTACGTCAGCTGTTCTCCCTTCCGGGTTCCCATCGCCCGCCTGGCTGCGGCCCAGGCGGTCATAGAAAAAGAAGGTGAGGAGTACACTTCGGCGTAGGATGGATGATGTAACGTGGGAGTGAACCGTTGGGTTCATTCCGACGATGTTTGGACAGAACTAAGCCCCGCCCCAAGGCGGGGTTTTTTTCTCAGTCCGAAATGACTTGACTTTGAAGGATTACGGGTTAAAATAGTCTGCGGAGACTGAAGCTCCGCCGTATAGTGTTTGACGTTTTTGGTTGCGGACGGCGGACGGCCGACCGTGGACGTCTTTGACGGTGGATGTAGCTCAGTTGGTTAGAGCACCAGGTTGTGGCCCTGGTGGTCGGGGGTTCGAGTCCCCTCATCCACCCCACCCCTCGCAACTGACCAGATCGACGCTTGCGAAACGGTTTTTTTCTCTTAGCCCTCCTATTGCGCTCTGCAACTTCCTTCTCATCTCTCCTCCCTCTCCAGACTTCGCCAAACTCTCTGCTTGACTTTCCGCGGCATGTTGTTTATGTTTATAATAGTATGTACGGAATCATGGCATCTGGACCAAACCGTGGAACCTCCAATGCGATGAGATAGCAATCCCACCTTTTCAGAACAGGGAGCAAGGGAAAATGTCTGAATGCCAACACCGATGGAAAATGACAAACGTCCGGTTCGGCTTTGTGGTTTTCGAGAAGTGCTTTCACTGCAACCAGATGAGAACATATTTCTCGGCAGAGCACACGTCCATTCTCGGGGACAAATATCGCGAAGGGGATCATTACTGGAGCCGGATAGAGAACGCCCAATCGTTCAGGTTTGACCTTCAGTGTACCCGATGCAATTCTCTGGAGAGATTCGACGATCTGATGGGACTTTTGCATTGCACCGGGTGTCTGCCCGAATGCGAAATCGAAGCTCTGCGAAAGAAGTATGAGGCCGAGAAAACCTGGATTCTGGTGGCATTCGGCTTTCTTCCTAAAGCCAAGACGGAACCCATGCCCGCGCATAAGCTGGATATGCTCACCGACTATTTCAACCAGAGAAGGGATACTTCCCGCTCCAGGATCAAAATCGTTCCTTTCAATCTGATCAAGGATCTCTCTCGCTGCAAGGGCGATTTCATTCATGACGTGGGCATGCTGTCCACGGAACCGCCAGCAAAAGACAGAAAACCCTTGTTTTGACTTCAGCCTATCTCATCTCACAAAACCACGCAGGAGAGCCTTCATGACTACACGAGATTTGATCGAGAAGATCGGACTCAAAGCATTGAGCAAGTTCGAGCACCGGGAGGTGGACGGCGTCTTCGTTTCGGACATGCTGAGCGATGTGATGGCCGGGGCCAAGTCCGGAAATCTGTGGCTGACCATCCAGACTCATAAAAGCATCGTTCCGGCGGCCAATCTGGTGGACGTCTCCGCGGTGGTAATCACCGGCGGCAAGGAGGTTCCCAAGGACACCGTGGACCTCGCCAGCAAATACAACATCGCCATTCTCTCCAGCCAGCTGCCCACCTTCGAATTGGTGGGTAAGCTTTACGGGTTGGGTTTGGGAAGCAAGTAGTCGGCCGGTATGCCGGTCAGGTGTGCAGCCGGACCGCCGGGTTCGGTGGTTGATGCCAATCTCCGAGACAAGGCAGAAGTCGTGGAGATGAAAATGATAAAGGATGCTCTTCAGGCATCCGTGATCGAAGGCCGGGAGAAACTCGATGCCTCCATCGACCAAGTGTATGCTTCCGACTTGATGAGTGACGTTTTGGCCTTCGGCAGACCCAATTCCGTTCTGCTTACCGGGCTGGCCACCCAACAAGCCGTCATATCCGCTCATATGGCCGAGTTCAGAGGAGTGGTGTTCGTTCGGGGCAAGAAGCCCAAAGACGGATCCAGGGAGTTTGCCAAAGAGAACGATCTGGTATTGCTGTCTACGGAACTGGACATGTACGATGCCTGCGTCAGAATAGATGCGGTAAAAAAGGACGCCTCCCGGCCGCCGAAGCCGAATCCTCAGGGGCAGAAGACCGAGGAGATCTTGCTTAATCGTGAGCTTGTCATTCAGGGGAACGATTTCGCCAACGCGGGCATGGCATCCACCCAGGTGAAGTCCATTCTGAAAAAGATCGGATTCGATCCCAAACTGGTGCGCAGGGTGGCCATCTCCACCTACGAGGGCGAAATGAACGTGGTTATGCACGCCAAGAGAGCCAAAGTCAATTTGGCGGTCACTCCCAGCTTCATTGAAGTGGTGATAGACGACGAGGGAAAGGGCATTCAAGACGTGGAGTTGGCCATGCAGGAGGGCTTCACCACGGCCACCGAGGAGATGAGAGCCATGGGGTTCGGCTCCGGCATGGGACTTCCCAACATAAAGAGAAACTCGGACGAACTGAATATCGAAAGTCAAGTCGGAAAGGGGACCAAGCTGCAGATCAAGTTCTTCACCTGAGGAGTCGGAATCGACGGGAGAGGACCGGCAAATTGACGCAGTATTACCATGCCCATAAGGTGGTTCTGGACAAGTGTCGGGGCCACATGACGTGTATGCGTCACTGTCCCACCCAAGCCATTCGGGTAAGAGGAGGAAAGGCGGTCATATCCGAAGAGCTGTGCGTCGATTGCGGCACCTGCATATCCGTGTGCCCTGCAAAAGCCATCGTTCCGATCACCGATCCGGTGGCCGAGATTTCTCATTTCAGATATAAGGTAGCGGTTCCCTCCCCCGTGCTCTATTGCCAGTTCGAACCCGGCATTCATCCCTACATCATTCATCTGGCTTTCAAAGAGCTGGGATTCGATGAAGTCGTGGACGTCAGCACTTCCTCCGTTGCCCTGGCCAGGACCCTGGTCAAATACATGCGGAAATATCGGGGCCGGCTTCCGCTCATTTCGTCTCATTGCCCCTCCATGCTGCGGCTGATCCAGGTGAGGTATCCCGATCTGGTGGAGCTGGTGGTGCCGCTGGACGTGCCCAGAGAGGTAACCGCCCGTGAGGTCAGGAAGGTTCTTCCGGCCAGGTTGGGACTGAAGGATGAGGACATCGGAATAATCTACATAGCGCCCTGCCCGGCGAAGATCGTTTCCATCAAGCAACCGGCCGAGAAGGCCAGATCCTGGTTCGATGGGGCGGTCTCCATAACCGACGTCTATTCGGTGCTGCTGCCCCACGTGGTGGCCATAAAGGAGGAGTTCGACAAAAGTCGGGTGCCGAAGGACTTCTCGTTCAACGCCGGTTGGGCTACCTTTGGAGGAATAACCCGGGCGGTCAAAACAAGGAACTGGCTGGCGGTTTCCGGGTTGGATCACGTGATGAACATACTGGACGATATCGAAAACTCGCGGTTGCGAAACGTTGACTTCGTGGAGGCTTTGGCCTGCATGTTGGGTTGCATCGGGGGGGCTTTCAATGTGGAGAATCCTTACGTGGCCCGGACCAACAGCATCCGGCAAAGAGCCAGGTATGAGAATCGCATAAAAGTTGACGACCGGGAGATCGATCAAAAGCTGAAAGACGCATACTACTTCCTGGAAAACCCGGTTTTGCCCCGCCCCACCAGTTACTTCGACACCGACCTGGAGACTTCCATCAAGAGGATAAAGGAAAGAGACAGAGTGTACCAGAAACTCCGCCAAACGAACTGCGGATGCTGCGGCGCGCCCACCTGCATGGCCTTCGCCGAAGACTTCGTAAGGGGCGAAGCCAAGCTCACAGACTGCATATTCCTGGCACAAAAGGGGGAGGAAGAATGACCCGGAAACGGACAGTTAAGAAGAAGAGCACGGATGGCTCTGTGACGGAGAAGAAGTACGCGCGCATCCTCTCGGCGTTCAAGGGTGGGGAAGGTGACTTGATTCCCATCCTGCAGAGAACTCAGGAGGAGCTCGGGTACATTCCGAAACAGGCGGTCAGACGCATTTCCCAGTTCCTGAAGATCTCGGAGAATCAGATATTCGGAGTGGCTTCGTTTTATTCACAATTTCGCTTCACTCCTCCCGGCAGGAACTCCATCCGGGTCTGTCTGGGAACCGCCTGCCATGTGCGGGGCGGGCAAATTCTCTGCCAGGCGGTGGAAAGGGAATTGGATGTCAAGCCGGGACAAACCACCAAGGACCGTCGCTACGATCTGGAGAGAGTGGCTTGCCTGGGATGCTGCGCCCTGGCTCCGGTGGTTCAAGTCAACGACGATATCTACAGCCGCATGACGGTGATTCGTCTGAAGGAGACCTTGGGGAAGTATGAGTGATTTCGACAGGATAAAAAAACAGGCTCAGGCCAAGTGGGATCTGCTGAAGGACAGCAAGGCCCCGGTGATCTATCTGGGCGCGGCCTCCTGCGGGAGAGCTGCCGGGGCCATGCAGGTGCTCGAATCGGTCGAAGAAACCTTAAAGAAGAACCGGCTGAAGGCGAAGATCGTCCAGGTGGGATGCATCGGACCCTGCTATCTGGAGCCGCTGATGGACGTCGCCGTGCCCGGTCGTCCCCGGATAAGCTATGCCAACATGAACCCGCCCAAGGCCAAGCGGGTAATCGAGTCTTACCTGGTGAAGGGGGACCCTTTCCTTCAGTTTGCCGTGGGACATTTCGGGGAGTCGGACTGGGAGTCCGGCGATGGAATCCCCAGGTTCTTCGATCTGCCCATGCTCAAACCGCAGGTGCGGGTGGTGCTCCGGAACTGCGGATTGATCGATCCGGAGGAGATAGATCACTATATCGCCAATCAAGGATATGCCGGCATCATGAGGGCCTTCAGTTTAGGTCCTGAGGCGGTGATCGCCGAAATCAAAGAGGCCGGACTGCGGGGAAGGGGAGGAGCGGGATTTCCCACTTACAAGAAATGGGAGATATGCCGGAGTGCTCCGGGCAAGACCAAATACCTAATCTGCAACGCCGACGAAGGAGATCCCGGCGCCTTCATGAACCGCTCCCTGATAGAGGGCGATCCTCACTCCGTGCTCGAGGGCATGCTGATTGCCGCCTATGCCATTGGCGCTTCGCGCGGGTACGTTTACATAAGGGCGGAATACCCCTTGGCCATCGCTCGCCTGAAAAAAGCCATAGAACAGATGAAAGAGTACGGCTTTTTGGGAAAGAACATCCACAGCTCGGGCTTTGATTTCGATATCATCATAAAAGAAGGGGCGGGGGCTTTCGTTTGCGGAGAGGAGACTGCCCTGATTTCCTCCATCGAGGGGAAAAGGGGAATGCCCAGATCCCGACCTCCCTTTCCGGCCGTGTCGGGCTTGGACCGGATGCCCACCATCATCAACAACGTGGAGACCTTGGGAACGCTGCCCAACATCCTGAGAAACGGGGCGGCCTGGTACACGCAGTATGGCACTCAGGGAAACCACGGCACCAAAACCTTTTCTCTGGTGGGGAAGATTCGCCGCTCGGGCCTAATCGAGGTGCCCTTGGGAATGACCCTCAGGAAGATCATCTTTGACATAGGGGGCGGCTCGACCAAGCCTTTCAAGGCGGTCCAGACCGGGGGACCTTCGGGAGGATGCCTCTCCGAGGAGTTCTTGGACACGCCCATGGATTATGAGTCTTTGGCCTCGGCCGGGTCGATAATGGGATCCGGCGGACTGATCGTGATGGATGAGGACACCTGCGTGGTGGACGTGGCCCGCTATTTCCTGGATTTCACTCAGAGGGAATCCTGCGGCAAGTGTTCTCCCTGCCGGGTGGGAAGCAGACACATGGTGGAGATCCTGGAGAGAATCACCAAGGGAGAGGGCCAACCGGATGATCTGCCCAAGCTCGAGACCTTGGGTGAAACGGTCAAGAGAGGCTCGCTCTGCGGCCTGGGGCAGACGGCGCCAAATCCGGTTCTGACCACCCTGCGCTACTTCCGGCCGGAGTATCTTTCGCACGTGAAGGAAAAATACTGTCCGGCCACGGTGTGCAATGAGCTTATCGAATACCGGGTGCTCCCCGAGAAATGCACCGGGTGCCAGCGCTGCGTGAGCGTGTGCCCCACCGGCGCCATCACCGGACCCCGAGCGGAAGCACACAACCTGGATCCATCCAAATGCATAAAATGCAGAGCCTGCTATGAGATCTGCCGTTTCGATGCCATAGCCGGTGACGCCATCATCATCCGATCCAAGCGGAGTACTTCTGATGGGCAAACCCAATGAGACAGCGAGCATCAGCATAGACAACCGGGCCTTGAAGGTCGAAAAGGGTCGGACCATCCTTCAGGCGGCCGAGCAAAACGACATTTACATCCCCACGCTCTGCGCGCATAAGGATCTTTCTCCCTTCGGAGGATGCCGCATGTGCCTGGTGGAGGTAGAGGGGATGCGGGGTCTCCCCACGGCCTGCACAACTCCCGTGGAAGAAGGCATGGTGATAAGAACCCATACCGCCCGGGTCCAGGCGGAACGGATGGAGATTCTGCGGCTGATCCTCAGCGAGCATACTTCGAGCTGTCTGGTCTGTGATGAGAAGGACGAGTGCAAGCGGTACATGGGCACCATTCGCAAGGCCGGGGTGACCACCGGATGCCGGTATTGTCCCAATGACGGAAAGTGCGAGCTTCAGGATGTCGTGGAGAGGATGGGGATAAGCGAGATCGGTTACCCCGTCTATTATCGCGGTCTTCGGGTGGAAAAGGATGATCCCTTTTACGACCGGGACTATAATCTCTGTATCCTCTGCGGAAGATGCATCCGCATGTGCCAGGAGATTCGCACCGCCAACACCCTGGCTTTCAAACAAAGAGGGCGTTTCACCGTCATAGGCCCGGCGTATGACCGCACCCACCTGGAAGCGGGCTGCGAATTCTGCGGAGCGTGCGTCTCCGTCTGTCCTACCGGGGCTCTCTCGGAGAAGGCAAGCAAGTGGGAGGGCAAGGCCCAGCGGGAAGTCGTGTCCACCTGCCCCTTCTGCGGGGTGGGCTGCCAGATTCGCCTGCAGCTGAAGGGAGACGAGATCATCGGCAGTCTGCCGGAACAGGACGCGCTGGTGAATAACGGGCAACTCTGCGTCAAGGGGAGGTTCTGCATAACAGAGGTGGCGAACAACTACCAGCGGCTGAAGCGGCCTTACCGAACCCAAGACCACACCCGGGTGGAGCTCTCTTGGGACCAGGCCGTCGACCTGGCGGCAGAGAAGCTCTCTGCGTGTTCGGGACAAGAGTTCGCCATGCTGGTGTCGCCGAATTGCAGCAACGAAGACCTGTATCTCGCCCAGAAATTCGCCCGCGTCGCCTTGGGCTCACACAACGTCGATACCAACTCTCGATCGTTCTACGCAGCCGGCTTCAATGCCTATCTGAACCTGATGCGGATGTGCGCACCGCTCTCCGACCTCCGAAAAACCTCGGTCATCCTCTCCATCGGGCTGGATACAAGGTTCAGCCGGTCGGTGGTGGGCGTCGAAGTGCG
This sequence comes from uncultured Ignavibacteria bacterium, assembly GCA_964588675.1. Lineage (GTDB taxonomy): Bacteria > Zixibacteria > MSB-5A5 > MSB-5A5 > SM1-73 > SM23-73-3. The sequence continues at coordinate 12,598 of CAZPRG010000020.1, forward strand.
AAAAGCCCTGGCCAGAGGAGCGAAGGTCGTGACCATCAACCCAAGGCACCACAGCCTCTCGGTGATGGCTGACCAGTGGATTCAACCTGTGCCCGGCAGCGAACTCGACCTGTTCGATTCCCTAGTGGAGTTGACCCGGAAGAAAGCAAGAGTTTCCCGTCCCGTATCGAAGCGGGTGATCAAAGGCGCCAGCGACCAACTCTCAGTAGTTGCTGAAATGCTAAAAGCAGCCTCCACCCCTATGATCCTTGTTGGCTCCGAGTTTCTGCAGTACGACCAAAGCTCTCAGATTCTGGAGAGCATAGAGAGGCTGGCCCGAAACGTTGGTGCAGGAGTCCTTCCGCTGCCGGCTCAGAATAATCTGCTCGGCTCCATCCTCATGGGCGCTTATCCCGAACTCCTTCCAGGTGGTTTCTCCTCCCACGACAAAAAGAGAGTCGATGTTTTGAGGAAAAAGTGGCGGGAAGAAGTACCCTATTTCACGACCCCATCAGGCGAGAGGTCGTTCGCCACAAAGAAGAAACTGAAGGTGCTCTACCTGGTGGGAGAGACACCCGCGGATCCTCTTCCCCCGACCGAGTTCTTGATCGTCCAGAACACCTATCCCCCGGACCCCTGGTATCAGGCTGATTTGGCCTTGGCTTCCGCCGGATTTGGGGAGGTGGACGGGACATCCATCAACGGTGAAGGGCGTGTCCAGCGGTTGAGAAAAGCCGTGGAGCCACCGGGAGACGCGCTGCCCGACTGGGAAATACTCTGCCGGATTGCCCGCAAGATGGGCCGCAGGGGCTTTGATTTCTCCAGCGCCCGTGACATCCACAAGGAAATCTCCAGTCTGGTGAATGGATTCGGAAGCTTTGACGACCCCGGCCGAAAGGCCTCCCCTCTCGTTTGCGAGGGAAAGCTGAGCATTTCTCACGCCAAATCCGAAAAGGGCAAGAAGACGGACGGGAAGTTTCCGTTTCTGCTCTACACTTCCATCGTCGAGAACACGCATCGGGGTTTTCCCCTGACTGCCTGGGTCCAGGGAGCGGCCAAGCTGTTTCCCGAGGCAGTTCTGGACATAAACTCGGAAGATGCTCGACGGGCAGGAGTATCCCGCGATGACAAGGTAATCGTGACCTCCGGCCGATTCGAGAAAATCTGGCCGGCGCGAATCTCGGACCAGCAGCCGAAGGGAACGCTGCACGTGACGCTGCGCCAAAGCGAATCAGTGGGACCCAATCCTCATCCGGTGAGAATGAGGAAGAAAGATGTTTAAGCTGATAGAAAACCAGATGGTGGTGCCCAATATCCACCTCTTGACGGTGGAGGCTCCGGAGGTCGCCCGCCAGATGAAGCCGGGGCAGTTCGTGATCCTGCGGGCCGAGGATGGGGGGGAACGCATACCGCTCTCCGTCTCCGACTGGGACCGGGAAAAGGGGACGCTGACCGTCATCGTAAAGAACGTGGGAAGCACCACCGACCGGCTGGCCTCGCTTGATGCGGGGGTGAGCATTCCTACCGTGGTGGGACCGCTGGGCAATCCCACCGAAATCGAGAAGTTCGGCACGGTTTTGTGTCTGGGCGGCTGTTACGGGATCGGAAGCATCTTCCCCATCGCCCGCGCGCTGAAGGAGAAAGGCAACCGGGTCATCACGGTCTTGGAAGCCAGAAGCTCGTATCTTCTGTTCTGGGAGAAGAAGCTCGAGGAGGTTTCCGATCAACTGGTCATCATCACCCGTGACGGAACCAAAGGTCTTCGCGGACATGCAAGCAGACTTGCAGAGATCGTGCAGTCGTCACACGAGCCGGTCGACCGGATGATCATCAATGGATGCACCTTTCTCCTGAAGAAGGGGTCGGACGCCAGCCGACACTTAGGTATCAAAACCATAGTTAGCCTAAATCCGATAATGATCGACGGGACGGGAATGTGCGGCGTGTGTCGCGTCACCGTGGGAAAAACCACCAGATTCGCCTGCGTGCACGGCCCGGACTTCGACGGGCACGAGGTGGATTGGGCCGAGCTTCTGCAGCGCCGCAAGACATACATGCGAGAGGAAGTCGTTCCCTTAAGGACCAGCAGATGTGAGGAACACGCCCATGGACTGACTCCTCAGCAGCGTCAGGACAATCTGTCATGACTGAGCCACAGAAAAAGAAGCTGGATCTGGACAGAAGGCCCATGCCCAAACAGCCGCCGGAAGTGCGGAGGTACAATTTCGACGAGGTGGCGCTGGGATATCCGGCCGAGATCGCGGTGGAGGAGGCCAGGCGATGCCTCCAGTGCAGAAAGCCCAAGTGTGTCTCCAACTGCCCGGTCGAGATAGACATCCCCGGGTTTATCAAGCGTATTGCGGAAAAGGATTTCGCCGCGGGGATCCGGGTACTTAAAGAAAAAAACTGTCTTCCGGCCATGTGTGGGCGAGTGTGTCCTCAAGAGGAGCAGTGCGAGCAGACCTGCGTTCTGGTGAAGAAGGAAGGTCAGATCGCCATCGGCCGCCTGGAGCGTTTCCTGGCAGACTGGGAAGCCAAGCAGGCTGAGCTGGAAATGCCGGAGATCCCGCCGCCCACCGGAAGAAAGGTGGCCATCGTGGGCGGAGGACCAGCCGGCCTTACCGTGGCCGGCGATCTGATAAAGCTGGGACACCGGGTAACCATTTACGAAGCTTTGCACGAGATGGGCGGGGTGCTGGTTTACGGCATACCGGAGTTCAGGCTTCCCAAGGCCATCGTGAAAAGAGAGGTCGAGTATCTCAAGAAGCTCGGCGTTCAGGTGGTGACCGATTACGTGGTGGGAAAAACCAGAACCATCGACAACATCTTGGAGGAATTCGACGCGGTGTTCGTCGGCACGGGCGCAGGACTTCCCTGGTTTATGGGTATTCCCGGTGAGAACTTAAACGGCGTTTACTCGGCCAACGAATACTTAACCAGGATGAATCTGATGAAAGGATTTCTCTTCCCCAGGTATCACACCCCCGTCAAGAGCCACAAAAGGGTCGCGGTGGTGGGCGGGGGAAACGTGGCCATGGATTGCGCCAGAACCGCCCTAAGGCTGGGGGCGGAGACCAGGATCGTTTACCGGAGATCCAGAGAGGAACTCCCCGCGCGTCTGGAGGAAATCGAAAACGCGGAAGAGGAAGGAATTGTCTTCGATTTTCTCACCCTTCCCATTCGTTACATCGGTGATGAGGAGGGATGGGTGAAGGAAATCGAGTGTCTGAAGATGAAGCTGGGTGAACCCGACTCCTCCGGAAGAAGGAGACCCGTTCCTATCGAGGGCTCCCAGACCATTCTCCCCATGGATGCCGTGATTTGCGCCATCGGCAACGGCCCCAATCCACTCATCGCCGTCACCACTCCCGGCCTGGAAGTGGGGAAGATAGGAAACATCGCTATCCAGGAGGAGACCGGCAAAACCTCCAGAGAAAGAGTCTGGGCCGGCGGGGACGTAGCCACCGGTGCGGCAACAGTCATAGGAGCCATGGGGGCAGGGCGCAGGGCCGCTAGATCCATCCACGAGTATCTCTCCTCTCGTTAGGCAACTCCAGAAAGCAGAGTGCAACCCTCTCGACCTTGCCAATCCGCTGGGCAAGCCTGCCTGGCCAAGGCATGTGGGCCTGACGAGCTCTTCTTCAGCGCAGGACCGTTCGTCTCAGGAAAACACAAGAATAGCGCAAAGAGCTCGAAAATCGTCCAATTGGAGGACCCACAGTTTCCCTTGACAAGAAGCTGTTCACTCCGTATACTCGATCGACGCAGGGACTTCCTTGCTGTCAATGAAGAAGGGAGAAAGGCGAGAAAAACAAGCTGTGCGCGGTCGCTATGCCCGAATCTGGGAAACAAGTTCTTGAACACCTTCAAACTGGGCTGAGGATTGACATTCGGAGACGAAGAAAGTTCGAAAATCGTCCCCGAATCCACCCTTTTCATCTGTTCTCCGATGTCCCGAATGTGCTCCTGGAAGCTTCATTGGACAAGCGGTCTGAACGGGTGGGCGGGACCGATACTCCTTGACATCAAGTCATCAGGAAGAATCAACCTCTGGGGATCTCCTTATGACCATCAGAATATTCGTAACCGGCGGTACTTTCGACAAGGAGTACAACGAGCTGAACGGAAAGCTCTTTTTCAAGGACACCCACCTGCCGGAGATGCTCAAGCTGGGCCGTTGTAAGCTGAATCTCGACATCAGGACCCTAATGATGGTGGACAGCTCGGTCATGACCGATTCGGATCGGGAGATCATCCTGCAAAACGTGACAAAGGCCAAAGAGGATAGGATAGTGATCACTCACGGCACAGACACCATGGTCACGACGGCCAGGGTTCTCGCCAAAGGGGTGAAGGATAAGACGGTGGTTTTGACCGGAGCCATCATCCCCTACACTTTCGGAAGCTCGGATGGCTTGTTCAATCTGGGAGCTGCGCTGGCGCTGGTTCAGACTCTGCCTCATGGCGTCTATATCTCTATGAACGGCAGATGCTTCTCTTGGGACAACGTCAGGAAAAACCGGGGCACGGGCGAATTCCAGCCCCTCAAGTCGACCGGCAAAGGCTGACTTGTCGGTCCGGGAGTCGCGTTGATGCTGCGCCTCTCCACGCGCAAGTGGATGGGCATGTCTCACACCCTCAAGGGCGCGGCCACAGAATACACGTCTCCAACCCCAAGGAGATAGAACAATGAACACCAACCACCCGGAGCCGCGGGACTCGATCGTCGCCATCTTCAACGTCCGCACGGGCAAGCTGGAAAAGGTGAGCAGGGTCATAAAGGCCGACGATGAGTGGAAAAGCCTGTTGACTCCGGAGCAATACAGGATCACCAGACACAAAGGGACGGAACGGGCATTCACTGGAGAATACTATACCAACAAGCAAGAGGGAATATACAAATGCGTCTGCTGCGGGACCGATTTATTTGCTTCGGAGGCGAAATACGAATCCGGTTCAGGCTGGCCCAGCTTCCGGGAGCCGGTTTCCAAAAGCAACCTGAATATCACCACAGACAGCAGTCGCGGCATGATCAGAGCGGAAGTATCCTGCGTCAGGTGTGATGCACACCTGGGACATGTGTTCGATGATGGCCCCCCTCCCACGGGCAAACGTTATTGCATCAACTCGGCCTCACTCAGATTCGTAAAGAACGAAGCCGGAAGGGTTGCATAGAGGCCGACTGAATTCAACAGGAAAAGGAGGATACCGTGACCACCAAGAAGCATTTCACAGCCGAAGAAGCCGAGGAAATCGGCAAGAGGCTGGGAATCGACTGGACTAAATTCGATGTCGAGCAGTTCCGCCACGGCATGGACGTGGAGCTGGAGCATGGGACCGTCGATCCCAAGACCAATGTGTCCAACGACGACCCTTCGACCACCGGGAAGATTGCCTTGGCTCATCTGAATGAGTTTCCCGATTACTATCACCGCTTGGACAAGATGGAAGAGGAGGCGGAGGAATACTGGGAGAAGAAGAACAAATAGCGGGTAGGCCCGGATTGTCAAGTCCCAAGCGTGCGGCGGCACAAAAGCGTGCCGCTGCGCTTCTTGTCTTGACGGAAGATGGAGATGTCCCGGCCTGAGAGCCGAGTCCTTATTTTAGAATACCGCCTTTTGAATTCGGCTGCTCCGGTCCGCAAATAAATCTTGACTTCCGGAGGCAGACCGCGTATATAAGTAACGATAGATCTCGAAACGGATGGGAAACCTTAACCAAAGGAGTTCACAGTCACATTAGTCTTTGGGGCGGCAGACGGGGGGAAAGTAATATCAGGATCCATCATGTTTTTCTGAAAGGAGAAGTGATCAATGGCTTCAGGCAAGATTAAACGTTTAATGAGAGATAGAGGATTTGGGTTCATTTCCGCCATGGACGGTAGAGAGGTGTTTTTCCATCGTTCCGAGCTTCAGGACGCGGAATTCGAGGACCTGAAGGAGGGGGATAATCTGGAATTCGAGGTCACGCAGGGCAAGAAGGGCCCGCAGGCGGTTAACGTAAAGCGGGTCGGCGAGGCCGAGGGATAGTCTCCAGAAAATCCCTTTTTTCCAGTTCCTGATTGGAATAACATAGTGAAAATTCTTCTAGTGGCTCCATCTTTGACCAAAGGGCGGAGCCATTTCCTCAGAATGCCCCAGTTGAGTTTGGGCGTGATCGCCGCTTTAACTCCGGATGACGTGGAGTTGGACCAGGTGGAGGAGGAAATCGAGGAGATCGATTTCGGCAAACACTATGATCTGGTTGGAATCTCCTGCATGACCGCTTCCGCCCGGCGGGCCTACGAGCTCTCCGCCATTTTCCGAAGAAACGGAACCCCTGTGGTGCTGGGGGGAATCCATCCGACGGTCCTGCCGGATGAAGCCCAGGCCTACTGCGACTCGGTGGTGGTGGGCGAGGCCGAAGGCTGTTGGGCAACCCTCATTTCCGATTTCAAGAGCAACCGGCTCAAACCCCGCTACCGGTCCTTTGATTTCGATCTGGCCGGATTCCCCAGGCCCCGGTTGAACCACAACCATACGCCCTTTCACGTGACTCCCATCTTCTGCACCCGGGGTTGCCCTTACAACTGCGAGTTTTGTTCGGTCACCGGTCTTTTTGGAAGGAAGTTCAGGCACCGCCGGGTCCAGGACATAGTGGCCGAAGTCGCCAGTCGCGACAGCAAGAAGTTTTTCTTTCTGGACGACAACATCACCGGCGACGTCAGGTTTGCCACCGATTTGTTCACCGCCCTGTCGGAACTGAAGATCCGCTGGGTGGGCCAGGCCTCCATAGCCTTGGCCAAGAATAAACCGCTGCTCAGGCTGGCCAGAAGATCGGGCTGCGCGGGCCTTTTTGTGGGCCTGGAGTCGGTATCCGCCGAAAACCTAAAGAAGCTGCGCAAGACCTCCGGCAACGTGGAGGAGTATCGCGCGGCCATAAAGGTTTTTCGCGACGCCGGGATTTTCCTTCAAGCCTCATTGGTGTTCGGCTTCGATGACGACGACAAGTCCATATTCGACAGAACGCTGGACTTCCTGGTGAAGAACAGGGTCCCCAGCGCCACCTTCAACATTC
>CAZPRG010000021.1:0-19321 GCA_964588675.1 uncultured Ignavibacteria bacterium
CTTCCTGGAGATGGTCCTCTCCGGCGTGAGAAAAAGGGTGCGGGCCAGCTGCTGGGTGATGGTGCTGGTGGCGCTGACCCGTTTTCCCGACCACAGGCTGTTCCATACGGCCCGGCACATGGAGAGGGAATTGACACCCCAGTGCTGGAAGAACCTTCGGTCCTCGGTGGCCAGGAGGGCGTCGATCAGATACGGCGGCATCTTCTTCAGGGGAGTCAGAATGCGCCGCTCGGTGTAAAACTCCTTGATTACGGTCCCGTCGGAAGAATAAATCTTGGTGACCAAGCTGGGTTCTATGTTGTGAAGTTGGGCCAGCGAAGGCAGATCTTGGCGATAGGTGTCGTAGGTCCTGATGCCGGCGATGAGCAGAACGATCAGAGCGGAAAGAATCACCCCCAAGGCGATGAGCAGCCCTTTCCTTCGGCCCCACAGATCTTTGGTCCGGCTCCAAATGCTGCTGGATTCCATCTGTTCACTCTCCATAGAACCTTCGGCTCGCATGATTCACACTAAGTTACGGCGTGAACCTAACACCTATTAGAAGAGCTGTCAAGGAATTTGCCGGCGGCCTTTGGACCGTTTGCACCCGAGTTCAGAGCTTGGGCCGTTTGAGTGGCGCAGAGTGGATTTTCCTCTTTGAATTTCGTGACGACAATCGTAAATTGTGATGGTCATGAGCCAAGTTTTGGTCAAAGCTTACAGAGGAACCACCGTCGAGAGCGTGCATCACGGCGCCGTCGCCGTGGTGAACTCACAGGGCAAGCTGCTGCGTTGTGCCGGTGATCCAGACTTCGTAACCTTCCTCAGGTCGTCGGCCAAGCCTTTCCAGGCGTTGGTGGTAATCCAGTCCGGAGCGGCCGAGGCTTTTGGATTCACTCAAAAGGAGATCGCCATAATAGCCGGTTCCCACAACGGGGAGAAAAAGCACGTTCGGCTGGTGAGGGACATCTTGAAGAAGATAGGTCTGAACAAGAGCCACCTTCAGTGCGGCTCCCACGTGCCTCACTATTACACGGCCATGGGTATCACGCCTCCCCGGAAGAGGTTCTCCGACCTGCAACACAATTGCTCGGCCAAGCACGCCGGCATGTTGGCAGTTTGCGTGAATCGGGAATGGAATATCAAAACCTATCTAGGCCCGCGACATCCTCTGCAGAAACTGATCGCCAAGACGATAGCCGAGGTGTGCGAGTATCCCCTGCGAAAGATGGAGATAGGGGTGGAGGGATGCGGTGCTCCCACGTTTGCCCTTCCTTTGAGAAATATGGCCATCGGATTTTCCAAGCTCAGAAGCTTCCTCTCCGACGAACAGCCTATTTCCCAGTCCTTGCAGGTGGTGGCCGATTCTATGTGGAAGTACCCGGAGATGGTCTCGGGGAGGGGCAGGCTGGATTACGATCTGGCCGTAAGCAGCAAAGGAAACATCCTGGCCAAGGCCGGAGCAGAGGCGCTGCATTGCGCAGTAATCATTGACAAGGGATATGGGATAGCCGTCAAGATACTGGATGGCTCCAGGAGAGCGATAGGGCCCGCAGCCTTGGAGGTTTACAGACAGATGGGCCTTCTAAGCCACTCGGAGTTCCGGAAGCTCCGTAGGTGGAGCGGTCCCCGCGTTGAGGATCACAAGGGGAAGCTGGTGGGACATCTTGAGGCCGACTTCAAGCTCAAACGGGCAAGGTGATCCCGGCTGGCTGAGGCAACTTCCGTATTCCGCCCGAACATTCATGGCACGGTTTGAGATATCCCCGGGGGAATGTCCTCGACCTCTTGCCGGGGCTTGATTCGAAGCGAATCCGTCCATACAACCAGCGGACAAGTGGACCGGCTTGTTCCCAAACTGCGCGGGGGCTTAGTACCGGCTGGTCGACGGAAGATTTTTGTTGCAATTTTCGGGGAAAGAGTTAATATACATTTTCGCAGAATGGGAGTGACATGAAGAAAGAAATCCAGAAGCTGCTTCCCGAGATTGCGCAGATCAGGAACGAGAAGCTCAGAGACCAGGTGACGTCCGCCTGGGAGGAAGCCATCCGGAAAGGCGGATGGAAGGCAGAGGACATGGGGACCATTCCCTTCACGCTTCTGATTCCGGATTGCGGGGTCAGCCTGATAGAGCACACCCGAGCCGTCACCCAGACCGCCATCAAGGTTGCCGGCGTGCTCGAGGATTCTTATGGCGATCGGGTCAAGATCGATTCCGATGTCTTGATCGCCGGGGCGATACTGCATGATGTGGGAAAAGTCCTGGAGTATGCCAGGCAGGGAGACAAAGTGGTCAATAGCCAGACCGGCAAAATGCTGAGACATCCTTTTTCCGGCGTCGCTCTGGCTTACAAGCATGGCCTGCCCGAAGAAGTCATTCACATGATCGCCACCCACGCCAAAGAAGGAGACGGGGGCTATCGTACCACCGAGGCCATGATAGTCCACTACACGGATTTCGTGAACTTCGAAAGTCTGGGAGGCAAGGCCTGAATACCGGAAGCAGTCCGCGACGAAACCGGGAGACTATATCGCATAGGATCGACGAAAGCCTAACATATCAACCCAAAGGAGATTGAGGTATGCCCGTCAATCAAAGACAAGTCAACCTGGACACCAAAGAGATGCCCACCCAGTGGTACAACATACTTCCCGATCTGCCGGAGCCACTGCCTCCGCCGAAAGATCCAGAGACCGGAGAATCGAGGCTGAAGAACTTGCCGAACATACTGCTGGCCGAATGCCTCAAACAGGAGTTTTCCCAGGATCGGTGGATCGACATTCCGGAGGAACTTCGGGACATCTATCTGCAGGCGGGCAGACCCCGGCCGCTTTTCCGCGCGGTCAATTTGGAGAAGAAGCTGGGCACACCGGCGAGGCTGTACTACAAGTCGGAATTCTACAGCCCCACCGGCAGCCATAAGGTGAACACGGCCGTGGCCCAAGCCTACTATGCCAAGAAGGAGGGGTATGAAAGGCTGGCCACAGAAACCGGCGCCGGCCAGTGGGGAACCGCCCTAGCTTATGGTGCCGCGCTGGTCGACCTGAAGTGTACGGTGTATTGGGTAAGAGCAGTGTACAATTGGAAACAAGACCGACGAAACCTGATGGAGCTTTTCGGCGCAGAGGTTTTTGCGTCGCCCAGCGACAAAACCGAATTCGGAAAGACTCTTTTCAGCCGGAACTCGAATCATCCGGGTTCCTTGGGCATCGCCATCTCGGAGGGCATGGAGGATGCGGTCAAAGACCCGAAGGCCATCTACTGCCTGGGTTCGGTTCTGAACCACGTCCTGATGCATCAGACTATCATCGGGCTGGAAACCAAAAAGCAGTTTGAGAAGTTCGACGACTATCCGGACCTGGTCATCTCATGCCTGGGCGGAGGCAGCAATTTCGGCGGCTTCGCCCTGCCCTTCATGCACGACGTGCTGAAAGAGGGAAAGAAGACCAAGTTCATCGCCGCCCAGAGCAAAGCTTCTCCCAACTTGCAGGGTGAGTATCGATACGACTTCGCCGACTACGCCGAGATGACTCCCATGCTCAAGATGTATACCCTGGGACACAAGGTGGACATGGAGCCCATCAAAGGCGATGGCCTGAGATACCACGGATGCTCGCCTATCTTGAGTCTTCTGAGGGACAAAGGATACATCGACACCATCGCCTATCCCCAGGACGAAAAGCACGTATTTGAAAGGGCCAAAGAGTTCATCCGAGCGGAAGGATTCCTGCCCGCTCCGGAGTCGGCTTACAGCGTGGCCTGCGCCATCGACGAGGCACTCAAGTGCAAGGAAACTGGCGAGAAGAAGGTAATCGCCTTCAACATCAGCGGTCACGGGTTTCTGGACATTCCCGGATACCGCGAGGTCCTTGGTCTGAAGTGAGGTGTACGGAAGATGAAGCTGGACGACGTTACCATTACCCGGGCGATTGTAGAAACCTTCACCAAGAAGTTCCTGGAGTATTCGGACCTGGACGCGGCCATAGCCGGAGCCGGTCCGGCCGGGCTGTGCGCCGCCTACTATCTGGCATCCGGAGGCGCCAAGGTGGCGGTCTTCGAGAGGAAGCTGAGCGTAGGCGGGGGGATGTGGGGCGGAGGGATGATGTTCAACGAAATCGTGGTTGGTGAAGAGGGCAAGACGATTCTGGACGAGTTGGAGATCGGAAGCAAATCCTATCAGCCGGGCTATTTCACCGCCGACGCGGTGGAATGCGTGTCCACATTGTGCTCGAAGGCCACCAGGGCGGGAGCTAAGGTCTTCAACCTGATGAGCGTGGAGGACGTGATGCTGGATGCCCAGAAGGTGTGCGGTCTGGTGTTGAACTGGTCGGCGGTGGAGATGGCCAACCTGCACGTGGACCCGCTGACCATCCGGACCAAGTACCTGATCGAGGCCACGGGCCATCCTACCGAGCTGATCAAGATAGTGGTGAGGAAGCTGGGCGCCAAGCTGCTCACCTCCACCGGCGACATCCTGGGAGAAAAGTCCATGTGCGCGGACCTGGGGGAGAGGCAGGTGGTGGAAAACACCCGGGAAGCTTATCCTAACGTTTATGTGGTGGGGATGGCGGCCAACGCGGTTTTCGGCTCTCACCGTATGGGTCCCATCTTCGGCGGGATGCTTCTCTCCGGCAGGAAGGCGGCCAAGGAGATTTTAGAAAAGCTGAAGAGCCGAACTTAGCATCCGCGATCCACAAGGACGGGATCGGCATCTGGCCTGATCCCGTTTGTCGTAATCCGGGAGGCGGTAAAGGAATGAAAAGACTATGGTGCCTGGCTTTCCTGCTGACACTTGTTTGTTCCTTCTGGTGTCAACCTGTGCTGCCACAGACTCAGGCCGGTCAAGGAGCCGACGTAGTTGTGCCCACCGACAGCTCGGAACTGATTCCAGCCCAGACCGGCCAGATTCAACCGGACAAAGAGGAACGCCTACAGAAGGCCATCAGGTATCAACGGGCGAAAAACATTCATTACTTTCTGGACCAGGGCTATACAATTGTATTTCTGGTCTTGTTTCTCTTCCTAGGCCTTTCGGCCTTCTTGCGGAGACGGATTGAAAAGATCACCAGAAAGCGCTTTTGGGTGGTGGCGTTTTACACCGTCCTTTTCTTGATCCTGGCATTCATCGTGGGCTTTCCGTCCAGCTATTACGGTTTTTCTTTGGAGCACAAGTTCGAGTTGTCCAATCAGACTTTCGGCGCATGGTTCGGCGAGGAACTTCTGGGTCTTTTGGTTTTGGCCATAATCGCCCTGATCGCTGTGGAGGGAATCTATCTGGCCTTGAAGAAAGTGCCCAGGACTTGGTGGATCTATGTCTCGGTGGTTTTCATCGCCTTCACCGTGGTTCTGGTCAATCTGGCACCCGTCTTGATCATGCCTCTGTTCAACGTTTACACGCCTTTGCCCCAGGGGGAGCTGAGGGACCGGCTGGTAAATCTCTCGCACCGGGCGCATGTGAAGGTGGAGGACATCTTCACCATGAACATGAGCAAGCAGACCAAAAAGGCCAATGCCATGCTCACCGGCTTGGGTAATACCAAAAGGATCGTTCTCGGCGACAACTTGGTTGAGGAGTTCAGCACAGATGAGGTGGAGGTCGTGATGGCGCACGAGATGGGCCACAATTTCTTCCATCACATCTGGCAGGGAATATTCCTTTCGTCCGTGATGGCGGCGATCGGGTTTTTGATAATCCACCTGACGGGTCCGGGAATCATCACCCGATTCCGCAGCCGACTTAAGATCGACAACATGGCCGACGTGGCCAGTCTTCCCCTGATCTTGCTGATATTCACCGTTTACGGCCTGGTGACCATGCCCGTTTTCCCGGCATTCTCCAGGCACATGGAGAGACAGGCGGATAAGTTCGCCATAGACATAACGCATGAGAATGGCGCCTTCATCACGGCCATGCAGAAGCTGTCATATATGAACCTGTCCGATCCAAATCCCAGCCCCGTAATCGAATTTTTGTTATATGACCACCCACCCGTATCCAAGAGGATAAAATTCGCGGAGGAATACAAACCTCAGACGTAGAGAAAAGTCTCAGGTATCCATTATGGAAGGTTGAGGCCTTCCAATGCATCATCCGGAATCGACACGGCCAAAGGGAGAGGACATACATGGCAGGCAAGACAACCATCGAGAAGATACTGTCCAGGGCATCAGGTCAGGACGTTTCCGCCAATGATCGGGTGTGGGCCGACGTGGACCTGTCGGTCATACGTGATTTCGGCGGCCCCAATGCTGTACTGGAGTTCGACAAGTTCACCAACAAGGGGAAGGTGAAAGATCCCAGCAAGATCGCGCTCACCTTCGACTACCAGGCTCCTGCCAAGGATATGAAGGTGGCCCAAAACCAGGCTCTTTGCCGGGAGTTCGCCAGAAGACAGGGAATCAAGAATCTCTTCGACGTTAACTGGGGAATCGGCCAGCACGTCCTCCTGGAACGGGGAATGATCAGGCCCGGCTCGGTAGTGATCGGAACCGATAGCCATATGAACCTCTTGGGCTCGGTGGGATGCTTCGCATCGGGAGTAGGCAACACGGACATCGTGGCTGCCTGGTATTCGGGGAAGCTGTGGTTCCGGGTCCCGGAAACGATCAAGGTGACCTTCTCGGGAAAATACAAGGAGCCGGTTTCGGCCAAAGACCTGACGCTGAAGTTCGTCCAGGAGATCGGAACGGATAAACCCAATTACCGCTCGCTGGAGCTGTGTGGAGAGCCCATAGAAAGCCTCTCATTGGCAGGACGGCTTACCCTGGGAAGCATGATGACCGAGGTGAACGCCAAGGTCGGCTTCATCGAACCGGATGGCGAGCCTCTGGAATTCCTAAGACAGAGATGCGGCGACGATCTTCAGATCGTCACCTCGGACGAAGATGCCTCATGTGTGGATCAAACGGAAATCGACGTGGACAAGCTGATACCACAGATCGCCTGCCCTCATTTGCCGGACAACGTCAAGCCGGTGGAGGAGGTGGAGGGCAGGCCGTTCAACGAGGGGTTCATCGGCTCCTGCACCAACGGCAGGCTGGAGGATTTCAAAGCCGCGGCGAAGATATTAAAGAAGGCGGGTAAGATTCATCCCGACGTGAGGCTGGTGATTGTCCCCGCAACCCGGGAAGTGGCCATGGACATGCTGGAAGCCGGACTCTACCAGATATTTATGAGCTTGGGAGCCATGGTGACCAACCCGGGCTGCAGTTTGTGCACCTCCGGGCATCATGGCGTCCTGGGAACAGGAGACGTGCTTCTGTCCACGTCCAACCGGAATTTTCTGGGAAAGCTGGGTAAAGGCGCGGAGGTCTACCTGTGCAGTCCCGCCACGGTGGCGGCATCGGCCGTGGAGGGGAGGATCACTGATCCAAGGAAGTATTGGTAGCGGGTGAGACTGACTTTCTGGAGTCATCGGAATCCGGACAGTAATGACAGGAACCATCGTTAACACTGCAACGGTAATAGTTGGAAGCTCCATCGGGCTTCTGATCGGCACGCGTTTCTCCGAGAGAATCAATACCATCGTGATGCACGCTCTGGGGCTTTCCACGCTGCTGATCGGTTTCCAGATGGCCTTCAAGACGGAGAACATCCTTTTAGTCATCGGCAGCCTGGCTCTGGGAGGAATCATAGGCGAGCTGATCAAACTGGAGGAAGCGCTCGAGGCTCTGGGGGAATTCATAAAGCGTAAGGTCAAATCCAAATCCGGCAATTTCGTTCTGGGATTCGTCACCTCCAGCTTGGTTTTCTGCATCGGTCCCTTGACCATAGTCGGCTCGATCCAGGACGGCGTGAGCGGTAACGCCAGCGTGCTGTATGCCAAATCGCTGCTGGATGGATTTGCCTCTATCGTATTCGCTTCCAGTCTGGGAGTGGGGGTTATTTTCTCCTCCTTGACGGTCCTGATCTTCCAGGGAGGGTTGACGATCTTAGGAACCAAGCTCTCCTTTCTGTTGAGGCCGGAGATCTTAAACGAGCTTATTGCCACAGGCGGCCTGATAATCGTAGCAATAGGGATTTTTCTCTTGGGAATCAAGAAGATCAAAGTGGGCAACTTCCTGCCGGCTTTAGTGGTCGTCGTGGTTTTAGCCTTGATTTTCAAATAGCGCAAGTATTGATCAATTTTAGAGTTATGGGCCGCATATAAAGTACAACTTCCAGTCACAAAGGGGTTTGATAATGTCGCCTACAACTGCGGATTCCAAGGTTCTGGAGCTCAGATCGGAACACATTCGAGGCAAGCTCGGCTCAGGGAGCAAGGTCTGCCTACTGAATTCCCACGATGTTTTCAAGGTCTTACGAGACGAGAAGGTCATCGTGCTGGCCTGTAATGCCCGCATAAAGCACGTCATACCGGGCATCTTGCGCGCCGCGGAAGAGCTGGATTCGGTGGTGGCCCTGGAATTGGCCAAGACCGAGGGCGGGGTGGATGGAGGATACACGGGCCAGACTCCGCAGATTTATTTCGAGACCATCGTGGAGTACGCGGAGAAGATCGGTTTCTCCAAGCCGTTTTTCATCCACGGCGATCACACCACGGTGAAGGATACCAGCCCGGAGGCCCAAGAGTCCGCCAAGGCGCAGGTCAAGGCGGAGATTGCGGCCGGGTATACCTCCATTGCCATCGATGCCTCCTTCAACGAGCTGGAGGATAATATCCGCATCACCGGTCGTCTGGCCGAACTCATTCGTGGCAATCAGATAGGGTTGGAGGTGGAAGTGGGGGAAGTGAAGTCCACAGGACAGGAGGCCGAGCTTACTTCCGTGGAGGAAGCCAGCACCTATATCAACGCCCTGGCCGACATGGACGTGCATCCGGACCTGTTAGCCATCAACAATGGCTCCAAGCATGGCAACTATCTGGAGGGAGAGAAGGTACACATTGATCTGGATAGAACCGGCGAGGTCTTCACCGCCGTTCGGCCCAAGGGAGTGTGCATCGCCCAGCACGGCATTACCGGAACTCCCATGTCGGTGGTGGGCAAATTCGCCGATTATGGGATTCGTAAAGGAAATGTGGGTACCGAGTGGCAGAATGTCGCCCACCGGTTTCTGCCCAAGGACTTGATGGAACAGATGAAGGAATGGGCGGCAGGCAAGGGAAAGGACATAAAGTTCGCCACCCGGGAATTCAAAAAGGAAATCGACTCCATACCACGGAGCAATGCCGATCAGATCGAGCAGGAGGCTTATCGAACCGCCTGCGACTTCATCCGGACCTTCCGGGCCGAGAATCTGGCCGGTCTGGTGAAGCACAAACTGGTGGGGTGAAAGCGGGTCGGTTCTTACCTGTGCCTACCTCAATGCCCGACCACAGAAAAAGGTTGACAAAAACGGTTTTTCTTGTATAATATCACACAACACAGAGAGGTATGCCTATAGAGACTACGGTTAAAGGGTTTGGCTTTGTAGGATTCTGATTCCGCCGACGGCAGGATAGAGCCGCACCAGGGCACGGATCGGAAGACTCTGAGACAAAGAAGCTGAGACTTTTGCGGTTTTTATGAGGGAGTCATCTCCACAACCCCTTAGCCGGAGTGTCCGTAGGTTGTCACATCGAGTCGACCATTCCGAACTTCGTAATCAGGGGGCTGTTTTCGGCTTCGGATTCTGCCCGGTCTTTCCATTTATGGGAGCTGCGTTGCGGATGAGATTATTCGCGCTGTTCTCGACTCTTCTGCTTTTGCTTTTCGCTTGGTCGGGGACAAGAGCATACTCCGGCGATGAGTACGACGACATTCGGATCATCAGGTCGGACCGGAACGGAGTGGTTTTCACCTATCTGGTACCGGAGCCTGAGAAAAGCCAAGTCAGCTTGGGTGAGGACCTTTTCGATTTATTCAACTTCGGCAAGTGTGGTCTCACAAATCAGGCCGGCGGATACCAGTTGCCGGTGAGGAGAGTGTTCATCGCGGTTCCGCCGGAGGGAGAGGTGGCGGTGGAGGTGCTGGACGTAACAGCGACCGATCTGCCAGGGATCAACTTGGCTCCGGCCGCCAAGGTGGAGCCGGACGAACAAAGTTCCCTGGGCTACCGAACCGTTCCCTGGAGAGCAGAACCCAAATCCGCACAATGGTACCCTCAGGAGATAGTGGTTTCCGGTTCTCCTGTCTGGTTGAGAAATCAGAGGGCCGTCGAGCTGGAGATTTCCCCGGTGCAGTATGATCCCGCACGAAAGAGGGCTAAACTCTGTTCCCAGATAACGGTGAGCGTTCGCTTCCAGGACAGTGGGGAAGTGGTTCCTCAGAATCAAAGAGACCTCTTTGAGGGAATCTACCGGAACGTTCTTCTGAACTATGACCAGTCCACGGGTTGGCGCAAGGCCGCGGAGCAGCCGAGCTTGCGCAAGCCGACCGTGCCCTATCCCTTCGGCTATTCGGACAATTGGTACAAGGTGATAGTGCGGGAGAACGGCATCTATAGGATGGACAGGGCCATGCTGGTCCAATCCGGGGTTCCGGTGGGCTCCCTGGACCCAAGGACCATTAGAATGTTCTCCGGGGGAGGAAAGATTCTGCCGCTGGATAATTCCAATCCCTTCCTGGAGCTTCACGAGATCGCCATATTCGTGTCGGGAGAGCAGGACGGTTCATTTGACTCGGACGATTTTATCCTCTTCTATGGCTGGTCGCCGAATGACTGGGATTACGATTCCGGCGGCACGGCGGTCGGCTTTCATACCAATCCCTTTACCAATGATAATGTCTTATGGCTGACTTTTGACCCCATGGGTTCCTTTCCCGGCGATCCCAAGAGGATGGCTGTTAGAGATGGCAGTCCTACAGAGGAAAACCCGATTCGCCCGGCTGAGTTTGCCTCCCGGATTCACGTGGAACAGGACAATACCCTGAGGATTTACTCCTCCGGCCTGGTCGCAGATTACTATAACTGGTACTGGACGAACGTCAACCCAGCCCGACTCTATGTGAGCCTGCCGGGCGCCCTGCCGGAAGAAGGCTGCCTGATCAGAGTGAAGCACACCCAGTCACTCACCGAGCTTCTGGTCAACGGCCAGCCAGCCCAAATCATCGATTCCTTGTCCTCCGGTTCCGTCACCGTGGCCCGAAGCTACGATTTCCATGGTGGCATGCTGGACACGCTGGAGATACTGTTCTCCGGCCAGAGTGACACCTATCTGGACTGGTGCGAAGTGGAGTACCAGCGGCTCTTCGAATGCCACGACCGCCAGCTGTCGTTCGAAAGCCCGAACGCTTCGGGTATCGTGGAATATTCCATCTCCGGTTTATACTCCCCCAATGCCAGCCTGTTCGACGTTACCGATTATGCCGACGTCCAGAGTATCTCGGGAGCTCAGGTGGAAGGCGAAACCGCCCGGTTTCAGGATGCTTTGGGCCCGGAGGCCAAAAGGAGATATCTTTTGGTGGACGACAGCCGGATAAAAAAGCCGGTCCGGCTCTTTAGGGACGAGACCTCCGATTTGCGGGAGACCTCCAACCGGGCGGACTTTCTTATCGTCGCTCCTGCGGATTTCTACCAGCAGGTGCAGAGCCTGAAGAGCTTCAGGGAATCGTATGATGACATGTCTGTTAAGGTGGTTCAGCTTCAGGACATCTATGACGAGTTTTCCGGCGGGCTGTCCGATCCGGTGGCCATTCGGGATTTTCTGAAATTCGCCTACCAGAACTGGGAACGGCCGGCGCCGGCCTACGTGCTTTTAGCGGGTGACGGACATTACGACTACAAGAACAATCTGGGAACCGATACCGAGAATCCCATACCTCCCTTTGCCATGACCTGGGAGGGCGACGTGTCGGTGTCCGACGACCAGTACGTCTACTTCGGCCGGTACGGCTTTTTGGATTCGGATTTCGACCATGAGACGGCGCGCCGGGGCCTGGATATGGTGATCGGCCGCTGGCCGGTGAAAACCCCGGCCGAGCTGCAGGTGGTGCTAGATAAGGTGATAGGATACGAAAACGACCCGGAATTCGGCACCTGGAGGAATCTGATCACGCTGGTGGCCGACGACGAGTTCAGCTCGACCTCCAGCTCCGAGAGAGTCCACACCGACGATACCGAGGATCTGGCCAGGTTTCACATCCCCTCCGGCTTCAACCTGTCCAAGATCTATCTGATGGAGTATCCTTTCGACGCCAACGGAGAGAAGCCCGACGCGGAAGAAGCCATCATAGATGCGTTCAACAACGGCACCTTGATCGTCAACTTCATGGGTCACGGGAATCCCGACGTGTGGACGCACGAGCACGTGTTCAAGCGCAGCCAGGACATCCCCCGTCTGAACAACCGGCGAGAACTGCCCTTGGTGTATACCGCCTCCTGCAGCATCGGTCTGTTTTTCGACCCCCTGGGGGAGGCCATGGGAGAGCAGTTCTTGACAAGCGAGGGCAAAGGCTCCATCGCCACCATCTCGGCCACCTGGCTGGTCTTCCCCATGGCCAATGCGGAGCTTAACGACAAAGTGTTCGATCTGCTTTTGGGCCAGGACTCTCTTTCCATCGGGGACGCGCTTTACATCGCCAAGCTTTTGAGGCAGCCGGACGGCAACGACAGGCGGTTCATACTCTTCGGCGATCCGGTGATGAAGCTGGCCGCGCCGCGCCTGCGGGTCCAGCTGGATCAGGTGCGTCCGGATACCATGTCCGCTTTGAGTTTAATCGACGTTCAAGGAGAGGTGAAAGACGCATCAGGCAGCCTGGCCTCCGGCTTTAACGGCCAGGTCAGAATCCTGGCATTCGACTCCCAGAGGGAAAGAACTCACATCATGCCCGGAGGGGGAAAGGTGAATTATGACCTGCCCGGGATGGTGATGTTCAAAGGCAACGCCGAGGTGATAGGAGGCAGGTTTCTGGCCAGCTTCGTGGTGCCCAAGGACATCAGCTACGGAGGAAATACCGGCCGGATCAGCGTCTACGTGCAGGACCAGGGTCAGGACGGAAACGGCGTGAGGGATTCTCTGGTGATCATCGGATCGGATACTACGGTGATCGATACCGTGGGTCCCCAGATGACCGCCAGCTTCGATGACGACCAGGATTTCGTGAGCGGGCAGACCGTTTTCCCCAACTCCACTCTGCACCTACGCATTACCGACGAGAGCGGCATAAACCTCACGGGTGAGGTAGGACACGGGATCACGTTGGTGGTGGATCAGGACTTTCAGAAGGAGACGGACTTGACCGGGAGTTTTGAATACGATCTGGGAAGCCACCAGCAGGGAGCCTTAGCTTACCAGTTGCCGGGTCTTTCGGAGGGAGATCACCTTTTCACGGTCAAAGCCTGGGATAATGCCAACAACTCCTCGGTGAAGGAGCTGGGCCTGCGGGTTTCTGCTGAAGCCGAGCTCGAACTGACTGATGTAATGAACTATCCCAACCCCTTCTACCAATCGACGAACTTCTATTATCGTTTGTCCCAGGCAGCAGAGAGAGTCGAGTTCAAGATATTCACCGAGGCGGGCAAACTGATCCGGCACATACCCTTTGCCTCCGCCCGCGCGGGTTGCAACTTCTCCACGGACTGGAACGGAGAGGACCAGGCGGGGGATCAGGTGTCCAATGGAGTCTACATATATAAGATAACTGCGGAAGGCACGGTGAACGGTCAGCGGAAGGTGAAGGAGGCATATGGCAAGGCAGTGGTGGTGCGCTGAGCATGCGCCGGCGCGGTTATTTTCATGGAAATAGTGCCGATTTTAGATCAGGGATCAAGTGGTTGGCAAATGAAAAGATGGCAGGCGATTAGAACATGCAAGCGACTTCCCGATAATCGGTTGAAAGCCATCGATCAGAGAAAGGCTATCCTCAAGGAGGATTTGAGATGAGAAGGGTGACTTTTGTTCTGGGTTTGACGTTCTTGGTTCTGTTGACTTTTGCGGGCTCTAGCTGCCGTGCGGACGTGAGCCGATCGGCGGTCCTTTTCCTGAGGATCGCAGCCGGGGCCAGGGCTGCGGGAATGGGAGAAGCCTTTGTGGCCGTGGCCAACGATGCCACAGCCACCCACTGGAACCCGGCCGGACTGGGCGTCTATCCCTTGACTTCCGCCTGGCTGGAGAATCCGCTGCCCGCCGGCCTGGAGTTGAAATCGATGGCGCTGCTTCGAAACGACATACCCGAGTTGAACTACGCACGATATGACGTCTGGGTAATCAGCCAATCGGACCTTTTCAGGATGCATCGGGGTGAGTGGCTCAACTATCAGGATTACTCGACCTCCGCCGGGGAGTCGGTGGAGAGCATCCTGCGGAAGTTCTTCCAGGTGCAGGATGAGGAGAAACTGAAAAGCATGAAGGAGTTGACCGCCGGATTCAATCAGCCGGTGGGCAAAGATTCGCTTGGGGTTCTCAAACAGAAGCTTCTGGAACTTGCCGGCGAGAGTGGCGATCGTCTGTCGGCCAAGTGGGACGATCTGCTCGCGGCCTGGGACGAGTGCAAGCTGTCGGAGAAGAACCTGGCAGAGATGCTGGGCCGGGTTCGGGAATTCCTGGCCGATTCTGCGCTCTCTTCCGAGCAGGCAGATCAACTCTCTTCGCTGGTGGATGCCACGGTCATTCGGAGCCTGCCCGACATACTGAAGATTCCCTACCGGGTGTTGTTCGAAGGCGGGCTGACGTCGATGGGCTCGGAGGGGAAAGTGCTGTGGGTGGGGACGGAGAATGGACTTTTCTCCTTCGACGGCAAAAGATGGAGCGAATATGGCGCCAAGGACGGCCTTCCGTCGGATCACATCACGGCGGTCTCGGCCATCTCCGCCCGCAACCTTTGGGTGGGGACGGACCAGGGACCGGCCAGATTCGATGGAGCCAAGTGGACTGGAGTCCCGCTTCCCGGTGATGCAGCCGACAGGCAGATTGTGGCTTTTGCCAATCGAGGGGAAAGGGAAATTTGGGCGGCCACGGCGACCAATCTGTACAAACTGAAAGGAGAGTCGTGGCAGCCTTACGAGCAGTACTCGGTCCTAATTGGGGACAGCTTGGAAAAAGTGGTGCGCGACTTCTTGGGCACGCAGAACGAGAAGATGATCTCCCGGGCCGTGCAGACGCTCAAGACCTATAACGCCCTGACCGATTCCGGCATCGCTGCCGGCCAGACACTCAATCTCCCTTTCCAGTTGGCGATCCCCGGGCAGATAACGGCGTTGGTGGTGGACGATCGCGGTAACCTGTGGCTGGGGACCAGTCGGGGTCTGAAAAGATACACGGAGGGCAAGTGGTTCACCTATGGTTACCAGGTGTACACGGCCCAGGAGGGAGACGACGCCCAAACAGTGGCCCGCAAGTTCCTGCAGTCCGACGACCAGCAGAAAATCTCCCGGCTCTCTCAGATGATCATCGATTACAATCAACTGGATCCCAGCGGGAAACTGGATCCGGGCGAAAAGATATACGTGTACTACAATGCCACGGGAAGCCAGATCCTGTCGCTGGTCCGCGCCGGAAAGCACGATCTGTTCGTGGGAACCGAGTTCGGGACGGTGAAGTGGGACGGCCAAAGTTGGGGCCGATACTACCACGCAGGGCTGGAGAGGGACAAAGCCGAAGTCATAATCCACCAGGACGGCGAGATGTGGTTTGGCACGCCGGATAAGGTGGTTATATATGCGCACGCCAAGAGGGAGATAACCTTCATGCACGCCAATTGGCTCCCGGAATTGGCCGACGATCTGTACTATGAGTACCTCTCCTACGTGCAGCACATGGAAGGCTGGGGCACCGTGGGCGCGAACGTGACCTTCCTCTCTTTGGGACAGAACGTGCGCACCGACGAGTTCAGCAATATCCTGGGAACCTTCGACAGTTTCGAGATGGCCTTCACTTTCTCCTATGGCACCCGGCTCAACTCCAGCCTGTCCGGCGGCCTTTCCGCCAAAGTAATCTACAGCCATCTGGCGGATCAGGGAGCGGGGTTGGAAAAAGGAAAAGGATCGGGCTCGTCCTTTGCCCTGGACGCCGGGATTCTGTACCAGACGCCCATCAAGAGGCTGACTTTGGGAAGCGCCCTCACCAACCTGGGACCCAATATCGCCTATATCGACCTGAACCAGTCGGATCCGCTGCCGCGCAATCTGGCGGTGGGTCTGGCTTATAAGATCGTGAACACTCCTTTCAACCGCCTGACCGCAACCTTCGACGTAAACAAGGAGCTGGTAGGCCTGGACGATTCATTCAGCCAGGAGTGGCGGGAGGCCATACTGAACACGGGGATCGAATACTGGTATGGCACCTACGTGGCACTTCGGGGCGGCTACGTTTACGACCGCGTGGGCGACGTTAAAAATCCGACCTTCGGCGCGGGACTTCAATACGGCCTGTTCCGATTCGATTTCGCCTACATACCTTCGAGCAAGACGTCGGCCTTGTCCAATACCATGCGATTCTCCATGACCGGAAGGTTTTAAGCGGGTTTCAGAAGCCGACCAGTGGGTTCGGGTGTCACCAGAGAACCTGACTTAAGTCAGGTTCCGGTGCGCAATGATGAATCCGGGCCGGCAGCCACCTCGAACCATGCGAAGACTAAAGACCCTATCCAAATCCATGGCCGCGGCGATGGCGGCGTTTCTATGTCTGGCCGGGACTGCGCACTCCGGCTCCGAGCAGCTGCTTCGCATTCATGGTGAAAAGACACTCGTTCCCACGGAAAGGTCGAGCGTGCCTGTCCGCAAATCCGGCTTCAAAAGCGACGTGTCCATCAGAAACCTGCTGCAGCTGGAGCGAGAGACTCCATTCTCGCTTCCTCGTTTCTCCAAATTGACTCCTGCCCAGAGCAAAACGCTCAAGATTCTGGCGATAAGGGTGGAGTTCCAGGAGGAGATTCCGGACGATCCTCGCACCACGGGAAACGGTCTGTTCGACATGAGAACCCAGGACGAATTTCTGCAGCAGGAAGGGCATCTGATAGACCCTTCACCGCACGACACGCTCTTCTTCGACAAGCACATCCAGGCTTTGCACAACTATTGGTGGACCGTATCCAACGGCCAGTTGGCATTGGAGGGTGAGGTCTTTCCCAAGGCCGAAACCTTGGCCTACCGGCTGCCCTATCCCATGGTTCATTACGGAGCGCCGGATTCGTCGCTGGGGGTGAAGGTGGAGATGCTGAGGCAGTTCTTCCACGACAGCTTTAATCTGGCGGATTCCCTCTCCGTGTACGAAGACCCTCTGGTCTACGGAATAGATTTTGCCAAATACGACTGTTTCGTGATCTTTCATGCCGGCTCGGACCTGCAGAGCGATCTGGGATCATTGGTCAATCCTACGCCGGGCGATCTTTTCACCGGATACATCCGGCTGGGCGACACGGTGTGGGTCAACGGCGGCACCTTTCCCATCACCGATGGGATGTTCATGCCCGAGACCAAATCGCAGGACAACAGAGTGTCTGCTTTGAACGGAGTGATGGCCCACGAGTTCGGACACCAGTTGGGTCTGGTGGACATATACAATTCCCAGAACTTCATGACCCAAGTGGGGGACTTCGCCCTGATGGACAACAATGCCCAGAACGTGGGGGTGGACGTGGGATACGGTGTCTACGTGTCGGGGGTGCTTCCGGTGTACCCCTGCGCATGGAGCCGGGCATATCTTGGATTCGTCGAACCGCAGGAGATTACCGGAGCAAACATAGAGCTTCGCGCCGTGGAGAGATTGGCGGGCGGCGTGCAACTGGTCAAGGTTCCCATAAGCCCCCAGGAGTATTTCCTGGTGGAGAATAGGAAAGAGGATGCGGACGACGACAGATTCAGCGGCCTCCGGGCGGATTCCGCCACCAACGTCATACTGGGTCCGGTGGACGCCGATCGCAATTACAACCGTGAGTATGATTGGCTCCTGCCAGGATCGGGGATTCTGATCTTCCACGTCGACGAGAGCGTGGCCTACCTGGACTACGATGACGACGGTTTGAACAATTTCTGGGACAATCAGCTCCAGGCGATACCCGATCGCCGCTTCCTCACCTTGGTGGAGGCGGACGGGATCGTCGATTTCGGTGGGAATTACTACACCGGCTTCGGCCAGCAGGAGGATATGTTCTACCGGGGCAACAATACCGAGTTTACGCCTCACACTTTCCCCTCGTCCAAGAGCGCAAACAAGTCCGATACCCACGTCCGGATCAAGGACATCAGCCGCGCTGACACGGTCATGACCCTGAACGTGGCCCGAGACTGGGATCAGGCCGGTTTTCCGCGAAAATTCATTCCCGAGAGCTCCGCCAGTTCCATGGTGGCGGATTTGAGCAGCAACCGAGTATACTTGAGCTCTGGCAGGTTCATACATGCCTGGGGCGGCTCGGGATCGAGCCTGTTTCCGCACGCGGATTCGGTGGAGATAATGCAATTCGATTCCACCTTAGTCACTTTGCCCCTGGCCATATTCGCTGAGGAAGACGAGAACTTCGTGGGTCCTCCCTCCCTGGGTGATTTGGACGGAGACGACACATCAGAGGTGGTGGCCGCTACCGTAAGCGGCAGGGTCTATGCCTGGCATCCCTATGATCGCGATTCTGACGGAAGAGCGGATGTGGTCGACGGTTTTCCGGTCGATCTTAACGACGGTATCTCAGTGTCACCCATAGTCGCCGATTTTGACTCGGGTAGCTCCACTTTGGAGATCTTTGTGGCTACCAAAGCTCCCTCTCCCAGAACCGTGATCATCTCACATGACGGGACGATCGTCCATTCTTCGCTCTCCGAAGGATCTGTGATTGCGTTAGCGACGACCGGGAATTACCGCACCAATTTCTTGCTTAGAAATAGCTCGCCATCTCAAGAAATTTGTACTTGGAACATGTATGATGATGCTTCCTCCGCGTGCATGCCCTGGTCCGGCGAGAGCAGACTGATGGTAGCCGGGGATATTGACAGAGACGGGGACGTAGATGCAATCTTCTATTCATGCACGGGGTCTTGTTGTCTGAATGCTCTTGATCTGAAGCTTGGGGGGTCCAGCCTGGCGGTTTCATTGGATTTCGATCCCACGTCAGGCCCTGTCTTGGGAGACATAGACCAAGACGGCTATCTCGAGATTATCCTAACCTCCAGCGATAAGGTGTACGCGTACAATTTTAACGGCGCGCTGATGAGCGATTTTCCCGTGACGCTGAGCCTCCCGGGAGGCACCACCGATTTGATCGAGTCGTCCCCCATTATCGGAGACGCTGACGGAGACGGATATCCCGACATCATCGTGGGCACCAAGGACGGCCGAATCGTGGCCTGCAACAAGAATGGAAGGATGGTCGACGGTTTCCCCCTTCCTGTCGGCGGGCAGGTGTCTTCTTCGCCGGTCATGGTCAATCTTGACAAGGACAGCGACGCGGAGCTTCTGGTTGCGGCTGATGACGGTTTTGTCTATGCCTGGG
>CAZPRG010000022.1:0-19250 GCA_964588675.1 uncultured Ignavibacteria bacterium
CCAGATAGCTCCCGGTGTACTCCGAGGGGAGCGGCGGAAAAGGCGCGCTGCTCAAGACGGCCCTCTTGGCGGCCTCGTCGAACAGCTCTATTCCGGAACTTTTTTCCACCTGGGCGTCAAAGATCTGACCCTCCCTCATGATCTTGAAGTATACGGTAACTCGCAGTGTGGCCGAGGCTTCCACTGGGTTGTCCCACAGGTCTCTTATCCTGCCGAAAATCAGAGATAGGTAATAGGAAGAACCGAAACCGGCTCCGTCCACGGTGGCCGCGCTGATTCCGTCCCCCAGTCCATACTCCTGGCCCAGTTCGTCGCCCTGAGTTACTTTGCCCTCGGGTTTGTCGCTGGCTGTTGCCGGCTTTTTGGCCTGGGGTGCAGCCTGCGTTTTTTTGGGAGTTACCTTTGTTTTCTTCTTTTTGGATTTCGTCTTTTGGAACTCCTTTACCGACACGCCTTTCTTCTCCGGCTCCGGCTTGGAGGAGATGGTCACCTTCTGCTCGGAACTCTGCTCCGCAGACTGACCTGCTCTGGCGGCTCCTCCTCTGCTGGGCAAACTCACCAGCCCCACCCGATAGATGGTGGGATAGCCCTCCATTGACCTGGGCGACATGGGAGAAAACGCCACCAAACCGGCGATGACCGCCAGGTGTAATATGCCGGATAAAACCATGCTCCTTTTCATAATCCATCACACCCTTAGGTTTTCATCTTTCCGGCTCGGTCACCAGCCCCAGATTCTGAAAGCCCAGAGCCTTCACCTTTCCCACGATCTGGATCACCAACCCATAGGGTATGTCCTTGTCCGCCCTAAGATAAACGGACTGCGAGCCTTTTTTGCCGGCCACGTCTGTTAAGATTCCCTCGAACCGGTCCAGGTTGGTTACCCTCTGGTCTATATATATTTTCTGTTCCTTGGTGATGGTGACCACCACTCCCTCTCCCATATCCTCCGGCGTGGCCTTGGTGCGGGGCAGGCTGATGTCGATCCCGGCCTGCATCATGGGAGCGGCGATCATGAATATGATCAAAAGCACCAGCACCACGTCCACCAGATTGGTGACGTTGATGTCGTGCAGGGCGTCGTATGTTCTTCTTTTTCGAGGCATGATTAAGTCCGTAGTCCGCGGTCCGCAGCTAAAGCCGGTATATTGCGCGTTTGTCAGTTGCGGTAACTATCCGTCCGCGGTCGGTGGTCCGTCGTCCGTAGCCAAACCTAAATCGCAAATCTACGAGTGGTTGCATTGCTCCTTTCGCAGTCTAAAACAAGATGCGACTTCACTTCAAAAGCTCCTCTTTCTTGGCGGCTGCCAAAAACTCCAAGCCGAAATTGTCCACCTGGCTGGCGATGAGCTTGAGCCGGGCATTGAAGAAGTTGTAGGCCATCACCGCAGGTATGGCCACGGCCAGCCCCATGATGGTGGCCACCAAAGCCTCGGCGATTCCCGGCGCTACCACAGCCAAGCTGGCAGAGCCTCTCACCCCAATGGAGGCAAAGGAGTGCATGATTCCCCACACGGTTCCCAGAAGTCCGAAAAACGGGCTGACGTTGCCGGTGGTGGCCAGAAAAACCACGCTTTTCTCCAGCCGGTTGATCTCCTCCTGGCCCACCCGCTCCAAGGTCATCCTGATGACCTCCCACCGATCCTTATCCCGGTCCGAATCTGGATCCCGTGGATCGGCGTCATCGACTACCGGACGATTTTGGGGCACGACGGGAGACTTGATCCCCCGGGGATTGCCCTCTACCTTGAGCACCTGATCCAGCTCCTTGAAACCCTCCTCCAACATGGGAGACAGCGGAGTGCGCCGGAATTTCACGCAGGCCACGTAGACTTCCGGTATGGAAGGTCGCTTCCTGAACAGCGTCAAGAACCTGGTCGTCTCCGCGCTGACCTTTCGGAAAAGCGCCCATTTGTGAAAGGTGATGGCCCAGGAAATCAAGGACATGATCAAGAGCACGATCATGACGGTCTTAGCGAACGGGTCCATGTCGCTGATCATTCCGTACAGCGTGCCCTGGAATGGCCCGGGGTCGGGGATGGATAGCAATCCGATAAGATTAAGCAAATTCACTCACCTTGTTTCTGGTTCTTTGAACTCACGCAGTCCAACTAAGAAGAGTCGTCCGATGAAACTCATAGATAATACGCAACCTCCCACGGCCAGTCAAGGAAAAACGACACGACGCCGATTGAGACGACAGAATCCACCCTCTTTTTCAATACAACTCTCGCCTCCGGGATATTCCCTTGTTCCGAGAAGTCCGTCGATTCCTCCAACCCCTTGTGTCTTCCGGGCCGCGTCGTCAACGGCGTTCTGCCACCTGGGTCACGCCCGCTAAAAACAAAGTCCTCCGTTGAGGAGGACTTTGAAAAAAGAAAAACTCAACTTCTCCTGGATAGTCGTTGCGGTGGCCTGATCCCGGGCTAAAGGACCGAGCTCTCGGGAGCCACCTTCTTGTCCTTGATGACGAAATGGGCGATCAGCTCGATCAAGAATCCGTAGATGATTCCCATGATCAGGGTCGCCAGAAATACTTTGAATCCCTGGAACGACAGTCCCCCCAGCGCCATGGGGATGGACACGATAAAGCCCAGGACGATTCCGTGGATCAGGTAATTGATCTTCCAGGCGCTGATGCCGATCACAAAGCCGATGAGCGCGCGGCTGAAGATAATGGACCAAGCCATGGCCGCGGACATGCCGGGCTGTCCGGAGGACGCCAACAGCCAGCACACAACACCGAAAACAAACCCCAAGACCGTGGTCACCAGAACCCTCATCCCTCTCATATCCCCTCCTGTTTTAAGAGGTTGACTCTTCCACCAAGTCGACAGACATTTAACCCAAAGGCAAGTCTCTTGTCAAGGGAAATCTTTCGCCACGGTTGAGAGACATGGGGCTGCCGTACAGTGCATTTAACAGGTCAATCGGCAATGAGCGGTTCCCGGTGTCATCCCGGACACCTGAGAACCGTCTTCCCTCCTGCCTTGATCGACAAATGCCTTGACACTGCATTTAGCCGGACATATATTCACACGAGTTCTGTGGCTATTGGGCGCGTTTCGTCAACTCCTCAAGCAAGGTAAGGTGGAAAGTGCCAAACTCGGTGCCAATGGACCAGTTGGAAAGGATAGCAGGAAAGGACCATCTGCGAATTGAGTCCGGTCGAGGCATTGTCTCCCCGGAAAACAGCCAGACCGTCTCGGAGATCGTGAAGTTGGCTGGATCGAAGGGCTTCAAGATACTGGCCTCCGGTTCCGGCTCAGTCGTGAATCCCTCGACCGGCCCGGATGACGGCGTGCTGATTTTGAAGTCGGACCGCATGAACCGGATCGTGAAGGTTGTGCCGGAGGATTTGTATGTAGTTCTTCAGGCCGGTTTCCCCTTGAGGGAATTGAACCATCACCTGCAGGAGCACAATCTTTTCTATCCTTTGTCCGAGGGAGGATATCCCGGCACGGCCGGAGGCTCGGTGGCTGTCAACCTCAAGGGCGAGTCAGGTGAAAGAAAGCTGCAGACTAGAGACTATGCCCTGGCACTGCGAGTGGTTGATGCAAAGGGAGAGGTTCTCAAGGTGGGGGCCAGGACTTTCAAGTCGGTGACCGGATACGACTTACCTCGTCTTTTCACCGGCTCCTGGGGAACCCTGGGCTTCATAACGGAAATCACCCTCAGATTGATTCCCGCCAGGAAGAAAAAGGATTATCCCGGAATCCAGATAACGATGCCCAGAATGCCCGGCGGGATCGAGCCCCAAGATCCCAAAGTTGCCCTGAGCCTGAGAATCAAGGAATCCCTTGACCCGGCAGGCGTGTTCGTCGGTTTCGAATCCTTTGCCCAAAAACAGTCGGCAGCCTGAGATGTTCTCTCAAAACCGCGGAGGCAAGCCTCCGCACTCCCAAAAAAAAGAAGGTGGAGTGCACCAGCTTGCTGGTGCGATGTTTGGTTAAAACCGGAGAGGCCCCACTTGGCGGGATCTCCACTGTGCTCCGACAAGGCTCCGCACTCCCGAAAGCGCTGGAGTGTATGACCTTGCTCGTGCGGTGTTCGGTCAAAACCGCGGAGCCAAGGCTCCGCACTCCCACCGCTCTCTCCGACATCGACCGTGCCTCGGCGACCAGGCCAAAAAACGCTTGACTTCACACGCTTTTCGCTTAACTTCGTTCCAAGCAGCGCAGCTTGAGGCTTTGCGCTTTTCGTCGATTCAAAGGAGGATGTCATGGAGTTCAACTGGGTCTTTTCCCGGAGAGCGCAAGAGATGCGCAGTTCCGCCATCCGGGAGATATTGAAGATCACCGAAAAACCGGATGTCATATCTTTTGCCGGGGGATTGCCCGCGCCGGAGCTTTTCCCGATCGAGGATTTGAAGAAGGCCAGTCAAGTGGTCCTGGACGAGTATGGCGCCAAGGCCCTGCAATACAGCCTGACCAACGGAATTCTGCCCCTGCGCAAGACCCTGGCCGAGAGGCTGTGTAAGAAGGGGGTGGAGGTGACCGAGGAGAACATGCTCATCACCGGGGGCTCACAGCAGGGTCTGGATTTAATCGGACGGATCTTCCTGAACTCGGGGGATGTGGTGGTCTGTGAAAGCCCCACTTACCTGGGCGCGATCCAGGCGTTCAACGCATACCGGCCCAAGTGGGTCACGGTGGAGATGGAGTCCGACGGAATCATCGTAGAACAGGTGGAGAAGGCCATCAAGAAGCACAAGCCGCGGTTGATTTACCTGGTACCCAATTTCCAGAACCCTTCCGGCATAACTCTGAGTCTCGAAAAGCGAAAGCGACTCATCGAGCTGGGCCAGGAGTATCAGATTCCGATCGTGGACGATAATCCTTACGGAGAGCTGAGATACAAGGGCGAACACATTCCCTCGCTCAGGGGTCTGGGAGGCGATCCGGTGATAGGGCTGGGAACCTGTTCCAAGATCGTATCGCCGGGCATCAGAATAGCCTGGGTGGTGGCCCCGGCCAACGTGATCGCGGTGTTCGAGCGCCTGAAGCAGGGAGTGGATTTGCACACCAATACCTTCGCCCAGTACGTGCTCTACCAGTACATCAAGGACGGTCACCTGGATCCGCACATCGAGGAGATCAAGGCGGCCTATGGCCACCGGCTTCGGGTGATGATCCAGGCACTCGAGGAGCACTTTCCCGACACGGTCAAGTGGCATGAGCCGGACGGTGGACTGTTCCTTTGGGTTGAACTGCCCCAGGGCGCGTCGGCCACAAAGCTGTTGGTCGATGCGGTCGAGCAGAAGGTGGCATATGTTCCCGGCAAGCCCTTTTACCCATACGAGGACAAGGACAACACGCTGCGATTGAACTTCTCCAACGCCAACCCGGATATGATTCGCGAAGGAATCAAGAGACTGGGCAAGGTGTTTCGGGAGAAAGTAAAGGCCGCAAAAAGATAAGAGAATTTGACCTCCGAGCCGGCAGGAGCGGTCTCTAATCGAAGACTGCTCCTGCCGGATCATTTTCCCCTCCAGATTACAGAGATTCGCTTCACACCTAAAGAGCGATTGCGAGGCGCAGTCACCGCCTGCTAAACCGGGGATGCACGACTTGCCAAGGGTAAGAGCTCACGGTCGAAATCTCTGTTCCTCCTCCGATCACTCCCAAGGTTCGATCCAATCGAGAAATGGCTTGATTTTGTGTAGCTCAGCCTGTATAATGGCCCAAACGGTTCCGGTGAAGGCAGTCCGGTCCTGACCAGGCGTTACAGGCCCCGGCATCTACCGATCACACAAGATGCGCGACGGAGGATGAATGTTAGGCTTGGAAGAGCAACTGGAGATCATCAAACGGGGCACCGTGGAGATCCTGCCGGAGGAGGAGTTTACCGCCCGGCTTGCGGAGTCCATCCGCACCAAACGGCCCCTCAGGATAAAACAGGGCTTTGATCCAACTGCGCCGGACATACACCTGGGACACACCGTCTGCCTGAGGAAACTCCGGCAATTCCAGGATCTGGGGCATCAGGTGGTGCTGATAATCGGAGACTACACCGGCATGGTGGGCGACCCGTCTGGACGATCGGAAACCCGGCCGCAGCTCACTCCGGAGGAAATCGAGCGAAACGCCCAGACCTACCAGGAGCAGTTCTTCCGGGTGGTGGATCAAGGCAAAACCGAGGTGCATCGCAACGGGGAATGGTTCAGCCGGATGAGCTTCCGGGAGATGATGCACCTGGCTTCGAATTTCACCGTGGCCCGGATGCTGGAGAGGGACGATTTCTCCAACAGGTTCAGGCAGCAGGTGCCCATAAGCATCCACGAGCTGTTCTATCCCTTGATGCAGGCCTATGACTCAGTTATGATCAAAGCCGACGTGGAGATCGGCGCCACCGAGCAGAAGTTCAACCTATTGACCGGCAGGCAGATACAGGAGCTGTACGGGCAGAGGCCCCAGGTGATACTCACCATGCCGGTTCTGGTGGGGACCGATGGGCAGCAGAGAATGTCCAAGTCGTTAGGCAATTATATCGGGGTGGCCGAGCCGCCGGGAGAGATCTTCGGCAAGGTCATGTCCATCCCCGATGAGCAGATTTACAGCTATTTCGAGCTGGTCACCGACGTGAGGGTCGATGAGCTGGGGAGGATCAAGAGGGAGCTTGGGGGGGGAGAGGTCAATCCCATGATCGTCAAGAAGAGATTGGGCAAGGAGATCGTACGCATGTACCACGGCCAGAAAGAAGCCGACCGAGCTTGCGCGGAATTTGAGAGAGTCTTTTCCAAGAAGGAAGTGCCGGAGGAGATACCGGAAAAACACCTGGAACATGATGAGCCCGACATTTGGATCGGGCACTACCTGGTAAAAAGTGGTTGCGCCGATTCCACCAGCGAGGTGAAGCGGTTGATCAAGCAGGGAGGACTGTATCTGGACAATCAGAGGGTGGATGACGAGAACCTGAAAGTGCCCGTGGCAGGGGAGAGGCTGGTGAGGTTAGGCAAAAGAAGATTCTTCAAGGTGATAGGAGTGGTGAAAGGAGGCTGAACGAAGGACGTTGAATCTTCTTGGTTTCCTCCACGGAATATGGATCACTGACGGCGAGAGAATCGTCAACGGATGGAACGGATTAAACGGATATAGGTAGCTTGCTGCGGACGGTCGATGTCGAAGCTTTGTTTTTTGCTACGGACTGCCGACCACGGACCACGGATCGCCGACAAGCGACATCAAATACGAAAGCAGGGGAGATTTGGGTCTCCCCTGCTTTTTTGGGGCAGGCAGGTCAGAGGAAGGAATATTCTCTAATTACTGACTATTCTGTGCAGCCAGCTCACCTTCAGCACGGCGTTGATTTGAGGCACGCCGGGAGGCAGGTTGTTCGGGTCCAGAAAAGCCAAGTCGAAGGCCCAGTCTCGGTTGGGCGCCTCATACTGCGGGCTTCCGTAAACCCATGCGCCGGTGGCCTGCTCGCTGTACCAAAGGTCAACCATTGAACCCCGGTATTTGAACGTCTTTCCGTTCCAGGTCTCCAGAAAACGGGGCAGATTCTCCAAACCTCCATTATAATGGCCGGTCGTGGTCTCGGTGTTCCCAGTCAGAAAGGCTGCATTCACCTCGGTGTTGGAGGCCACCCGATTGCCCAGACTCTGGTTGCTATTGGCATCGCTCCAACTGTTGGACAATATGGTCAACGCATCGGTGAACAGAGCCGAAGCCTTCTTGTTGACGCTGTTGTAATTCCCCTTGGTATACATGGGATTGTCGGAGACCACGGTCAGGGGAGCCGCCAGCTCCTGGCCGTTGGTCAACCGGACGGCCTGCTGCGTGCCCGCCACCTGGTTCCTGGATGCATATAGGATCCCGTTGAGAGGATAGTAGCCGCTGGTGTTCAACTTACTGATGTCTACATCATACGAGGTGACCCATTTGTATTCCCGGTAATTATAGAAGCTCCCCGTAGATATGATGCCGTTAGTTTGAAAAGTAGTGGTGACATCCACCCAGCTACCCCCGGAGTTCTGCCACAGAACCTGGCCGTCCACGATCTTCAGACCGGCCTTGTTCTCGTAGCTGTCCATATTTCCGCCGGATGCCCTCTTGATCATGTCGATGGGGTCCTGCGATACCACCACCGGAAGATTCAATTCGGTTATCCCGTGAGATTGATCCTCCACCATGCCTTCCCAACGGTTGAGCGATTCGGACACCCAATTGGAACTGTTGGCATCCAACCAGGTGCCGTCGGGGTTTTTCATGCTCTGGTAAGTTCCAGTTCTGTCTTTGATTAATACGTCCCCGGTCATGTTGTCCGGCGGGTCGTCTTTCCTTCCGTGAAAGAGGTCTCCCGCGGCCGTAGTCCATGAATCCACCTTGAGTGAAGAGCGGGCGCCCAAGTACATGTCCCTGTTGCTGTGCACTCTCCCGCCCAGGGTCATGTCGGGACCGGGCAGAATCTCCAGGTCCTGTTCGTAGAAGACGGCAAACTGGAATATGGGAACCAGAGCGTCCTTGATCACGGCCTCGATCTTGCTGCTGCTGTTGTTGCCGGCCTCGGTGGCCTGGGCTTGGATGGTGAAGCTTTTCACCAGTGCGTAAAGCCCCCGGTATGCGCCGGTGGTCAGAGTCTCCATGACCGCCGCCCCGTTGTCGGTGGTTTGGTAGGAGGCGTTGATGTTCCCCAGCACAAAGCTGTCGCACGGAAGCGGGCTGGGCGGGCCCACGCCGCCGGTGGCGTAGTGGTTTCTGACTATGGCCGTGGCCTTCTCCAGAGCGGCCTCCGCCGCATAAAAGGAATTGATGCTGCTTAAGTCGTTCCCGGCGATGTCCACGTCGGTGGTGGAGGTCATCACCGCTGCCACCCCGATTAGGGTAAGCATCAGAAGCAGGGAAAGAAATATGAGCAGCGTGAAGCCGTCTTCGTTTTTCAGTTTCTTCAGCATGATACCTCCTTTTTCAAGCTCCCGGCCCGGAGCGGTTATAGCCCCAGGTTCCTCACTTTCACGTCAGAGGTGAGGCTTCTGCGTCTGTATTCACCTTGAAACTGCAGGTCTTTTCTGGCGGTGCGAGCGGTCAATGTAATCAGCACTTCCCGGACCACCGAGGCCGCGGGCGGCACGTTCACGAAGACGCCGTTGGCCAAGCCGTAGCGGAGCTGCAGGTCCTCTATGTCCTCGGCGTACACGTAACTCTGGTTGCCTTCGCGCACCACCATCAGGTTGGGATGATTGCTGTCGCTGGTATCCACGTAAAACTTGTACATATCCACCATGGTTATCACGCTCCCCTGAGGATAGCACTTGGAAAGCACCGTGGTGTTGTGTTGGATGTGGCTGGACGATATCTGCACGTGCGTGATGTAGAAGAACTCCCCGGTGTCGGCGAAAGGATCGTAGATGTAGGCCCAGGTATCCTGTTGGAAGCAGCTGATGTCGTGCCCGTCGCATCTCAACTCCGAGCTGGGCTGGGGCATAGTATGCTCGATAGGCGCCTCGCAGGCGACTTCGTTTTGAAACAACACCGCTATGGTGTCGGGATCGGTATTCCAGGCGTAGATGGGGTGAAGCCCGCCAGGCAGCCCGTATCCGGCCATTCTGATTCTGGTTTCCAGCTCGTGCATGGCTATTCTCGCATTCTGCTGCATGTCGCTGACCTGCTCTTGAATGATCCAGCTCTCATGTTGCTTCAGGTACAGATCGTATCCGGCGGCCACCACAAAGGCGGTGATGGTCAAGGCGACCAACATCTCCAGCAAGGTGAAGCCGCCCTGATTCCTTTTTCCGAGGGAAGACGGGACTTTGGAAAGTCTCTCAGCAAGTCTCCTCATGTTCGAGTTCCTTTGAATTTAACATTCGTTTCCTGGCTGCCGGGTCTTGTGCCTCTCATCTCGCTCTTCCACGGCCCAGGAGAGCCAGCCTCGTCGGGCCTCTTTTTTCGACGAGGTTTCATCCTGCGTTCAGACACCACACTCAGAAAGACAAATCACAATCCCAGATTCCTCACCTTCACCTCCGAGGTCAAAGTCCTCTTCCGGTACTGGCCCTGAAACTGCGGGTCCTGTCGTTCGGTGCGGGCGGTGATGGTCACCAGCACCTCCCTGACCACGGAGGCTGCCGGCGGCACGTCCGCGTACACGCCGTTGGCCAGACCGTAACGGAACTGCAGGTCCTCGATATCCTCGGCGTACACATAGCTTTGGTTTCCTTCCCGGACCACCATCAGGTTAGGATGGCGGCTGTCGGTGGTATCCAGGTAGAACTTGTACATGTCCACGTACATCACCCGGCTTCCGCTGGGATAGGCCCGAGAGAGCGGGTCGGTGCTGTGCTGGATGCGATATGAGCCCGTCTGAACCTGGGAGATGAAAAAGAACTCTCCCGTGTCCGCCGCCGGATCGTAGATGTAAGCCCAGGTGGTATCGCCGAAGCAACTTAGGTCGTGGCCGTCGCACCTGAGTTCCGCCGTGGGGTCTGTCATGGCGTGTTCCACCGTGGCCTCACATCCGGACTCGTTCTTGAATAACACGGCGGCGGTATCCGGGTTGGTGTTGGCTGCGTATATGGGATGAATCCCGCCGGGCAGCCCGTACCCTGCCATCCTTATTCGGTTCTCCAACTCGTGCATGGCGGCGCGAGCGTTCTGCTGCATATCGGTGACCTGCTCCTGGACGATCCAGTTTTGGTGCTGGGCCACATAGATGCCGTAGCCTGCGGAGACCACGGCGCCGGTGATCACCAAGGCCACCAGAAGCTCCAACAGCGTGAATCCCCCTTGGCATTTGCACCCGCACGGGGACCGGTCAGCGGGGTTTTTCTGGACGATGATCTTCATGTGAAAGTCCCGATCTAATTGTGTGATTCATAGGTAGTGGTGACGTTGCTGTGCGGCCGGCCGTCCTGGTCTACCCAGTCCATCTGCACGGTTATGGTTTTCAGATTGGGGCCGTTGTTTACGATGGTCCAAGTCCTGGTCATTCCGTCCGGATTATCGTATCCGGAAGTGAAATTATGGGTGTTCTTGATCTCCTCCATCTTGGCCTGGATGAAGTGGGCCGCCCTGGTTGACATGTCCGCGAATTCGTTGCTCTTGATGGAGGTGACGATCATGGGGACCATCATCAAAAGCCCGGTGGCGAAGATGATCATGCTCACCATCACCTCCAACAGGGTGAATCCTTCCTCCCGGCGTTTGCCAAAGACCCGGTCGACCGCTTTCTTTAGTTTCGTCAGCATCATCCTCTCCTTCTGCCGAGGTACTTCAGTTTACCGCCCAAGGGAAAAGCAAAAACGGTGCCTTAAGGAAGTAGAAGTTGGCCGCGGAATCCGCGTCCACAATCGATTGCATGGCTTGCGGTTGGCGGAGAGGACCGGATGGGTCCGAGTCACTTGGCGAAACGCCGTGAGATTCGCCTTCCCAAAGTGTGGGACGATCCCCACACTGTATCGCAGCCCCAGAACATCAAGCCCAGGCCGGCAGACGAACGAACCATCCGGTTTGGGATGCGACGCTCGGGCTCCTCGGATTTTACGCCGGTTTCCGGCCGGCGGACATTCGTGCGCTGTGGCCTGGCAGGACTCGCCCGCTCTCTGACAGCGGCGTCCGCAAGGTCCGACCGGAGCAAGGGGGCCAAGGAGACGGTGGGCGGTCACGTATTCAGAGGACTGGTTTTCGAGCCGCTATTGACAAACGCCGCTGTGCGTGTAGATTGGAGATTAACCTAACCGCAGGAGTCGGATATGCGCACGTTGGAACTGAAAAAGGGAATCATTTACGGACCGATCAAGTCCAGAAGACTGGGGTCTTCGCTGGGCATCAACCTTCTTCCCTGGGCTTATAAGCTGTGTACTTTCAACTGCCTTTACTGCCACTATGGCTGGACCAAAATCCACACCCGGAATGTCTCGGCTCACCGGGCAGAGATGCCCACCGTGAACCAGGTGAAGGAGGCCCTGGAGGATTGGCTGGCAAACAATCAAACCGCTATCGAGTACCTTACTTTCTCGGGCAACGGCGAACCGTGCCTGCATCCCCGGTTCGATGAGATGGTAGAGGTGGTGCGGGAGGCCAGAGACAAGTCCGCCCCCCAGGCCAAGGTGGCCCTCCTGTCCAACTCCACCTGTCTGGACATTCCCCGGGTGAGATCCGGTTTGGAGCGAGTGGAGGTGAAGATCATGAAGCTGGATTGCGGGACCGAAGCGACGTTTCGAAGGATCAATGGTCCCTGCGCCGGAGTCGAATTCGACAGGGTGGTGGAGAACTTAAGAGAGCTTGAGGATTTCGTCCTGCAGAGCATCCTGGTGGACGGTTCCGCCAGCAATACCGATCCCCAGGAGTTGGAGGCATGGGTCGAGAGACTGGCGTATGTGCGGCCCCGGGAAGTTCAGATCTATTCCATCGACCGGCCTTCTGCCGACCGGGGACTGGCTCTGGTGGGCAAAGACAGGTTGCATCAGATAGCCGAAAAGGCACAGGAGCAAAGCGGGATTCCGGTGAAGGTCTTCTAAATGGAGAAAAACCTCGCCAGGTTCTACTGGTATCGCCTCACCAAGTTCAGCCTGTTCCACATCGCCATACTGGTTCTGTTCTACCAGGAGAGGGGACTGTCCTTTTCCCAGATAATGATGTTGCAGAGCCTCTACTACCTGGCCAAGGTGTTGTCCGAGGTCCCCACCGGAGCCTGGGCTGATCGGGTGGGGAGGAAGACATCACTGGTTATCGGCTCGTTCTTTCACTCCTTCGCATATCTTCTGATCTTCCTGTCGCATTCTCTGTTCCTTTTCATCCTGGGAGAGGTGGTGGCCGGAATCTCCATGTCGTTTGCCTACGGCGCGGATTCCGCCCTGGCCTATGACACGCTGAAAAGTCTGGGACGCGAAGACGAGTATCAGCGGATCGAGGGAAACGGCAACGGGATGAGGCAACTGAGCTTTGCCCTGTTTGCCCCCATGGGCGGACTCTTGGCCACGGTGAGCCTGTCTCTTCCTTATCTGGCCAGCTCGTTGGGGATATTCGCCTCGGGGCTTATCGCCCTGACCTTTGTCGAGCCGCGCGTGGTGACGGCCGGCAGTCCGCTGGATGAGCTTCAGATCCGACGTAGATTCTACCATGAGATACAAAGGAGTCTGGGCCTGGTGCTGGAGAACAAGAGGATCCTATGGTTTGTTCTCTTCTTTTCACTGGCATTCCTGGCCACCCGGCTGGGTTTCTGGACTTACCAGCCCTACTTCAAGACGGTGGGTCTTCCCGTTTCCTTGTTCGGAGTGGTGATGGCCGGCTTTTACCTTCTGTCCGCCCTGGTGAGCAAGCAGGCCCATCGGCTGGAGCGGATATTGAGGGAGAAACTCATCCTGGCGGTCATGCCCCTTTTGATGGTGGCGTCCTTCCTGCTGATGAGCGCCTTTCCCTTTGTGTGTGGGATATCGTTCATTCTCATCCAGCAGTTCACCACCGGCCTGCATGAACCCATACTGAAAGCCTATCTCAACCGGCACACTCCCTCCGAGGTGAGGGCCACCATGCTCTCCTTACAGAATATGGCCGGGAACACCGCCTTTGCCCTGTTCGCGCCGTTTTTGGGGAGCATAGTGGACCACTTCGGTCTGGAAAACGCCTTGCTAATTTTCGCCCTGACGATTATAATCCTCTCCGGCCTCCTCTGGCGACTCAGGACCCAGTGGTTCGCCGGAGGCCAAAACCGGGAGGAAAGATGACCTCAAAAGAGTGCAGCCAGGAGAAGAACCTGAAGTTGTGCAACTGTTCCTACCAGCCATGCAGTCGCAAAGGCGTATGCTGCGAGTGCATCCGGTATCACTGGCGGATGAATGAACTTCCCGCCTGCTTCTTCCCCGACGACGTGGAGAAGACCTACGACCGGTCCATCCAGCGGTTCGTCCGGTGTCACTCAGGCTGATCAGTGAGAGAGAAAAGAACGCTGAACAAATACCTCCAGAAGGCAAAAACCTTTGGGGTGAGTTGGTCTAAGGCCATCCTACCGCGGAACGTGGTGACGGCGGAATGGGTTCGGCTCAAATGCCAGTATGGATGCGGGCGCTACGGCACGTGCCTGACCTGCCCGCCCTTCTCACCCACGCCCGAGTATACCCGAAAGGTGCTGGACTGCTACCGGCGGGCCATGCTTCTGGTCTGGGACGTACCTCCCGATTATAAGGAGAAAAATCTCCGCCGGAAGATGCGCCGGCAGACGGCCGCACTGGAGAGAGAGATGTTTCTGGATGGTTTTTACAAAGCCTTCGCCATGAGCTGCGGCCCTTGCAATCTTTGCAGGTCGTGCGACGTGAGTCGGCCTTGCAGATTCGAGGACGCAGCCCGTCCTTCCATGGAGGCCTGCGGCATAGACGTATACGGCACGCTGGCCAATGCGGGATACGCGTTGAGAGTAGTACGGTCCCCGAACGAAACCTGCCGCTTCTGCGGACTTTTGTTGATCGATTGATTTTGTGAAAACTCTTCAGGTTTCAAAGAAGGGAACCGATTCTTCGTACATGTTGTATAAAAAGGTTGACACGGACGCGATTGAGACCATATTAACCCCGTTTTCAAAACGAGAAGGGTTGGAGGATGAGATGAAGAGAACGGTTTCCCTGACGGCGGTGGTTTTACTTCTGTTCCTGGTGGCATGTCTGGCAAGCCCTTGCTGGGCCGACGGCCCCCGGCTTCTGATACCCGGGACCAGATTCGACTTCGGCTACGCTCCCACGTCCAGCAAGCTGAGCCATTACTTTTTGGTGAAGAACGTGGGTAGCGACACCCTGAAAATAGAAAACGTCAAACCGGGGTGAGGCTGCACAAAGGCTCCGCTTCTTAAGACGGAGCTTGCTGCCGGTGACAGCACATGGATCGAGTTGATTTATACGGCCGGGGCCAAGAAAAGCTCGGCCAACAAGAGCGCTCGGGTTACCACCAACGACACCACGCTGGGAAGCGTCACCATCTCCTTCAAGGCGCAGGTGGTGGAGCCGGGCGACAGCGCGTTTGAGCTTTTGGCGGATCCCTACATGTTGGATTTCAGCCCCATAGACGGAAAGATCACCAGGAAGCTGGAGGCCAAGGTGGAGAACACCACGGATCAGCCCATGGAGTTGAGCATAGTCTCCTTCCCTCCGGATTTCTTCGACGAGGTGGAATTGAACCGCACGGAATTGAAGCCCGGAAAGGAAGCCAAGCTCAAAGTGGAGTTGACCAGGGCGGACGAGAATAAAGAGTTTTGGAAGTCCGTCACCATAGAGGGGGTCTCGCCGGATAACAGCAAATTCAGAGTCACCATCCCGGTGGTGCGAGGAGTCGGCTCCGGCTCCACAGCCCAAACCGGGCATGAATAGACCCGGCAGGCCGGGTATCGAGTTGAGCGGCCCTGATCTCCTTGTGTAAGCAAAGGGGCCTTTTCCTATTGACAGGCGACGACGGGGCGAGCCGTCCGCCCCAGGCTTCAACCGGTGAGCGGGGGCCGGAACTCCTGATCGCAAGAATCGGTTTTTCCTCTCAAAGGAGACAGGCTTTGTCTCTCCGTGAATGGTCCCTCAAGGTGGGCGCGCTATTCGTTTGGCTTTGGTTGACTCTGACATTTGTCGGTTGCGGAGGCGGGGACAACCCGGGGCAGCAGGGCGACACGGCCGGCGAAACGAGCGGGTCATCCGAGCAAGCTCAGCTCGAGGAAAGTCCCCAGGAGGGTTATCTGGCTCCCGGTTTCACGCTTCCGGACCTGACCGGAAAGCCCGTCAGCTTAAGCGACTTCAGAGGCAAGGTGGTGCTGGTGAACATATGGGCCACCTGGTGCGGTCCCTGTAAACGCGAGATTCCCTCCCTGGACAGGTTGTACCAGCTGCGCAAGGATAAAGGATTCGAAGTCGTGGCCGTGAGCGTAGACCGAGCCTCCACCTCCAAGGTGGCTTCCTTTGTGGCCGACTACCAGATGAGTTTTCCCGTGGTGCACGACGCCCAGGGAGAGGTGGGAAATAAATACTGGGCCCGGGCTATACCCAGCTCGTTCCTGCTGGACAGGCAGGGCGTGATAAGGTGGAAAGTGGCGGGAGCGATAGCTTGGGACGATGCCGGCGTGGTGAAGAGAGTGGACCAGCTTCTGGCCCAAAAGTAGATTCTTCTCGGGGCACAAAAAAGATGCAATAAAAGAGTTGGACAGCCCGTTAATATTA
Organism: uncultured Ignavibacteria bacterium; assembly: GCA_964588675.1. Classification (GTDB taxonomy): domain Bacteria; phylum Zixibacteria; class MSB-5A5; order MSB-5A5; family SM1-73; genus SM23-73-3. The sequence goes on from CAZPRG010000022.1 coordinate 16,124, forward strand.
TTGGAGTTCGACAACAAAAATTTCCTCCGTCCCATTTCACTCTACTCTGAGTTCCTGCCCCCCTCTCAGATAGATAAATGGTGACGGGGGATTTTTTTGACCGTGCCGGCCGGGATGCTCCATGATTCGGATGGGCCCTGGCCATACAACGGACTGACCGGGTCAAACCGGCCAGATGACTGCGCGAGGACGAAAGATGCAAAGAATCAAGGCCATAGCGCTTCTTTCCGGAGGGTTGGACAGCATCCTGGCACTGAGGATGATGATGGATCAGGGATTGGATATCACCGCCTTGAACCTGAAGACGCCGTTTTGTACCTGCGACAGCCAGGGGAAGTGCCATTCCGCCCTGACGGCGGAGAGATTCGGGATCCCCTTGAAAAGAGTCTATGGGGCCGAGGACTATCTGGAGATCGTCAGATTCCCCAAGCACGGATACGGGAAGAACATGAATCCCTGCATCGATTGCCGCATATATCTCTTTCGGAAGGCCAAGCAGGTCATGGAGGAGGAAGGGGCAGAGTTTGTGTTCACCGGGGAGGTGTTGGGGGAAAGGCCCATGTCCCAGAGAAGAGACGCCATGAACCTGATTGAGAAGGAATCCGGCCTGAAAGGAAGGCTGCTAAGGCCGCTCTCCGCCAAGCTGATGGAGCCCACGCTGGCGGAACTGGAGGGGATGGTGGACCGGGACAAGCTTCTGGATATCAAAGGCAGGTCGAGGAAACCGCAGCTGGCCTTGGCCCGGCATTACGGCATAGACGAATTCCCCACTCCCGCCGGCGGATGTCTGCTCACCGAGGAGGGTTTCGCTCGGAAGGTGAGGGAATCATTCGCCCACCAGGAATACTCTCTAAGGAACATGGTCCTGTTGAAAGTGGGGAGGCATTTCAGGCTGCCCTCGGGCGACAAACTGATAGCGGGCCGGGATAAATCGGAGAACGAGACCCTGTTAGAACTTTCCCAGCCGCACGAGGCGAAATTCACGGTGCAAGATATAAAAAGCACCTATGCGTTGCTTTTGGGAAATCCCACGGATGAGAACGTGAAGCTGGCGGCAGGGATTTGTGCCAGATATTCGGACGGCCAGGATCGTCCGAACCTGGCGGTCAGAATGTGGCAAGAGTCTCCGTCGCAGTTTCAACTCATACCCACCGATCCCATGGACCAATCTCTGCTGGAATCTCTTCGCATCGGCGGATAGAACTCCGTCGTCTCTGCGACAAATCCCTCTATCCCCACCTATGGAGTCGGATTGGCTTTCTGCCAGAAGCCGCGCAGCCCCCGACCAACCTATACCCGGATCGCCGACCCACGGCGCTCCGAGACCGAGCGTCTGTCCCTCAAGGCTAATGGGGTAGCATTGAAGACGGTTGCAGTATTTCGGAACCGGATTGCAGCCTGAGAGGCGATGGCAAGCCTTTCCCGATTCTGCTTCCGGTCACCACTCAGCCCTGATCCCAGCATGCCTGCACCTACGGTTGACCCGGAGAGTGGGGTTCCCAGTCGCCTGTACAGCCAGTCCAGCGTGGTAGACGCGGTACCGTGACAGCCCATGGGATGTCCGGGGCGGGCCGCGCTTGCCGGTGTGACGGTCCACGATTCCCGAATACTGGCGTCGCTCCGGCATATTTCATGCTTCTTTGCCGGACGGCGCCCTTCTCGTACACGACGGCAAAAGAGAAGGGATGTGTGCGGTCGGCCAGCCGGCCGGAACACGGGTTTGCCAAGGTGGTCCACTTTTTTTGAAAAAAACGGCATTTTTCTGTTGACAAAGGTTCGGCCCGACTATATATTACGCATAGCTGAAAAAGGAAAGAAGCAAACGCTCTCAACCGTTTTGATAACTTGAAAATCTAGCGAACGATACGACTCCCAGGCGAATTGCTCCGGGCTGTGAGGAAGACGAGGCTGTTTATACTAAGGATCATCTCGACTCTGCGTAACTAGCGTTTTTCGGGGCTGCAGTATAATCAAAAGCACAAGAACCAAAGCCGACGCTTAACGGGTTTTTTCTGGCTGACCGGATTTGCGGAAAGGAGGTACGACCCAAGAGGCGGTAGATAAAGGTTGACCGAAGAGCATGCAGTTCGACCAAACCTTTTCTCGAAGGAGAGGGGAATGATGAGCACCAGTTGCAAGAGGATGCTGATCCTCGCTGCTCTGACCTTTACTCTACTTGGCCTCGGTGGAAGTCGAGCCTGGGCCCAGGACGACAGCGTGGACGTGGCCATCGTGTACACGGCCGCTTATCCCGGCACTCACGACGGGAAAATAGCCTGGGTGGAAATGTGGTTGGACAATCACCAGTTCTCCGTGTCCGGGTTTCAGTTCATGATCACCATGAGCAACAATGACCTGGTGGACTTCCACACCACAGGAATCGAGGTCGACACGATCGTGGTTCCGGTCGACACTTGCACCGGACCCCTGCCGCACGGCCAGGAATGTTACGTGGACAGTTTGGTTCCGACAGCAGTGCGATTGTGTGCAATCGACACTGTAGGTTCTCTGATAAGCGGTTTTGATTTGGTCGAATGCCATGGCGACACGGGAGATACCAGTTTACCCGAGTGCAACCGGATCGAGATTCTGGGACTGGCTCCCTACGGCGAGCCGATCGAACCCTATTTCGGCGGATGGCGCAGGCTGCTTAGATTCGGAATGGACATGGGCTGTTTGTCGGACACGGTGAGCGACCGCAGCACGATTTTCCTAATCGCCCCCAGCGGAAACAGCTTCTTGTCGGATCCCCAGGGCGATCTGATCCCGTTCAGGTATCAGCAGGGTGAGCTCACGGCTTTGTTCGGGGTCAACGGCGACGCCAATGCCGACAGTGTCGTCGGTCTGGGCGACGTGGTGAAGCTGCTGGATTATCTTTACAAGCACGGAAAGCCTCCCTGTATCCCCGAGTCGGCGGATGCCAACGGAAGCTGTCTGGCGGAGTTGGGCGACGTGGTCCAGTTGCTGCAGTACCTGTTTCGCAACGGCCCTCCTCCGAAAGTTGGATGTTGGCACGGAATGTAACCGGTAACGACCACAATGGCAGAGAAAGGCTGCTGTTTTTTCAAAAATCTGTTAACCCTTTAACCTTTGCTTGAAAGGAGGTGAAGTCCGGAAGGGGTAAAAC
>CAZPRG010000023.1:0-18213 GCA_964588675.1 uncultured Ignavibacteria bacterium
ATGGATTCTTCGTCGTCGACCACCATGATTCTGGCCTTATCCATATAGCCCCTCGGGTTTTGGCGGAAGGTACAATAAGCTGATGGTTGTCGTGTATTCTATCGGCAGGAAAAAGGCCCCCTTTTGACCGAATCTTCGATTAGCTCAGTTTTTGCGCTGGTCGCAGACGCCCGGTTTTCCGAGGTCGCCATGAGACGGAAGCATGCAGCCTTCTGAAGTTGGTATACCGGTCAGAGGAATGGCGCGGGAAAGGCAGAGGATCACAGGGAGGAATCGTGAACCGGCAAGCACCGGCGAGTGTGTCGGCTCAGGCCTGCAGGTCGCTTCTTCTGTGCCTGAAGGTCCAGCGGTCATTAACCACGAAGTTCAGAGCGCTGCCGCACAGGATACCGAAGATGTTGGATGCCAAGTAGTAGACTCCGAAGACCGCAGTCAGAAGCCAGAGCACGAAAAGATTGGCCAGCATGGAGGCGCCGGCAGTGATCTGGTAGCGGAGCATCCTCTTGAAGTATTCAGCTTTTCCCGCCCTGCCGCGGTCGTGCCAGGTCCAGATGTCGTTCAACACGAAATTGTTGATCAGGGAGATCTCGATGGCCAGGATGCTGGAGAGAAGATAGTAGAGCCCCGCTGTCTCGGTCAGAAACCAGAGGAAGAACATGTTGACCACAAATCCCCAGGCCCCGACCAAAGCGAACTTAGCTAGGCGTCTGGCGTCACTACTCTGGATCATGGAATGGATTCTGGTGTTCAACTTTTGCGCACCGGGCAGATGGTGGGTGCGACACCGTTTTCGCAGGATATGAGAGACATGCGGGCGATGCCGACGTTTCCTCTTCCGGGAGCGGGCGAGAATTCGGTCATACGATCAGCATCTTTTTTCAAGGACGTACTTGCCGGAGTTGTTCTCGACCTTGGTGGGGTATTTTCCGGAAAAACAGGCCACGCAGAAATCCCTGCCGTTCAGCGAGTGCAGCGAAAGCATCGCCGGTAGGGAGAGATATCCCAGGGTGTCCACGTCCAGAAATTTTCTGATCTGCTCCACCGATTGGGAGGAGGCGATCAACTCCTCCTTGGTGGGCATGTCGATCCCGTAGAAACAGGGGGAGATTATGGGCGGTGAGCTCACCCGAAAGTGGACTTCCCTGGCCCCCGCGTGCCTGAGCATGTGAATGAGCTTCTTGCTGGTGGTTCCCCTGACGATGGAATCGTCCACCAGGGCCACCCTTTGTCCCTTGAGCACTCCGCTGACCGGATTGAACTTTATCCGGGCGTCCAAGTCCCTTATGGTCTGCTCCGGCTCGATAAAGGTCCTTCCGATGTAGTGATTGCGGATAAGCCCTACCTCGTATTTGATGCCCGATTCCTCGCAGTAGCCCAAGGTGGCGGTGTTAGAGGAGTCGGGAACCGATATCACGATGTCCGCTTGCGCCGGTTTCTCCCGGGCCAGCTGCCGGCCCAGCCTTCGTCGGATTTTGTCCACGTTCTCGTTGAAGATCTTGCTGTCGGGCCGGGCGAAGTAGATGAACTCGAAGATGCAGAATGCGTGCCTAAGGGGCTTGAAGGGGAAATAGGATTTGACCCCCTTCTCGTCGATCACGGCTATCTCGCCCGGTTCTATGTCCCTTTCGTATTTCGCTCCAATGATGTCGAAAGCGCAGGTTTCCGAGGCCACGATCCAGGCTTTCCTCAGGCGGCCCAGAGCCAGGGGACGGAATCCTCTCGGATCCCTCGCGGCTATCAGGGAATTCCCGGTGTTGAATACCACCGAGTAGGCCCCTTTCACCTTGGAGAGAGCGTCCTGAATCATCTCCACGACGGTGGGCTTCTGGGAGCGGGCCACCAGGTGCAGGATGATTTCGCTGTCGCTGGAGGTCTGGAAGATGGAGCCGCTTTTCTCCATCCAGGTACGCAGGCTGTAGGAGTTGGTCAGATTCCCGTTGTGGCCCAGGGCCAGCTTGCCCTTCTTGTAGGTGATAAGCAGAGGCTGAACGTTCAGCGAGGAGGAGGCACCGGTGGTGGAATAGCGGTTATGTCCTATGGCAATGTATCCTTTGAGCTTCCCCAGGACCTCAGGATGAGAAAAGACCTCGTTTACCTCCCCCGAACCCCGATGCTCGTATATCTTCCGGCCGTCGGAGGAAACTATGCCTGCTCCTTCCTGGCCTCTGTGCTGCAGGGCATAAAGCCCCAGATAGGCCAACTGGGCCGCTTCCTTGGCGCCAAATACGCCAAAGACGCCGCATTCCTCATGAAGCAGAGTTTCTAACATATAGCCTTTCTCCTGAACACAAGCTATACGAAAGGAATTCGAATTTACAACAAGCGACGCGACCTGTCAAGGAATTTCCCTTTCCAGGCTTCGCCTTCGATCCGAGGATTGCCGAGCCCTAAGCGGAGGACACGAGAAGACTGAGGGATTGGATTTGCTTGACTTGGACTGCACCTCGGGTTAGCTTGCGCAGAAAAGGATTCTGCCGGATGAGAAGAAGATTATCAGAGACACACTATTGGGCCGCGGGAATATTTTTGCTGGCCCTGGCCGTCCGGCTGATCTACTTTTGGCAGATGAAAAGCTCGCCCCTGTTCGACAGTCCCATGATGGATGCGGAGTACCACGACCAGTGGGCCCAAGCCATAGTCGCCGGCAGGGACTTCACCGGAGGCGTTTTCTTCCGCGCCCCGCTGTACCCGTACTTTCTGTCGCTGGTCTATCGTTTCTTCGGCCACAATTACCTCATGGCCCGGATGGTCCAATTCCTGATCGGTTCTCTGAGTTGCGTTTTGGTTTACTCTTTGGCGAAGAGAGTTTTTAACAGACGAACGGCTGCGATAGCCGGAGTAGCGGCCTCACTCTATGGTGTGCTGATCTACTTCGACGGAGAGCTGCTTATCCCGGTTCTGCTGGTATTCCTGGACCTGGCATTGATCCTGAGCCTGCTTTGGGCGGATCATAGGCTTTCATACGCCGGGTGGGGCGTGTGCGGTGCAGTCTTGGGATTGTCGGCTCTGGCTCGTCCCAACATTCTGCTGGTGGGAGCAGCCCTTCTGGTTTGGATGATTCTTAGGTCTGGAGGCAAGGAAGGAGCAGCCAGATCGAAGCCACTGCTCTGGGCTGGCTGCTTCGTGCTGGGAGCCATGGTGATCGTATCGCCGGTCACGGTCAGAAACTACGTTAAGGGTCACGATCTGGTGCTGATCGCATCCCAAGGGGGGATGAATTTCTACATCGGGAATAATGCCCGGTCAGACGGCGCTTCGGCCATACTTCCGGGGGCCAGAGCCACCTGGTGGGGGTCGTACGATGACGCCAGGGAGATGGCGGAGAAAGCCTCGGGGAAGAGCCTGAAGCCGTCGCAGGTATCGCGCTATTGGTACATACAGGGTCTGAAATTTGCGACCGGGAAGCCGTTCACATTTCTGGAGCTGATGGCCAAGAAATTCGCTCTCTTCTGGAACGGGAATGAGCTTTCCAACAACCGCGATTTCTATTTCTTCGCCCGGAGCACGCCGCTTCTAAGTCTCCTAATCTGGCGACAACTCATATTCTTTCCGTTCGGCCTGATCGTTCCCCTGGCCATCCTGGGAATCATTCTCTCTCATCGAGAGCGAAAGAAGGTGGCGGTTCTGGAGATATTTCTGCTGTTTTATATGCTGAGCATAATTCTGTTCTTCGTCACCGCGCGGTATCGCGTCCCGCTGATTCCCATCTTCATCATCTTTGCCGCCTATGCCCTGGATAGGCTGATTCTTCAGGCCAAACAGAGAAGATTCTTTGAATTCGCCAAGTACGTCGGGGTTTTTCTTTTGATCTGCATTCCCATCAATCTGAGAATTCCGGGCTACTCGGACTCGAATCCGGGACAGGCGCACTACGCGCTGGGTGTGACATTCGCCGAAAGGGGGGACATGGTCAGGGCGGAAGAAGAATATCAGGCGGCGCTCTCGTTCGATCCTGACATCAGCGAAGCTTACGTGAACCTGGGGTCGATCTACGGAGATCGCGGCGATCACCAACGATCATTGGAATACTACCAAACCGCGCTGAAGATGGGAGCCGACAGCGCCTTTGTGCTTTACAATATCGGGATCGAGTATTATAACCAGGGTCTCCTGGACCTGGCCAGGGAGAGTTTGGAATCGTCGCTGGCCATACGGGATGACAATTCCCAGGCCCACTACCTGCTGGGGGAGATATACGGTCAGAAACAGATGTGGGAAGACGCGATAGGAAAGTATGAGAAGGCCATAGGGCTGGATTCTTCCTACGCCATGCCCTTTTATCGTCTGGGCATGATCTACAACCGGATGGGAGACCGGCGGATGGCGATAGACAATCTGGAGCAGTTCCTCCGGCTCTGGCAGGGAAGTCAGGACTGGGTGGCGAAGGTGCAGGAGCTTGTGGAGAAACTGAAAAGCGCTCCCGGTCCTTGAGATACGGGCAGGAGCCTCAAAGCCGGGACTTTTCCGGCGCACAAGAAAACGGCCCCGAGGAGAATCTCCACGGGGCCGTCTGACCGCAGGAGTACTTTCTTCACTTGGCGCCGAAGTAGAAGTTGACCCCTCCATAGACGTTGAGGTATTTGGTCTGATCGCCTTCGGTGAAGATCATGTGGTATCTGGTGCCCACGTCCAGGGCAAGATTATCCTGGATGAACTGCTCGATTCCCCCGCCCAAGTTCACTCCCGGCTTGCTCACGTCATCGTTGAAGTACATGCCGCCGCCGAAGAAGAAATAGGGGCAGGTGTTTTTGTCGGGAGCCAGGGTCAGGATGGCGTCGGCCGAGACGTTGGTCCAGTGGTAGGTGTCGCTGACCGATCCGGAAAGTCCGGCTATGCCGGCAGAGGCCTCAACGTCGCCTGCCTGATAGTCCACGATGCCCATCAGACCCCAGTTGCGATTCAGGCCGTACCTGAAATCGCCCCAAAAACTGTAGGTCACCTTGTTCTGATAGCTGGCCTACCATGAGCCCACATCCAGTTGGTAACCGGTGATTTCGTATTTCTCGAAAACGTCTCCGAGCCCACGGAATAGCCGAAATGGCCGCCCACGGCGAAGGCTCCGGTTCTATCCATAGCGCCGGCCGAGCCGAAGGATCCCAGAACGAAAAGGACCACTACCACTAATGACAGCTTCTTCATTTTTACCCCCCTGTTTCTGTTGACGGTTGCTGTTTGCACTTAAAACAAAGGCGTTTTGGCTGCCGGACAATCACCTCCTCTTCATTTGACGGTTGAATCGGCTGCAAAGACACCCAGAAAAGATGTTTTCTTCTGAAGCTTCAAGCCCCGTTCTTTCGCGTATCTGATTTACCACTGTACATTCCAAAAGCTTCGTTTCAGAGCGCGGCGGCGGTAGCGCTTACCTGCCACGCTTGACGAAGCTCTTTTCACTATCGTCTTGACGCCGAATAACTTTAGCTGCGGCTTGCTTGCACTGCAGCCTCAGTCAAATTCTTCTGGCCGGAGTTTGGAACCCTGGAGCAGTTGTGCCGCAATTCCGATAGGTTGAGGATAAAAGTCTGTGAAACGGGGGATGTCTGGGTGAAGGTGGTCGAAGGTAACCGGGGCGAGCACCTATGCTCGCCCCGGTTGAGCCTGCGGCCAGCGAGAAGGTGCTTACTGGCCTTCTTCCTTCTCTTCTTCTTTCTTGGTTTTCCTGACCTTCTGAATCTTCTCGATGATTCCGGGAACGGCCTCGAACAGGCCCTCCAGCTTTCCCGGCCGGGCGCCCATCACCGTAACCTCTTCGCCCCTTATTACGACGAAAGCCGCCGGCTCCACTTTCACCCCGCCGCCTCCTCCTCCGCCCGATCCGCCGCCTTTTTTGGCCTCCATCTCTCCCTCTCCTCCGCCAGCCCCGAATCCCAACATGATTCGGCACACGGGTATGATGGTGGCCCCGCCGACGGTGATGGGCTGGCCCAGGATGGTTTCGGTCCGGGCGATGGCCTTGATCTCGTCCATCAGCGTCTTGATGATCTGCTCGGCTGCACTTGGCATTGCACTTCACCTCCTTTTACTGAGAATGATGAGTTTGATGATTCTGAATTTAGGCACGGCGAAGAACGCCCTCCAAAGCGGAAGGGCCACGCTCACCGGTCGGAGGCTGAGGACCGACTCCGCGCTCATTCTGGGAAACTGGTTCACAAAATCCGGCCGAATTTCTATTCGGGCCCTGGGGAAAACAAATTCAGTCGAGTACTTCACTGCGCAGAGTTCTCCATAAAGACATCCGGTCAGCGCGGGATCCGGAGTGGACAGGTCTACCTCAAGCGAAAACTTGTCCCAGCAAACGGATTTGAGAACCTCCCACACCAAACGTAAGCCCGCTTGAATGATCTTTTCGGCCAAGTCTCTTTCTCTCCACAAATCGGTCAAGTTGAACTTCGATTTCTTCCTCTCCTTGTCTTCAGCCGTCTTCTTGATCTTCGACTGCCGCTTTTCCGTCGGCCTGGATTGTATTCGGATAATGGCTCGGCCGCCCAGATACAGCACGAACGTCCTCTCCCTTAGATCCCGCGTCACCTGAATCACGGGCCAGCCAAGGGACACGGTTCTTGTGCGATCGTTCAATATCAGCCGCAGCCGCATGGGCGCCAGTAGGAAGCTCACGGCCAGAGCGACAAAGACGACCAAGAAGGCGAAGATCAGGTAAATCATAAGAGACGACAATCGACCGGTGAGGAGAGCATCGGGTCCTCGGTCTCCAACTCGGAGCGGGCCGATTTTGGCCCTCCTTTTGTTTTACGAAGAAAAGAGGGCTCGGTTCTCTACTTCTTCTTAAGGGCTATGTACATGCAGATCCCGATTCCCCCGAACAGCACCACAGAGGTGACCACCAACATTACAATTGCCGATGTGGGCATTATTCTCTCCTTTTGACTAACATTAGGATTATCCCGAAGATGGGCAGGAGCAGAACGATCATCCAGCCTCCCAGAAATTCAGCCAAACGGGGATAATCACCGTAGGAGCCTTTTATCCTCTCCCACAGCTCGAAAAGAATCAGGGCACCCAGGACAACCGGTATCAAGAATCTGACAAGGATGTCCCACCAGCTTCCGATCCGGAACTCGGAGATCTCGTTCACGTATTTCCTTATCTTGCCGCTGCCCAAGACCCAGCCTATGAGAATGCACTCTCCCAGGCAGACAAGAGCGAGTCCAAAGCTATTCATGAAGTGATCCACAATGTCCAGCCATAGCATTCCGGCCCCGGTGGTGAATGTGATACCCACGATCAGGGCGATGGTGCACACCGCGGTATTGGAAACTCGGTGTGATACTTTCCACTTGTCTATCACTCCGGCCGCAACCGCTTCGGCTAAGGAGAAGGCGGAGTCGATTCCCAGGGTAAGCAGCATCACGAAAAACAGCACCCCGAACAAGGGCTGCCAGAAGGGGAGGTTGCTGATAATATGAGGATAGGTGACGAAAGCCAATCCCGGACCGGAGGCCACCACCTCCGCCACGGGCTTTCCCATCTTCACCGCGTAGTATCCCAGAGCACCGAAAACGGCAAACCCTGCCAGAAAGGACGTGGCGCAGTTGCACATGCTGATCAAGAATGCGTTGTTGACGATGTCCGTCTTCCTGGGGAGGAAACTGGAATAGGCTATCATTATCCCGAAGCCAACGCTCAAGGAAAAGAAAATTTGAGTGTACGCGGCCAGCCACACCTCATGCGAAAGCAGCTTTTGGAAATCCGGGGTAAGGTAGAAAGTGAGTCCCTCCACTGCTCCCGGAAGCGTAACGCCCCTGACCACAAAGATCAAGAGCAAGAACCAGGGAATCAAAACCGTGGCGTAAACCACCTTTCCCACGGTTTTGGCACCCTTCCAAATGGAAAGGAAAATGAAGATCCAACTCAGGAGCAGGCCCAGGAGGATGTATCCCCTAATCCCCCCGATCTCAAAGGGGCTGTTGGTTAATCCCAAGTTTGCCTGATAAAAAAAGCCGCTGGGATCGTCTCCCCAGGCCAAGGTGAGAGAATGATAGACGAAATTGAAGCAATAGCTCATGATCACCGCATAGTAACAGACTATGAAGAATCCCACCAGAATTGCCACCCAGCCGAACCATTCGAGATTCTTCTTTACCTTGCGGAAGGCTTCCGATGCCGAGCCTTCCATCTTGTGCCCCAGACCGAACTCCAGTATCATAAGAGGGATTCCGGCGGTGAACAAAGCAACCAGCCAAGCCACCAGGAAGGCGCCTCCGCCGTTGGCATAGCAGATATAAGGAAACCGCCAGACGTTTCCCAGACCAATGGCCGAGCCGATAGCTGCCAGAACGAATGCCGTGCGACTATCCCACCGATCTCTTGGCTCCATGAGTTCCTCCAGAAAAGATCAAGAGTCCACAGTCGTCGAAAGCAAAGGTTTTCGAAAATATATTCCAAAACCGGCCGAACGCAAGTCCGAAAAGCAGCATCCGCGCACTTTTTTCGCCTTCGCAGCTCTATCCGGCACAACTCAGGACGCTTGAGCTGCAAGGTGGAGGTCACTTTTTTGTTGATTTGTTATGATTTTCTTTCTATACTCTCGCTAAACGCAAAAGGAGGGATGATCATGCCTTTCTGGACCAAGTTCTGGGTGGTCGTGCCGCCGATCGTTCTTCTGGTCATCACCGTCATCTACTATATCGCCAGCGGGAAAAGGAGGGAGGAGTAGATGGATCCCATTCTGATAGGATTCGTGGCCTATCTGGTGATCCTGATGATCAAGGGATCGCTGACCTTCAAATACAACCGGACCATTGCGGATTTCGTCCTGGCCGGAAGAAGGCTGAATGCCTGGCTGGTATCCTTCAGCGAGAGAGCTTCCGGAGAGAGCGCCTGGCTATTGGTGGGCTTGCCGGGTTTGGCCTTGGCCACCGGATTCAACGCCATCTGGCCGGCCATCGGCTGCGTCTCCGGAATCCTCTTCTCTTGGGTCTTCATCTCCCACCGGCTGAGAATTCAAACCGAGAAACATGATGCTTTGACTCTTCCCGATTTTTTCGAGAACAGGTTCTCGGACAGGACCCACCTGCTGCGTGTGATCTCGACGGTGATCATCATCTTCTTCTTCACCATTTATGTCTCCGCCCAGTTTCTGGCAGCCGGAAAGGTGCTCAACACGATTTTCGGTATCAGCCAGTTTCAGGGCATGTTGATCGGCGCTGTCATAATCGTGATCTACACGGTTATGGGCGGATTCTTCGCGGTAGCGTGGACCGATCTTTTGCAGGGGGCCATCATGGTCTTCACTTTGGTGCTGCTTCCCATCGTGGGTCTGATCGAATTGGGCGGAGTGGCCAAGTTGTCGGCGGCCCTTCACAACCTCGATCCGGCCTTTCTTCACGTGAGCGGAGGCAAACAAGGATTTCCGCTTATGGCATCGATTTTGGGCGGACTGGGGATCGGGTTGGGTTACATGGGACAGCCTCATCTGGTGACCAGGTTTATGGCTATTAAGGATCCCAATAAATTGCGGCATGGGACGTTGATCGCCATCTGCTGGGCGCTTCTGGCCTTCTGGGGCGCGGTGTTCATCGGGATCATCGGATTGGGACTGTTCGGAAATGCTTTCGCCGATCCGGAGGAGATCATGCCCTTTATGACCAAGGCTTTGGTTCCGGCCGGACTGGCCGGGGTCTTGGTTTCCGGAGCGATTGCGGCCATGATGTCCACCGCCGACTCCCAGCTTCTGGTGAGCACCTCGGCCATCTCCAGGGATATATATCACCAGATGATGAAGAAGGATGCGCCGGATAAGAGATTGGTAATGATCAGCCGGGTGGCGACTTTGGTCATCGGAATAGTTGCTTTCCTCCTGGCCTTGGGAGCTCAATCGCTGGTCTACTGGCTGGTTTTGTACGCCTGGGCCGGTCTGGGATCAAGCTTCGGCCCGGCGCTTTTGACCACGTTGTGGTGGAAGAAGGTAACCAGGCAGGGAGTGCTTACCGGCATGATCGTGGGGACCATCACCGTGTTGGTTTGGTACAACGTACCGGTACTCAAGAACACACTTTATGAGTTGATCCCTGGGTTCTTCCTTTCTCTGTTTTCGATCATAATCGTGAGCCTGTTGACTCAGAAACGGGCTGCCACGAGGTAGGTCGGGCTGGCGCAAGCCTGCCCGACATAATGACTGAGCGTAGCCCTATACCGTTTGGTGCAGGGCGAAACGAAGCATCTCCTGCGCCGAGATTCTTCGGCTACGCCCGAGAATGACATTCATTGGCCTTCCTCTCCTCCGGATCCACGCCGCCTAAGAAACCCGAGTCGGTCGCCTCTACAAAGGGCTTGCCAAACTGGGAAACGACTCTTATATTTAACCTTCAGGGTGGGGGGCTTTTTGTTTGCGACTTATGGCGAAAACGGTAATAGCCATAGACGGACCGGCAGCGTCGGGCAAGAGCACCACAGCCAGGCTGGTGGCCCGCAAGCTCGGATTCCTTTACCTGGACACCGGAGCCATGTATCGCGCCATCACCGTGAAGGCCTTGGAGAAAGGTGTTGACGTTAACGACGAAGATGATCTGGAGAGACTCGCTGCAGGCTCGACGATCAGCTTCAAGACGCAGGACGGAACCAATAGAATCCTGCTCGACGGCAGGGACGTGAGCGACAAGATTAGAGAGCCGTCGGTAAATCAAAACGTCTCGTATGTTTCCATGCACAAGAAGGTGAGAAGACTGCTGGTTCAAATGCAGAAGAAGATGGGCGAGGAGAACGATCTGGTGGCAGAGGGAAGGGATACCACTACCGTGGTCTTTCCCCAGGCCTTTAAGGTATATCTGGATGCCGATTTGAAAGAGCGAGCCAAGCGGCGCCTTCTGGAGCTTGAACGAAAGGGGATCGAGACTACGCTGAAAGAGCAGATCGAGGAGCTGTCCAGGCGGGACAAGCTGGATTCGGGACGGAAAGTCAGCCCGCTCTTACGCCACAAGGAGGCGGTGATCGTGGACACCACCGATCTGACCATTAGCCAGCAAGTCGACCGGGTGATTCAGCTTTTCGGGGAGTGGAAGCAAAGCCAGACCCCATCGCGAAGCTGAGAGGTTGTCCTGAGAACGTAATTGCATTGGACGTGAGGACTCACTATTACATAAGTTGTGCGTTAATCAGGCTGTTTCTTAAGGTCCTATGGCGCTACAAGAGGTTGGGGACTGAACACGTACCGATGACGGGAGGAGTGATCATAGCCTCCAATCACGCGGCTTACGTCGATCCTCCGTTTCTGGGCGCCGTCACTCCCCGGGAGCTTTTCTATCTGGCCAAGGCGGAGCTTTTCTCCAACGCGCTTTTCGGTTGGCTGATAGGAAAGTATAATGCCATCCCGGTCACACGGGGCGCCTTCGACAGAAAAGCGATCAACCGGGCAGTGGAGCTTCTGAAAGGGGGTAAGGCATTGCTTCTTTTTCCTGAAGGTACCAGAAGCAGAGAAGGCGGCTTCCTGGAGCCGAAGCTGGGAGTGGGCAGAATAGCGCTGGAGGCGGGGGTGCCCATCGTCCCGGCCTATGTCCACAACACCCGGCGCTTGCGGTCCTGCCTGTGGGGAAGAGGAAGGCTGGTTTTTGCATTCGGCGAGCCGATCGGAATCGACTTTCTCCGCAAACTGCCTTTGGACAAAACCGGATACAAAAAGGTTGTGCAAGAAATAATGGCCAGAATCGGGATGATAAAAGAAAGAGTCCAGCACGACGATTTTTGAATTGTGCTTGGATCGAAATTCAATAAGTTGGTTGTGCAGGTTTTCATATGAAAATACACGTTGTGAAAGAGGCGGGCTTCTGCTTCGGCGTGAAAAGAGCTATTAAGCTCGCCTTCGATGCGGCCAAAAGCAAAAACGGCAAGGCTTATACGCTGGGCCCATTGATTCACAACCCCCAGGTGGTTGAGGACCTGCGCAAGAAGGGGGTTCACGTCGCGAAGGATTCAGGTCGGATTAAAAAAGGCACTCTGATAATTCGGTCGCATGGAGTTCACCCCGGGATATTAAAGCAACTGCAGGATAGGAGGATCAGGGTGGTGGATGCCACCTGTCCTTTCGTGAAGAAGGCACAGAGGATGGCCAAACTTCTTTACGACGAGGGATATCGGGTGGCGGTGGTGGGAGAGGCGGATCATCCCGAGGTTCAGGGCATCGTGGGATACGTGGATGGCTCGGCCATAGTGATCAACCATAATCGGGTAAGGAAAAACCTGCCGCGCTTTCGGAAACTGGGTGTGGTGGCCCAGACCACGCTAAATATAGACGCCTTCCGGCAGGTGGTGGCCAGGTTGGTGGATCATGCGGAGGAGCTGAAGGTGTGCAACACCATCTGCCATGCCACGGCCAGAGCGCAGAAGGCCACTCTTACCATGGCGGGCAAGGTGGACCTGATGATCGTGGTAGGAGGGCACAACTCCGCCAACACCACCCGGCTGGCCAAACTCTGCCGGGGACGGGGCACGCCTACTCACCATGTGGAGACCGCAGGAGACCTGAGGAGAGCTTGGTTCAAAGGAAAAAAATCGGTGGGAGTCACCGCGGGAACCTCTACTCCGGAATGGCTGATAAAAGAAGTAGTGGACCGCATTAAAACCTTTGATTGATACGTATATGAAAGGCATCCCCCTCGCGGGGGAAATTCAGGATAAAGGAGGATCAGTTTAATGGTTGAGGAGCAAAAATCCAAAGACGCCTCTGCTTCCGCAGCCAAGGGAAGCAAGGCCGGTAGGAGTATCCAAAAAGGAGGTGATAAGAGGACCCCGCCCCGAAGAGGTCCTGTGCAGCGAAGATCACCCGCTTCCGCGGCCAGGAGGACACCGAAAGGAAAGGCCCCCGCTCAGAAGGAGAGCGCGCCGCGACAGAGGCCGGCTGGACCGGAGGAAGAGCAAGTCCGAACGCCGGAACAGTCGACTGCGGTGGCCGTCCAGGAGAAACCGTCCGCGGTTTCCGCATGGGCCGTGGCCCAGGCGGCGGACAAGGAGTATTCTACCGAGGAGTTCGACGAGTTCCTGCGCATGTACGAGCCCACCCTGTCCGACATCCAAGAGGGCGAGATCATCAAGGGCAGGGTGATGGGAGTCACCAAGGAGGACGTGATCGTCGACGTGGGCTTCAAGTCCGAGGGGATCATTCCCATCGGCGAATTCACCGAGCCGATCAACGTCAAGGTGGGTGACGAAATCGAGGTATACCTGGATGCAATCGAGGATCAGGACGGTCAGTTGGTTCTCTCCAAGCAGAAGGCCGACTTCGTGCGAGTGTGGGGAAAGGTGAAGGATGCCCACGACGAAGGAGAACTTATAGAGGGTCGGATCATGAGGAGGATCAAGGGCGGCATGGTGGTGGATCTGATGGGTGTGGATGCCTTCCTGCCCGGATCCCAAATTGCTCTCAGGCAGGTTCCGGACTTCGACGCCCTCATAGGCCGAAGCATGGAGTTTAAGGTGATCAAGCTGAACAAGGCCCGCCGCAACATCGTGGTCTCCCGCAGGGCGGTTCTGGAGGAGGAGCGGCTGAAGCAAAGAGAAAAGCTGCTCAAGGAGATCGAGCCGGGACAAGTGCGAGAGGGAGTGGTCAAGAACATCACCGACTTCGGGGTGTTCATCGACCTGGGCGGCGTGGACGGCCTGCTGCATATCACCGACATGTCGTGGGGCCGGATCAGCCATCCCAGCGAGTTGGTGGCCCTGGGAGACAAGATCAACGTCAAAATCATCGACTTCGACACGAACACCGGAAGGATTTCGTTGGGGTTCAAACAGCTGACGCCCTATCCCTGGGAAGGCATCGAAGACAGATATGCCGTGGGCACGAAGATCAAAGGCAAGGTGGTTTCCATCACCGACTACGGCGCCTTCGTGGAGCTGGAGAAGGGTGTGGAGGGTTTGATTCACATCTCCGAGATGTCCTGGACCCAACATATAAAACACCCATCCAAGCTGATGGCCATCGGCGATATGGTGGAAGCCAAGGTGCTGTCGGTGGATAAGGAAAACGAGAAGATATCCCTGGGGATAAAACAGTTGGAGCCGGACCCGTGGGAAAACATACAACAGAAATACACGGCCGGCAGCCACGTGACCGGACGGGTCAGAAACCTCACCGCCTTCGGCGCATTTGTGGAGCTGGAGCAGGGCATCGACGGACTGGTTCACATCTCGGACCTCTCCTGGACCAAGAGAATTCAGCATCCCTCCGAGGTGATGAAGAAGGGCGAAAAGGTGGAGGTGGTGGTGTTGAGAGTGGATCGAGATAACCGCCGGATATCCTTGGGCTACAAGCAGCTTAAACCGGATCCCTGGCCGGAGCTTTCCCGTAAGTTCGCCATAGGGAAAGAGGCCGCCGGCAAGATTCTGCGCCTTCTGGACCGGGGGGTCATCGTGGATTTGGGGGACGACGTGGAGGGATTCGTACCCACCCTGCAGCTGGGAAAAACGGAAATCTCCAAACCCTCGGACGCCTTCGGCGAAGGGGATGAGCTTCCTCTGAAGGTCATCGAGTTCGATTCGCAGGGCAAAAAGATCTTGCTCTCGGTGGAGGCCTACTATCGAGGAAGAGAACAGAAGGAGTTGGATGATTTCCTGGCCAGTCACCCCACCAAGACGCAGAAGGTCGAGGAGATCGTCGAGGAAAGGCCCAAGCTCGAGTCGGCGGAAGAACCTCAGGGCGAGGCCAAAGAACCGGCAGATTCCGAGGTTTCGGAATCGCGCGAGGAAAAGCCCCCGGAAGCCTCGGGAGACCAGCCACAGGCCGAGCCGGAGCCGGAGAAAGTCGAAGATAAGGACTCCTCCTCGTCCGCTGCTGCCGGCGAATCCTCCGAAGGCGAGGAAGGCGCTTCCCCGACAGAAGAGCCAGGCAAAGAGACCGATACATAATAGGTCTGTAAGTAGAGAAAGCCAAGCGATGGCGATCCGTACGTGGTTGCCATCGCTTTTTTGTTTCCGCGTGACGTGGTAAGGAGCCGGCGCCCACCGGACGTGGCGGTGCTCCCGGTTTGTGAATATGATAAACCCGGCCTGACAAGCAGGCCGGGCCACCCGCCCGGCTTGTCGCCTCATCCGGAGACATTAGCCTTTTTCTGCCACCAATACTTCTGAAGGGACGCCGAAGCTGGTCATCTTCTCGGAGTGCCGGATGTTCCAGCCAGCATCGATGAAACCCTCCAAGGAGATAGGACGACAGCCGCCCACAAGACCCGGCCGGAACCGGAAAGCCGACATCCACGCTTTCTCGAAGACCCGCGATAGGGGAGTGAATCCGTGTGTGAGGCTTACGATCCCCAGTAGACCGCCTGGGACCAACAGACGATGCGCTTCGGCCACAAGAGATCGGATATCGTCCTCTGTGAGAAGGTCCAGCACATAGGTGGAAAGGAAACGATCAAAGCTGCTTGCCTTGACGCCCAACCGTATTTCGCCTTTGGTCAACAGCACCTTGGCCCTTTTGCCGAACCGGGCCAACCGGCGCTGCGCCAGCCGCGCCATGGTCGAGCTTATCTCGATGCCCAAGTAGGTCGCTTCCTTTGGCAAGTGATGCGCAAGGAGCAACTCGGCCAGGCGGCCCGTTCCGCAACCGAACTCGATCACCGATGCGGCCGCGGCAAGCGACAAATGAGCGATCAGATCGGCGACCGCCGGGTCTTCGTAGAAGCTCTGCCAATCTTGCTTCGAGCCCAGCCTGTCGTAAAAGTCGCGAGCCTGTTTGCGTGATAACATTGGTCAAATCACCAGGTCTTTCCAAACGGACTGACGTGTCTCATGTGTTCTCCACGAGAATCGCAACTCGGGCGCAAGAGAGCTGCCTAATGTGAGTTTATCATCTGGAATATCTGCTCAGGCTCTTTCCGCGATTCCATGCGCAGCCATGCGGCTCTGCCCACAGCCAGCTCATACTGATCCGCGGCCAAAGCGGGCAGCGCAGCCGAAGCCACCTCGTCGGGCTTGATGCCTCGATCCTTCTGGCCTCTTCGTGCTCTGGCGCCTTTGTCCAATTCGGTGTCTACGGTTGGTGGAATAATCTCGAACACTTTGATAGACGTGTCTTTCAGCTGATGTCGCAGCGACATGCTGAACGAATGTGTGGCTGCTTTGGTCGCGCAATACACGGGCATGATGGCGATAGGGACAAAGCCCAACCCGGAGGATATGTTGATGATTGCCGCTTCCTTTTGTTTGACCAAATGGGGAATGAACAAGGCGGATAAGTGTATCGGGGCATGCAAGTTGATTTCGACTTCATCTTCGCCGGCTTGCAGCTCTTCGGTTCCCTTCTTCAAGTCGATCTGTCGTTGAATGCCCGCGTTATTGACCAGGACGTTGGTGTTGGGGAATTCGGCTGTGGTCCACCGAAACAAGTCGTTTCGATGTTCCTCGCCGGCGACATCGTAGACCTTAATGTGGAGCTTCGGCAGTTTGTTCTTCGCCTCACGAAGCTTCTCCTCGCGTCTGCCGCAAATGATTACCTGGTTGCCTTCTTTCAGCAAGACTTCGGCAAGAGCCAGACCGATGCCGGTTGCTCCGCCGGTGATTAAGATGGTATTGTCTTTGGTTTTCATTTTCTCCTCCTGATCAAATCACCATGCGTTCGAAGAGAATCATTCGTTTTCCCACAGTGCAGGGCCTGAGGACCCATAGGGACGTGATGCTTTAGATATAACTTCACAGGAGTTGTCAACGGATCGAACGGATTAAACGGATTAAAGAAACCAGAAATCCAGAAGAGCAAACACGTCGGCCTTCCCGTTGGATCCGCCGACGCTCCGCTTTCAGGATGCGGGTTTGAGTACCTCTATCATCTGTTGGTGTGTTTTCCCGTTCGAGGCCAGAATCTCTTTCATATATATATTGAAGGCTCCGCCGGAGAAATCCGTCACCTTGCCTCCGGCCTCCGTGACCAGCAGACTTCCCGCCGCCATGTCCCAGGGGGAGAGCTTCAACTCCCAGAACCCGTCGAACCTGCCCATTGCCAGATAGCACAGGTCCATAGCGGCCGAGCCGGCCCTTCTTATACCTTGCGCTCGTTTGTAGAAATCCCGGAAATGATCCAGATTGTCGATAGAGCTGGTCCGGATATCGTAAGGAAACCCTGTGGCCAACAGGCTCCGCGATAGTTCACTCGTCTGGGATACGGAAATCTTCCGTCTGCTTGCCTGCGACTCTTGACCCTTCGAGATAAACGCTCCGGCGCCCTTCTCCGCCGTAAAGAGCTCGTCCAGATTGGGGTTGTAGACCACCCCTAGAATGATCTCGCCATCCTTCTCCAGAGCAATGGAGACGCAGTAGCAGGGGAAGTTGTGAGCGTAGTTGGTGGTTCCGTCCAGCGGGTCGATGACCCATTTGTAGGCGGATTCGGACTTCCGTGTGCCGGCTTCCTCGGTCAGGATTGCATGTTGGGGAAACGCGTCCCGGATAATCTTGATGATGGTCTGCTCCGAGAGATAGTCCACGTCGGTGACCAGATCGACTTCGCTCTTGTATCCAATCTGCTCGACCTTGCCCGCATGCCGGGTGAGGATATTCCCTGCCTTCAGGGCGGCTTCAATGGCGACTTCCGTGAACTCTTTCATCTTCTTTGGTGCCTCCGTCAGGAATAGGTACGGTCAATACCACATGATATACAAAGATACGTTCAGCCGGGAATAGATCAAGCCCTTTCGTTTCGCAAGCCCGAGTTTGTCGAGTGCAGCGTGGCAGATTCTATCCGGAATTGGCGGTCGATTCTTCTTGCTTTTTGTCCCGGAAGGAATATATTCACAAACGGTCGGTAAGTCCGTATTATGTGAGAAAAGAAAATCAGGTGCAGAGTTCAGCGGGCCTCATGCGAGTCCGATTTGTTTAGATGATAATGCGGCGCAGCGAATTCTGCTTTGATCTTGCGGATTTGGAGAGGTACCCAAGCGGCCAAAGGGAACAGACTGTAAATCTGTCGGCTGATGCCTTCGAAGGTTCGAATCCTTCCCTCTCCATTGATTCTGTTCGTGGTTCGTTGTTCATAGCAAATTTAGAACGAGGGGGTGAACTACCAACCATGAACTGTGAACTATGAACCGATCATGCGGAAGTAACTCAGCTGGTAGAGTCTCCCGCCTTTGGCGGGATGGTCACTGGTTAAGAACACAGAATCAGAAAGCACGCGGGAGTAACTCAGTTGGTAGAGTCTCCCGCCTCTGGCGGGATGGTCACTGGTTAAGAACACAGAATCAGAAAGCACGCGGGAGTAACTCAGTTGGTAGAGTC
>CAZPRG010000024.1:0-18186 GCA_964588675.1 uncultured Ignavibacteria bacterium
CGGAAGCTGTTCAGCTTCGGCACCAAGATGCAGATATGCAACTTCGCCGTCATGGTTCACTCCCAGGCGGATAAAATCATTCTAAGCCACTTTCTGGGATTGAGCTTCGTGACCTTTTATGAGTTGGGACAGAAGGCGGCCAATGCCGTACGCACGCTTCCCATGCTTCTTTTGACGGCTCTGGTTCCGGCCGTATCCGAGTTGGACGCCGGCAACGATCAGGAGCGGCTTATGCGATTGTATCACCGTGGATCCAAGTATGTCAGCCTGATGGTTTTCCCGCTGATCTTTTTTTCCATCATCGTGGCACGTGAGGTCTTCGACCTGTGGGTGGGAAACCAGTTCGGCTTCGCCGTCCTGGCTTTTCAGATCCTGGTTATCGGTTACGGCATAAACGTTTTGACCGGCATGGGGACCTCCATGGTGAGGGGAATCGGCAAACCGGAGTACGAAACCAGATACGCCGTGCTGGCCTTGGTCACGCAGCTGGTCTTAAGCATCGTCCTGGTCCAAGTGATAGGATACCGGGGCGTGTTGATTAGCGTGCTGGTCACCGCCGTACTGGCTGCGTCGTATTTTCTGATGACGTTTCACAAGCTGTTTGACATCAGATTCTCCGATTTCGCAAAACGGGTTTACTTAAAACCCTTTCTCTCGGCTGTCCTCGCCGCCCTGATCGCCTTTGGCGCGGGATTTTACATGAAGAACCTGGCTTTCTTCTCAAGCAACTGGGGCCGTGTTCTCTGGCTTGGGTTGGAGTCTGCTATTTTTGCGATTTGTTATCTGTCGGCGCTGGCGAAAACGACCTATTTGAAAAGGGCGGAGGTGGAATCGGTGACGGTTCACCTCAAGCCAAGACTGGCGAGCAGAATCTGCTCGCTGTTCAGCGAATGAAATGATACTAACCTTCCTTCTACCCGGAATGGCCAGGAATAAGCCCGTGGGAGGCTTTCGGGTGGTGTATGAGTATGCCAACCGCCTCTCACAGAGAGGGCATCGGGTTAACGTGGTCCATCCCTTGCTCCGTTCTCCGAATAGAGCCAGTCTGAAGAAGAGATTGGCCACGCCGGTGGTGTTGGCCGCGAATCGTTTGACTGGCCTTCCGCGGGTAGGTTGGCTCAAGATGCCTCCAGAGGTCAATATGCTGTTAGTACGGAGTCTGGATGAGAGATTCATCCCCGACGGAGACGCCATAGTCGCTTCCGCTTGGCAGACCGCCGAACGGGTGGTTGGCTACGCTCCCGAGAAGGGGCGGAAGTTCTATCTGGTTATGGACTTCGACCCGTGGCTGGGGCCCAAAGATAGATTGGAAGCCACCTGGAGAGCTCCCTTGCATAAGATACCCATCTCCGACTGGCTTTCCCAAAAGCTGATCCAGAGCGGAGCCGATCATGTAACTCCCGTGCCCATCGGAATCGATCATGAGAGGTTCCACATGCTGAACGGCATTGGCTCCCGATCGGGAAAGGTGGCCATGTTGTACTCCCGGCTGGACTACAAGGCTTCCGACAAAGGGCTGCGTGCGCTGGAGATGTGCAAGATCCGATATCCCGGCCTGGAAGCGATACTGTTTGGACCCAGAGCCGGTCCCCGGCGTCTCCCGTCTTGGATCACCTACCGAAGTAATGTGTCGGAGGAAACTTTGGTGGAGATCTACAACCGGTGTGCGATCTACCTTTGCAGCAGTCTGGCCGAGGGCTTTGCCCTCCCCCCTGCCGAGGCTATGGCTTGCGGATGCGCCGTGGTCTCCACGGACTGCGGGGGCATCCGGGAGTACGCGGAACATGAAGTCACCGCGCTCTTGTCCGCTCCGGGAGATGTGGAAGCCTTGGCCTCTAATCTGGCAAGGCTGCTGGTAGATGAAGACTTGCGGTTGAGGCTGGCCCAAGCGGGTCACCGTCGGATTCAGGAGTTTACCTGGCAGAAGGCTGTGGATCAATTTGAGGAGATCATATCCGGCAGGAATGTCAACTCTTGATCTTTTGCACTTGGCGAGGAGATCTCTCTTCAGCATGGTCGCAATCTAATCCGCCATGAAAGCACAACTCAAATCGGTTTGACCAATGCTGCTTTCAGTCATCATAGTAAACTGGAAGGTCAGACAATTGCTGGAGAGATGTTTGGATTCGGTATTCTCTCATCTCGAAGGTCGGGAGTCCGAAGTGATAGTGATAGACAACGCCTCGGATGACGGCAGTCTGGAGATGGTGAGACAGAAGTTTCCACAGGCGAGGCTGATCGTCAACTCCGAGAATCGCGGATTTGCCAAAGCCTGCAATCAGGGCATCGCGATTTCTGGGGGCAAGTATCTGTTCTTTCTCAATCCCGACTCGGAACTCACTTCGGGTACATTCGAGAGGGTCGTGGATTTTATGCAATCGCATCCGGACGTGGGCATCGGCGGTTGTTATCTCTATTACCCGGACGGAAGAAGTCAGATTTCTTTCTATCGATTCACCACATTAACCAATGCTCTGGGTAGAGCCTGGTTGCTTCATTTCCTGTTGCCTCGGAACAGGTTGACTGCTCCGTTTTTCTCGGATTACGTCAGTTCACAGAGACCTCCAGAGCGGGTTTGCGGAGGAGCCATGGTTGTCAGGCGAGAGGTCCTTGACCAAGTGGGTGGCTTTGATGAGTCCTTCTTTCTTTACAGCGAAGACGAGGATCTCTGCCGCCGGGCCGCTGGCAGAGGCTGGGGGATTGCGTCCATACCCCATACCCGGGTGATACATCACCATGATCAGAGCGGAAAGAAGAACGTCCGGCAGGCCATGTACTCTTCCTACCGAAGCCAGTTTCTGCTCTATCGGAAATATCATCCGCTTTACAGAACGGTATTCCTCAGGCTGATCCAATTCACCGGTTTGGCCATCAGATCGCTTTATTGGTTCGGAAACGCACAGGTGAACGCCGATCAGCAAGACGCGCACCAGAGGTTCCTGGGCTATTGGTCCTTACTCCTGTCCGACTTTGGCTATGGGAGGTCTCTGGCAAACCAAAAGGCATTGTGACTTGGGCATGGGAGATAGGAAGACAAAAAGGCTACTTATCATCAAGCTGATCTCCGTGGGCGATGTGCTTTTCACCACGCCTGCGGTGAGGGCTTTGCGGCTGGGGTTTCCCAGGGCACACCTGACGTACTTAGTGGGCAGCTGGAGCAAAGGCGTGATCGAAGATAACCCTAATCTGAATGAAGTCATCGTGTACGACGCTCCGCGACATTCGTCGGATCGCTGGCGAGCCTGGCTGAGCACTTTGAGCTGCCTACGCCGACTTCGCCGGAAGAGGTTTGATCTGGCGGTCATCTTTCACCGAACTTCCTTTGCTGGTCTGTTAGCTCTATTGGCCGGAATTCCTAATCGAGTTGGCTTTGACTACCACGGACAAGGTCGGTTCTTGACCCGAAAAGTGGCTTATGAGGTCGGCAAGCACGAAGTGGATCGCTATCTGGACGTGGTGCGCTGTTTGGGGCTTAGTCCCGCCGGCCTGTGGACCGAAATGCAAGTCGGGGACAACGAACGGGATTATGCTTCCGAGCTGCTGCGTGCTAATGGTCTGAAGCCCGGCGACAAAATGGTCGCCGTACTGCCCGGAGGCGGAAAGAACCCCGGCACCTTTATGCCCACCAAGCGTTGGCCCGCGGATCGATTTGCCCGCCTAATCGACGAGATGGTTCGACGCTTTCAGGTGAAGGTGCTTTTGGTGGGTGGGCCAGGAGACGAAGAAGTTATAAATGACGTTATCTCGCAGATACAGAGTCCGGCAGTCAACCTAGTCGGCAAGACCACGTTCAAGCAGTTGGCGGCGGTTCTTCAACGGTGCCAACTCTTCATCGGCGGCGACTCCGGCCCGCTACATATAGCAGCTGCCGTGGGCACGTCTACGGTGGGCATCTTCGGTCCTTCCGATCCGCGATTGGTTGCCCCCAGGGGCAAGCAACACCTGGCCATTTGGAAGCACGTCCCTTGCAGTCCCTGTTACCGGCCGGACACCGTCACAGGCGGCCAAGACTTCTCGAGCTGTTTTGAGGGTAGTCTGGAATGCATGAAGGAAATTACGGTGAATGATGTTCTCCAAGGGGTCCACCGGCAGATACCAAAAACCGTCTGCCGGGGACACTCCGCAGATTAGAAAAATGGTTCCTGCGAGGGAGCGATCTTGGTCGAGTCGATTTTGAAACACACTGGCAGAGACACGGTGCGCTACGTCCCCGGAAAGATCGTTCCGGCGGCGGTGAACTTTATAGGCTTGTTGGTCTTTACGCACATTTTCTCCCCGGAAGACTTTGGAAACTACTTCATCGTGCTGACCACTATCACGGTCATGAACATAGTTGGCTCCAGTTGGATC
Source organism: uncultured Ignavibacteria bacterium (assembly GCA_964588675.1). GTDB lineage: Bacteria > Zixibacteria > MSB-5A5 > MSB-5A5 > SM1-73 > SM23-73-3. The sequence continues at coordinate 4,351 of CAZPRG010000024.1, forward strand.
GCCAACTCGGTGGTTAGGTTCTATTCGGAATTCCGGCTGCAGCACCATTTGGATGAATTCCTCAGCACGACCATTTTGTCTTTATTGATCTTCAATCTAGCCACAGTGCTACTGTACTTGTCGGGACTTCTGATCTTCGAAGCACTGATTCCAGAGAAGCTAGTTCCTTTTCTTCGATTGGGCGCGCTGTGTCATTTGTTTTGGTCCACTTACCTAACACTGCTGTTCTTTCTCAGGGCATCATTCAGGGCATCCGCGTACTCTAAATACGAGATCATCTCATCAACAGGCAGGTTCCTTATCGCCTTAGCCCTAGTGCATTTCTTCAATGTTGGTGCGATCAGCCTGCTGTGGAGCATGCTCTTTATAAGCCTCTTCCTTGTTGTACTCATGTTAAAGAGGCTTTCTCTCACGGCAAGATTGAGCTGGAGGGCTTTTTCGTCAAGAATCACCTGGGACTTCCTGAAATATGGCTTCCCTTTGGCTCTATCTTCACTATCGGCATGGGTATTGATTCTCTCCGACAGGTACATGTTACAGTACTTCAAGACAGCCGAAGACGTGGGCATCTACTCAGTGAGTTATTCGGTCGTAGACAGAACCTTGGGGCTGGTATACTCTACCTTAATGCTGGCAGCCTATCCCGTCATAGTCTTGACCTGGGAGACAAAGGGTAAAGAAGTCACTCAACACCTAATCGGCGAACTGAGTCGTTACTTTTTAATTCTATGCGTCCCCATCTTTGCAGGCATTTCAATCCTGGGCAAAGACATATTCTCTTTGTTCATCGGGGCTGACTTCTTTGAGTGTTTCAAGCTGGTACCACTGTTTGCCTTCTGCTCGATTGCCCAGGGTTTGTTTCAGTACATTGGGAAAAGCTTCGAGCTTCACAGGAAAACCTCCGTTTTTGCATTGACTTTGTTCATCGCAGGCCTGGTCAACGTACTACTCAATGTTCTGTTAATTCCCGGATTCGGTTACATGGGTGCCGGGCTAGCGAAGGTCGTTTCTTATTTGGTTCTGTTGATTTTAGGCATAGCAATATCCCGATCGTTCATGCCCTGGCTTGCTCCCATGAAGTCTATGGTGAGGGTATTGCTGTCCGCGGGTGGCATGGCGGCGCTTCTAACAGTCATCAAGTCGCACCTGGCCGTCTCCGTTACGAATCTGGTACTCTTGACAGCCATAGGCACTTGCGCATATTGTGCATCCCTGTTATTATTCAAGGAGATGAGAAAGAGCGAAATCGACTTCGTTAGATCGAACTACCGGAAACTGATCCCTGTTAAGTTCATGGGGAATAGGAGATGAGTCTGTACGGGGAAATGCAGCTTGTCTACACCCATAGGCCATTGTCCAAAATCGACAAGAGATGCTCTTTGGCGGTGGTTCTCTTCGTTGTGGGCGTCACATTTGCGCTCCGCACGTACCCGTCGTATGCTGCTGGTTTAGCGGCCGCGGTGATTCTTTTGGCCGGAGTCTATAGGGCACCGGAGTTGGGGATAGCGGTCTTGGTGAACGGACTGTATCTGGCTGGATTCTTCTGGAGGGGTATGCAGATTCCCTATATTATTACGCCGCTGGCTGTCGTGCTCTCGAGCGTAGGCTTGACACATTATGTTTTCAATCACAGCATAAGGTGGCGATTTGGAATTCTGCCCAGTCTGGTCGTCCTGATTGGACTGATGTTGTTCTTGGGTTTATCATATTCACCCCTGCCTTCCGAGGGACTGATAAGAGCTGGCAAGTACTTAAGCATGAATTTCTTCATTTTCTTCGCGACTATGCTCTTCACGGGTGATCTGAACAGACAAGAGAATCTGATGGGGGCAATTGCTCTGATAGGAATGGTTGCCACTGCTGCTTCTATCGTTTACATCGCCTGTACAGGCACTGGTAGTATCACCAGATTCGCTCTGCCCGGCCAGAATCCCATCTGGTTCGCCAGGGGAATGGGAATGTCCGTGTTTGCAACTTTGTTTTTGCTGGATCAAACTTGTAGCAAGAGAGTGAAGCTGGTCTGTCTGGCCTCCATACCTTTTATGGTGTTCCTTCTGTATTCGGCCGCTTCTAGAGGGCCGTTTTTGGCGTTCTTGATAACCCTTCTCTTCTATTTCTTTGTTCTGCAAAAAGGGCGATTCGGTCTTTTCAGGAAAGTACTGTTTTTTCTGCTCATTGTGGCCTTTCTCGGGATTTCCGTTACTATTGCCCCGCAGCACATCTGGGACAGGATGTTTAGTCTAGTTTCAGGGTTTGATATAACCACATTTCTTCGTCTCCGCGCCTTTGAAACGGCCAAGACTCTTTTCTTTGAGAATCCCTTGACAGGAGTGGGGACTGGTGGTTTCGGTCACTTCAATGTCTTGGGCTATCCTCACAACATATTCCTGGAGTTTGCCAGTGAACTGGGTATTTTCGGACTCTCAGCGATCTCAGTCTTTGTCCTTTACGCGGCATACTTGGCCACAAGGTTGGTCAGAGCCACGGTCAGCTCCTTCAGGGAGTTGAGCCTCAGCAGAACCTATTTTGCCCTTTTGGTCTTCTCTTTGGTGAATTCTCAGTTCAGTGGTGCCGCATGGAGCAATTACGAGCTTTGGTTCGCGGTTGCCGGAATATGGGTTCTGTATGCCGGCCGACGAGAGGTCTTGCAGAGATGAAGAGAATCCTAGTCATATCCTATTTCTTCCCGCCCATGGGTGGGGTTGGGGTTCAGCGCGTTTTGAAGTTTGTCAAATACCTACCTCATTTTGGGTGGCAACCCACGGTGTTGACACTGAAGAATCCTGATTTCAGGATATTCGATCGGGAGCTGTCGGAGGAGATACCAACCCACACTCCCATCATCCGGACTCATACTATAGAACCCTCCAAGCTCCATCATCTGCTGGTTTCCGCGGTAGAAAAGCTACGTGATTCTTGCAGACCCGAAAGAAACAGGACCGGAGTCGAGTTTGACGTTACGCCCAGAGACCGCCTCGATACCAGGCTGAACAACTTTCTTTTCATTCCCGACAATCGAATAGGATGGCTACCGTTTGCCTCTCTGGCTATGCTTCTGAGGAGATGTAGAGGAGAGAAGTTTGATATGATTTTCTCTACTTCGCCACCATTCTCTGTGCATTTGGTGGGCCTAATCGCCAAATTGATCTTCCGGAAGCCTTGGGTCGTCGATCTGCGCGACTTATGGACTCTGCATCCGCATACAAAACCCCCGACTAGGACTCATCTACAGGTTTCACGATGCATGGAGCATAGAGTGTTGAAATCTGCGGATAAGATTCTCAACGTTTCAAAACCACAATCCGAGGACCTGATGGGAATCTACCCGGACATCGGCAGGGATAAATTCGACGTGATCCCAAACGGTTATGATTCGGACGACTTCATAATCACCAAACAAGAGACTACGAATCCAAGGTTTTGTCTCGGACATGTGGGTACTCTGGGAATCCACTCTGGGCGAACCCCCTACTATTTTCTGAAAGCTCTAGCAGATTTGAAAAGAGAACATCCCCATAAGACCAAAGATATGGTTGTTTTTCTTGTTGGAAACATGGATCGACCTAGCAGAGAATTCGTCGACCAGATAGCTCATGAGTATGATCTGCGGGATACAATCCGCTGTACCGGATTCGTATCGCACAAACAAGCCAGGAACCTCATGAAAAGGTTTGATGTTCTCCTCTTTCTGATTGTAAGATCTACGAAAGGTGGTGGCAGCACTCGGGGCAGTGTCTCTGGGAAGTTATATGAGTATTTGGCCACCGGGAAGCCAATCCTTGCCTTGACGGAAGATGGTCCGGTGAGAGACTTCATTGAAGAGAGCGGATGTGCCATCGTGGTAGATCACGACGACATCAAAGGAATCAAGGATAAGATCTTGGATTGCTATGACAGATTCAAACAGGGGCGGTTACAGGTAAGACCAAACTGGAATTTCATCACCCGATTCGAACGACAACGACTGACAGGACGACTGAGCGACATCTTGGTTGACCTGGATGAGAAAGTTTCTAAACAATGCGAACGTAAAGCGTCAACCCGCGCAAACCATAACCTTTCTGACTGACGAGTCAGTTGGGATTCAAGAGAAACAACACACTGGCTCATAGTCCTCACATGCGAAAAACAAATCTTCTGCATCTAATCACGTCCCTGGATCCGGCAGGAGCAGAGAGATTGCTGGTTGACGTTACCCGAAGGCTGGACAAGAGAAGATTTCATGTGGTGGTGGGTTACATTTATGGTGGGGGCACCTTGGCAGACGAGATTCGGGAGAGCGGGGTGAAGGTGATTGATTTGAGTCGAAAAGAAGGGATAGACCCATTGCTGCTAATCAGGCTTCTTCTTCTGATCAGAAGAGAAAAAATCGAAATCGTGCACACTCATTTGGTGCACGCTTCAATAGTCGGACGCCTAGCGGCGAAGTTGGCTGGTGTTCGCGGGATCATTACCACCAGGCACTATGCTTATTACCACAAGCACAAAGGGTTAGTTGACTGGATTGAGAGAAAGACGGCCGTGTTTAACGATAGTCTCATTGCCATTTCGAGCGCAGTCAAGCAATACATGACGACCGAAGAGAGATATCGACCTGCCAAGATTCATGTGTTACATAATGCCGTCGACCTGAATCTCTTCCATTCGATGGATGGTCCTGAAATCTCACGGGGCAGGGACCGCATTATGATAGGGTCGGTCGGACGCCTGCACACCTCCAAAGGGCATGAAACGCTTTTGAGGAGCATGCCCTACGTGAAACAGAGGTTTCCTGGAGCAAGACTGACAATAGTCGGAACGGGACGCGAAAAGGACAATCTTGAGAAACTGTCGGCCCGGTTGGGTATTTCCAGCGAAGTCGATTTTCTGGGGGCAAAAAAGCCGTCGCAGATACCACGTCTGCTCAGGACTCTCGACCTGTTTGTTCTGGCCTCCAACTGGGAAGGATTTGGTTTGGCGGCTGTGGAGGCTATGGCTTCCGGTCTGCCGGTGGTGGCAACTGATGTGGGAGGACTGCCCGAGATAGTCGTGGACGGACGGACGGGTTTCCTCGTACCGCCAGGTAAACCTCGTATGCTAGCGGACAAGGTGGTGCATTTGTTGCAGAATCCAGAGTTGTGCCGGCAGATGGGGAAGCAGGGAAGAAGAAGGGCAGAGACCTTGTTCTCCTTGGAAGATATGGTGGAGAGACTTGAGGCGATATATTGGGACTTGCTGAGACAGGAAACGTCATAGCAAGGAAGTCTAACCGCAGATTGCTACCTCTGGCGAGAGCTGATGGGGATGAGAAAAAAGGCCAAAGTCTTCCGGATAATCACCAGGTTAAGCGTGGGAGGTTCCTCCGTTCACTGCATCCTACTGGCGGCTCACCTGAACAAAGAGGCATTTGATGTGACACTGATAAAGGGAAGTGAAGCCGCAGATGAAGGAAATCTCGAAAATCTGCTTATTCAAAAGCAGGTGACCCCCCTTCTGGTTCGCCGGTTGAAGAGAGAAATGGCTTTCTGGGATGATCTGGCTGCCTTTGTCGAATTGTACAGAAGGATGCGCCAGGAAAGGCCGGATATTGTCCATACCCACTCGGCTAAAGCCGGTGCCTTGGGCAGGGTAGCGGCGAAATTGGCAGGCGTGCCGATTATCATCCATACCTTTCACGGCCATCTCTTTCGCGGATATTTCGGTGCCCTTAGGACGAAGCTTGTAATCCTGACAGAGAGGGTGTTGAGTCTAATCACGACCAGAATAATCGCTGTTACCGAAAGCCAGAAGGAGGAGCTTTTCCGATACAAGATAGCTCCGTGGCGAAAGTTGGTGAATGTTCCTTTAGGACTGGAGCTGGATGCATTACTGAATCTCGAAGGAGAACAAGGTAAGTTCCGGTCTGAACTGGGCCTGGACCCAAGTGATCCACTCATAGGATCCGTCGCCAGATTGGTTCCGGTGAAGGGTCACTTCTATCTTTTCCAGGCCGCCCGTAAGGTCATAGCGGCAATACCGAAAGCAAAATTCATCGTGGTGGGCGATGGAATGCTGAAAAGTGAATTGCGGGATCTAGTCAATAGCCTGGGTATTCAGAATAACGTCATTTTCTGTGGCTTTCGAGAAGACCTTCCGAGAATATATGCGGACTTGGACATCCTGGTCTTGACATCCCTCAACGAAGGATTGCCTGTAGCCGTGATTGAGGCTATGGCATCGCAGACTCCTGTGGTGGCCTATGATGTGGGAGGAGTCAGAGACCTCATTGAGCCGGGAGTGAATGGAATATCCGTCCCCTTTGGCGATGTCGATGGGCTGGCCGAATCAATAATCAGGTTGCTCAAAAGCCCTAGGGAGCGCGAGAGCTTAGGGAGAAGCGGCCGGCGAAAGGTCTATCCCCGTCTACACCGTAAGAGAATGATCCAGGAAATTGAGAACCTGTACACTGAGCTGCTGAAGAAGAATAAGCCGGGTTTCGAAAGGCGCCGGTGCCAGGAGTAGAGAAGTCAGGATGTCGTACGTCGTTGCCTTCTTTCTTTCTTTCGGTCTGGTATTATTCATGACTCCCCAGTTGATCAAACTGGCTAGGAAACATGATTTTCTGGACTATCCTTCTGAGGTAAAGATCCATTCTCAGCCCACGCCTCTTTTGGGAGGGTTAGCCCTCTTTGTCGGATTTTGGTCCGCGTTGCTGCTTGCTCTCTTTGCCTTCGGGTTGTCTTTCAACGCAGACTCGCTGGGGCTTCTCGTGGGTGGCTCGCTGGTGGTAGCCTTCGGTCTGGTGGATGACAAGAAGGGTCTCTCCCCGAGCTACAAGCTTCTGGGGCAGATCATCGCAGCCACACTGTTCTTGATAATAAGCCACAATACGAGAATACTGACCGGCTCCAGTTGGGATGTGCTGATTTTGATTCTGTGGATCGTGGGCTTAATAAACGCCGTCAATTTCCTGGATGCCATGGATGGGCTGTGCGCGGGCATCTCCTTCATCTCTGCCGGAGCATTCTTGATCATCGCCATTTTCGATCATCAGACAGAGAGCGCAATCCTAGCGCTGGCTCTCATGGGAGGGCTTCTGGGATTCTTGAGGTACAACTGGACTCCGGCCAAGATATTCCTGGGCGATGCCGGGAGCATGTTCAACGGCTTTGTCCTGGCCTGCCTGGGTATCCTCTTCGCGCGAGGGAATCCTTCTTATTCCTCGCTTTTGGTCCCCATCGTGATCTTGAGTTATCCCATATTCGACATCACCTTCGTTACCTTGATAAGATTAAGGGAGGGAAGAAAAGTCTACGTGGGCGATTACAACAACTCGCCCCGAAGAATAGCGAGCCTGGGCATGCAAAACACCGGTGTGGTGTTGTGGATTTATCTCTTCTGCTTCTTGTTGGGGGGGTTGGGGATTCTGCTGCATTTCTTCTTCGAGTCTCCCCTGCGGATGCTGGTCACCGTGTTCGTTTGGTTGTTCTTAGTCATCTTCGGTGTCCATCTGCAAAGGAACTTCGTCAATGTTTGGGAGAAGCTCATACTGGTGCTGTCGGATGTCATCATGATCAACGCAGCATTCCTGTTCTTCCTCTGGGTGAAATTCCACTCCGGCCTTTTCGTCAATCCCTGGATCATCCCGCTTTCCGAATACGCCGCGCCGGCCATATGGATCACCATCTTCTGGATAAACCTGTTCGCAGTGCTGGGACTATACGAGGTCTCGGGCGACTCTCGGTTCAGAGACGATCTGAAGGCCACCGTAAAAGCCCTGGGCGTGGGCATAGTCCTCTTTTTGGTATTGACCCTCGATCCGGCTTACTTATTGGTCAAATCCTGGATCCTGCTTTCGATTTACGCCTTAGTGCTGGCCAGCGGGCTGGTTCTGGGGCGCGGTCTGGTGGGTTATCTGGCACGTAACGTGCGCTTCTTGGGACTCGGCACCCGTAGGGCTTTAATCGTGGGAACTGGAAACACCGCAAAATGTCTTCTGCAGAAGCTCATAGACAATCCCGGATATGGTTACCAGGTGATGGGCTTAATGGTCGCCTATGGGGAAAATCCGGTATCTTCCTCCTCGCCGCCGAAGACCCAGATCCTGGGAGACTTGGACGATCTGGATGAAGTGGCCAGAGTCAATAAAATCCAGGATATCCTCATCGCGGTTGAGCCGGACTGGAAAGGCTCGCTACAGGAGATAATGAATTCAGTGCACAATCTGGAGATATCTTTCAAAGTGGTCTCGGGGCTGGACCGCCTCACCAGGGGCTACCATACCGTGCCGCTTCGCACGGAATTCTTGTCCAGGATATTTCCCAGTCAAATGAGAACCTGGGAATGGCTCATCAAGCGGGTTTTCGACGGGTTGGTTTCTCTCGTGCTTCTGATCTTGCTATCGCCTGTATGGCTGCTTTTGACTCTTTTGGTTTTCCTGAAATTCAAGGCCAAGCCTATAGTCAGATGCAGGTACTTGGGAAAGACGGGAAGGCCTTTGGAGGTCTACCACTTCCGGGTCTCTGCCGACTCCCCGGAAGCAAGTGAGCCGGAAGAGGAGGTTGGCCGTGATTTGACGTCTCTGGGCAAGTTCCTCAGAAACTCGGGCTTGGAGAAGGTCCCGGTTCTGATCAACATCCTGAAAGGTCAAATGAACCTGGTGGGACCGCAGCCGTTGTCCGGGTCGATGATCCAGAATCTATCAAACGGACTGCCGCTCCTGCCGAAGAGATTAAATGTCAAGCCCGGCCTGGTCAGCTTGGCGCAAGTTCAAGCCGGGTCCGGAGGTTATGAGCAGGCAGCCGAGGATTGTCTCAGGAACGACCTGTACTACCTGGAGCACATGTCCCTGCTCCTCGATCTGCGGATAATCATCAAGCGATTCGCCTCCGTATTTGTGCGATAGCCCACTCATGGAAAGGGTACTTTATGCTGGAGATGAAATTCATCAGAGAAAACGCGGACAAGGTGAGGCAGGCCATAAAGAACAAGGGGGAGAAGGCGGATTTGGACCTGCTTTTGAGTCTGGATGAGAAAAAGCGGAGGCTGCTCATTCAGGCGGATGAGCTGAAGCATGAGCGAAACGTGGTCTCGGAGAAGATCGCTCACATGAAAAAGGAGAAACAAAACGCCGATTCCACGATCGCCGAGATGAGGAAAGTCTCCCAGCAGATCGGGTCTCTGGACGACCAACTGCGGCAGTTGGAGGAGCAAATCAACGGCCTCCTTCTGACCATTCCCAATGTGCCGCACGCGTCCGTCCCGGTGGGCGCGGATGAGGAGGCCAACGTCGTGGTCAAAACCTGGGGTGAGCTTCCCAAGTTCGATTTCGAGCCCCGGCCTCACTGGGAATTGGGTCAGATTCTGGGAATTCTGGATCTGCCTCGAGCCGCCAAAATAACCGGAAGCGGCTTTCTGGTGCTCACCGGAAAGGGTGCCAGACTGCAAAGGGGATTGATCAACTTCATGCTGGATTTGCATACCAAGAAACACGGGTATACCGAAGTCTTGCCTCCTTTTTTGTCCAACCGGCCCAGCATGACCGGCACCGGTCAGTTGCCCAAGTTAGAGGAGGACATGTATCTCTGTGAAAAGGACGACCTGTTTCTGATACCTACGGCGGAAGTGCCGGTGACCAACCTGCATCGCGAGGAGACCCTCAGGGAAGAGGACTTGCCCATCTATTACACTGCATACACGGCGTGTTTCCGGCGGGAGGCGGGCACTTACGGAAAGGACACCCGGGGAATGATCCGGGTGCACCAATTCGACAAAGTGGAAATGGTCAAGTTCGTCAGGCCGGAAACCTCTTATGACGAGTTGGAGACTCTCCTTCAGAATGCAGAAGAGGTACTTCAGCTACTGAATCTCCCTTATCGGGTCAGAATTCTGTGCACCGGGGATCTAAGTTTCAGTGCTGCCAAATGCTATGACATCGAAGCCTGGTGTTCGGGATTGGGCAATTCCCAGGAGGTATCTTCCTGCAGCAACTTCGAGGATTTTCAGGCTCGCAGGATGCAGGTCAAGTATCGATCCAAAGGTGGAGGCAAGCCACAGTACGTACACACCCTGAACGGCTCGGGCATGGCCTTGCCCAGAACCATGATTGCACTTATGGAGAATTACCAGACCGCGAAAGGCACAGTGGTCGTGCCCGATGCTCTGAGGCCATACGTGGACGGGATGGACGAGATAACGTAATCCGAGCCGTCTTCCGTATTAGGGATGACAGGATGACAATGATGCCGGTCCGACTCCGCCGCGGCGGCGGAAGAATCTTGGATCGAGATTCTTCAGGCCCAGGATGACACAGGCTCTGCCTTGTCGGCCGGACATTGTCTGAGGGCGGCTTGACGAAAAGAGTTGACTGATGCCCAAGCGAAAGGAAAGATATCTCGGCGGGCAGCATGAGTGGCCCATGTGGTTTAAGGGTTTTCTGGTCGTCGGAGTGGTGGTCATTGCCGCAGTTTTCTTCTTCTACACGCAGACCATTATCTCGCAGATAAAGGAGAGCTCCCGCAGAACCATGCAGACCTACGCCCGACTGTGGCAGTTGGCTGCCTCGGCTCCCACCTCCGGCGCGGAAATCGACGTGATCTTCGAGGAGATCATCCAGAAAAGCGACTTCCCCATAGTGGTCACCGATGCCAAGGGCGAGCTTCAGGCCTGGCGCGGGGTGGACGTGGCCTGGGACGACACCACCTACATGAGCAGAAATAGGCTCAAGGAGTTGGCGCGGCGCATGGATAAACACCGGCAGCCCATTCCCATTTACTTCGGCACCAGGCAGGAGGTCATCAACTATCTGCACTATGGGGATCCCGTGCTCATTTCTCAACTGAGGCTGATGAGCTTGGTGGAGGTGGGGCTTCTCACGCTGTTCCTGCTGATTGCTTTCGTCACCTTCAGGAACATCAAGATGGCGGAGCAGCGCACCATCTGGGTGGGGATGGCCAAGGAGACCGCGCATCAGCTGGGCACCCCCATATCCTCGCTTTTGGGCTGGCTGGAGCTTTTCCAGGCCCGATGCCAACCCGAGGAACCCGCACCCTCCGGCGATTCCGACCCCAGCCTGGAGCAAATGGCCGACCGAATGCACGCCGATCTGCGCAGGTTGGGGAAAATAGCCCATCGTTTCGAGCAGATAGGATCGCTCCCGGAACTTCAGCCCACCGATTTGAATGCCTTGGTCTCCGAGGCCATCGCTTACTTTAGGCAGAGACTTCCCCACAACGGCTCGGGCGTGGTGATAAAAGAGAATCTGGGGGAGGTGGCTCCGGTGAACGCCAACGCGGAATTGTTGAGCTGGGTGGTGGAGAACCTGCTGAAGAACTCACTGGAGGCCGTGGACCCCAGAACCGGGGTGATTGAAGTTTCCACGCGTCCGGACAGCCAGAAAAAAAACATCTATATCCAGGTGACCGACAACGGGAAAGGAATTCCCGCCCGCCTGCACAAGAAGGTCTTTCGACCCGGATTCACCACCAAGAAAAGAGGCTGGGGATTGGGACTATCTCTGGCTAAGAGGATCGTGGAGGAATATCACCTGGGCAAGATAGTGGTGAAAGAATCAGTTCCCCGCCAGAAAACTACCATCCGGGTGAGCATCCCCATCGAGTGAGCGCGGAACCATCGGAGCCTATGGCTTCAAACCAACGCCCCCAATATCTCAAGAGGGCCCGGTGTATATAGTTGCGATGAACCCAAGCGCCTTTGACCACCTGTTCTTGCTTTTCAATTCCTCATGCCCGACTTTTCCCCGGGAAATCCGGAGACCCTTTCGTCGATGAAGAGAAGAGACATATACCTGGTGTGCCTCTCCGCGATCCTGTTCAGCGCTGGCTTTCCCCCTTCCCCCCTGGGGTTTGTGGCATACTTCTCTTTAGTTCCCCTGTTGATGGCGCTGGAGAACAAAAGTCCCGGACCTTCCTTCGGCATCGGATATTTGTTCGGTCTGATTTCGAATACGCTTTTGCTTTTCTGGGTGGGCTGGGCCACAATCGGCGGAGCCATAGCCGCCCTGGTGCTTCTTTGTCTTTACACCGCCTTCTTGTGCTGGTTTTTTTCCTTCATACAGAAGAAGTGGCAACAGTGGGCAGTTCTTCTCTTTCCGTTCCTCTGGGTGGCCATGGAATATGCCCGGTCCTTGACCGAGATGTCCTTCCCCTGGCTCAACCTGGCATACACCCAAACCTACTACCTGAAGCTCATCCAATACGCGTCTTTGTGGGGCAACTACGCCGCATCGTTCTGGATACTTCTGTTGAATCTTTTGGTCTACCTTCTCCTGCGGCGAAGGACCGGTTGGAAGACGGCAACCATACTCTTTGCGATTCTCATGATTGTGCCTTATATTTACGGAACCTGGGCCATGTCCGGGAAGATCGACGGAGGGCAGATCAAGATCGCCCTGCTCCAAGGAAATATGGAGCCGGAGATCAAGTGGAACCAGGATCTTTTAGACTACAATATGCAGACTTACATCGACATGAGTAAAGAGGCAGCCAAGGAGAGCGTGGACTTCATCATCTGGCCGGAGACCGCCGCCCCCTGCTATCTGGCCGGGGAAGAGGTGTATCTGGAAAAAGTGCAGCGGACCTGCGACCAGCTGAACGTTCCGCTTTTGGTGGGAACCAACGACTATCGGGTGGCGGCCGACGGGAACATTCAGTACTTCAACTCGGCTTTTCTGTTCACCCCGCACGGCAGCCATCCGGCAGTGTACAACAAAATACATCTGGTTCCCTTCAGCGAAAAGCTGCCTTACGACGAATATCTGGGCATCACCAAAAGGATTCAGTTGGGGCAATCCGATTTCTCCAGCGGGAAGGAGCATACCATCTTTCAGATTCCCCAGGGGAAATTTGCGGTGCTGATCTGCTTCGAGTCGGTCTATCCGGCCTTAGTCAGGCAGTTCGTCAACCGGGGTATCAACTTCCTGGTGAACATAACCAACGACGGTTGGTTCGGAAAGACCCACGGCCCGTTTCAACACGCCCGGATCGCCGTGTTTCGAGCCATAGAAAACCGAATGTCCTTGGCCCGTTGCGCCAACACCGGCATATCCATGTTCGTCGATCCTTACGGCAGAGTCACACAACCCACCCGGCTGTACGTGAGGGACCTGGTGATAGGTTCCATTCCCCTGAAGGAAAGCACGGGAGCTGGTTGGAATGCTAAAACCTTCTATGCCAGATATGGAGACTGGTTTGCCCAGGCTTGCCTGCTGATTGCCTTCGTGGTTACTTTGGCTGCCGTAGTGTGGAAGTCTCCGATTGCCTGAACCGGACTAATACAAGATGAGATCGAAGATTATTGTGAGGACCACGTTCCTAACGGCTGTGCTGGCGTTTGCCATTTTTGCCTCCTCGGGTTTTGCCGCCCAAGGAGACTGGACCACATACACCAACATGAATGTGGTCAGCCGGGTGCTGCTGGATGGACAGAAACTCTGGTGCGCCACCACCGGCGGGGTGGCTATTCTGAACACCGGCGACGGCAGTATAACCAAGCTGAACAACGTGGACGGCCTGGGGGATAACTACCTTCACACCTTGGCGATCGATACTTCCGGCTCTTTCTGGTTCGGCTCACAAAACGGAACTCTCACCAAATACCGACCACGAGAGAACGACTGGAGGGTATACTACTTGGCCGACAGGGATGGCCGGCGTCTGAGGATCAAAAACCTTTTCGTGGACGGCGAGCAGGTGTGGATAGGCACGGACATCGGGGTGTCCCTCTTCTTCATCTACAAGCACGGGGGAGAGATCAAGGAGACCTATCGGCGGCTGGGAGAGCCCTTGGCGGGCGAGGAAGACGTGGAGGCCGTGCTGGTGGTCGGCGATCGGATCTGGGTGGGAACCGAGGCCGGAGTGG